>JAZNFC010000040.1:0-4838 GCA_045588935.1 Alistipes sp. | reverse complement strand
TGGGCTGTACTTGGGCGTACTGCCCATTGACGAGATAATTCGTTAGCGGAAGTAGATGACCCCTTATCACAACAAATTACAAAGAGCGTGCTCCATCAGATATAACCACCGAATACACCTTTGGTGCATGTCCATACTTCTCGGCGAACTTCGCAGATGCAGTGGCAATAAAGGCGTCGTAAAGCTCACTCTTTACGAGGTTGATAGTGCAGCCTCCAAAGCCGCCACCCATGATGCGTGAGCCTGTAACACCACACTCCTTGGCTACGGTAGCCAGGAAGTCGAGCTCCTCACATGACACCTCATAATCCTTGGACATACCCCAGTGCGTCTCATACATGCGTGCACCTACGGTCTCGTAGTCGTTGCGCTTGAGCGCCTCGCAGACATCCATCACGCGCTGCTCCTCGCCAATGACATAGCGTGCGCGCTTGTAGTCCTCCTCGGAGATATTCTCTTTTACTGCCTCCAGCTGCTCCATCGTAGCTCCGCGCAGAAACTCCTGACCAAGGGCTGCAGCCACACGCTCACATGATGCGCGACGGTCGTTATAGGGTGAGCCTACAAGCTCATGCTTAACCACAGAGTCGAGCAAAACAAGCTTATAGCCATGCTGCTCGGGATCGAAGGGGAAGTACTCAAACTCCATAGAGCGACAGTCGAGGCGCATGAGGTGTCCCGCCTTGCCAAAGACAGAGGCAAACTGATCCATGATGCCGCACTTCACACCGCAGTAGTTATGCTCGGTAGATTGTCCTATGCGGGCAAGCTCAAAGCGGTCGATGCCGAGCGAGAAGAGCTCATTGAGAGCATTGGCAAAGGTTGACTCGAGGGCTGCCGATGAGCTCATGCCTGCACCGAGGGGCACATCGCCCGAGAAGGCGGTATCGAAGCCTCCAATCTTACCACCACGCTTCTCTATCTCGCGACATACACCGAAGATGTAGCGTGCCCATGCCTCTGCGGGTGCATCCTCCTCCTTAAGGCCAAACTCGGCATAGGCATCGAGATCCACAGCATAGGCGCGCACGCGGTCTGTGCCATTAGGCTTAATCTCGGCAACCATAGCCTTGTCGATGGCTCCGGGGAAGACAAAGCCTCCGTTATAGTCGGTATGCTCGCCTATAAGGTTGATACGACCCGGCGAGGTAAAGAGCTGACCACGGCAACCGAAGTGGCTCTCAAATTTCTCATTTATAAGCTTTAAGTCCATACTATTATCGTTTTTAAGTTTCTCCTCTTTAATTCACAAATATACGGATATTCTTCGAGCATTCAAAACTCTTTGCCGAAAAAAAATATATCTTTGCACTATGGAACGTAGAGATAAGGTATTTGAGTGGCTCACAAGCCACAGCATCGAGTACTCGTGGTATGAGCACCCCGAGGCTCCCACAATAGAGATAGCACGTCAATATTGGCGCAAGGATGGGTCGAAGCACTGCAAGAACCTCTTCTTCCGCAACCATAAGGGCAACCGCCACTATCTTGTAGTCTTCGACTCGGAGCAGTCGATGGCGATACACGACCTTGAGCATATACTCCATCAGGGCAAGCTCTCATTTGCCTCGGAGGAGAGGATGTTGAAGTGGCTCGGCCTGAAGCCCGGCTCGGTATCGCCCTTTGGCCTTATCAACGACGAGGAGAACCATGTGCACCTCTTCCTCGATGAGACGCTGCGCGAGCAGGCGTCGTTGAGTTTCCACCCCAACGACAACCGCTTCACGGTAGTCATCGCGCGCGAGGCATTCGAGCGCTACCTCAAGGCCGTGGGCAACAGCTATGAGTATATCAAGCTATATTAAGAGGTTGTGTCAAGCCCTATTATGGCATATATCTCGGCTGTGGGCTATCGCTCCATATTGAGGATATGCTCCGCAACGATGCGCGCCGCCGTAGCCACATACTCCACGCAGGGGCGCTTCTTGTAATACTCTGCCGTGCGCTGCGAGGGCATGGGCGTCTCGGCGCGCTCCGCCATAGGCTCAAGGCCCAACAGACGACGGCAGACAATATCCCCATTCTCCGCGCGGAACTGCTCGGCAAAGTGCTGAACAAGAGCGTAGTTATTCTTACGCTCCTCCATATTCTTCGGGTCAGAGGAGGGCGAGAGGGCTCCCGCAACAAAGGACATGCCCGACACCGTGCCACACACCTCACGCATACGACCCATACCGCCACCAAAGGGAGCAACGAATTGCGCCAGACGCTCGGGGCTCTCGCCCATAACATCATCAAAGGCCATGACCACGGCCTGCGCACAGTTATACCCACTCTCGAAGTAGCGGCGTGCACGTATCACACGCTCCTCGACATCTACGTTATATCGTTTTTCCATAATTTTATATATCTTTGCAGGGACAAAGGTAATGATATTTTTTGGAAATGGACTACCCCACACTTAACTACCCGCCCATACATCTGCGTGCGCGTCGCAACCGCTCGGGACAAACCGAGGTCTTCGATGCGGTGCGTGGTCGCTGGCTGGTACTCACTCCAGAGGAGTGGGTGCGCCGACATGTCGTGGAATACCTTATCACAGAGTGTGGATTTCTGCCGCAGCAGATTGTCGAGGAGTACCCCGTAAATATCAACAGCATGTCACAGCGCGCCGACATCGTGGCTATGGATAATAGCTGCTCTCCGCGTATTGTGGTCGAGTGCAAGGAGCCGGGGGTGAAGCTCTGCGGCGAGGTCCTGGCACAGGCGGTGCGCTACAACTCCATCATCCGAGCACCCTATATCGTCATCACAAACGGACTTCAAACCTTCAGCTATGCACTGCACGAGGGGCAGTATCACCCCATTGCAGAGCTCCCAAAACAGGATAGATGATAACTTTTACACTCGATAACGCACTTTTTACAATATAACTCTTGTTATCTTCATAGAAGTTTGTAACTTTGTCGCACATTATTCTAAAGAAGGATATGATTGTTGTAAACAGAGTAGCTGACCTTAAGGCAGCATTGGCCAACTGCCCCAAAGAGGGCGTAGGCTTCGTTCCCACAATGGGAGCACTACATCGTGGACACCGCTCACTCGTGGAGCGTGCACGCAGAGAGAACGACACCGTCGTGGTGAGCGTCTTTGTAAACCCCACGCAGTTTAACGATAAGAACGACCTCAAGAACTACCCTCGCACACCCGAGGCCGACTGCGCCATCCTTGAGGCGGCAGGTGCCGACATCGTCTTTATGCCCTCGGTGGAGGATATATACCCCGAGCCCGACACACGTCAGTTCGACTTTGGCATGGTAGATAAGGTTATGGAGGGCGCCACACGTCCCGGCCACTTCAATGGTGTGGCACAGGTCGTAAGCCGTCTGTTTGACCTTGTGCAGCCCGCACGTGCCTACTTCGGCGAGAAGGACTTTCAGCAGATTGCCGTGATTAAGGCTATGGTTGAGCAGCTTAATATCGATATCAATATCGTGGAGTGTGCCATTGTACGTGGCGAGGATGGCCTCGCACTATCGTCGCGCAACGAGCTCCTCACACCCGAGCACCGCAAGGCGGCACCTCATATCTACGCAACGATTAAGCAGTGCGCCGAGAAGATGGCCACGATGAGCCCCGCAGAGCTTACTGCATGGGTTGTGACAACCATCGACTCCAACCCCCTGCTCAAGACTATATACTTCGAGGCCGTAGATGCTCGCACAATGCAGAAGGTCGAGAAGTGGAGTGATGCAGAGCGCATACAGGGATGTTGCGCCGTGCAGGCCGGCGAGATACGCCTTATCGACAACATCAAGATCAAGTAACGAGAAACAACCCAAGCTATGTATATCGAGAGACTTAAATCGAAGATTCACCGCGTGCGTGTCACGGAGGCCAACCTCAACTACGTGGGCAGCATCACCATCGACGAGGAACTGATGGATGCCGCAGGACTTATCGAGGGCGAGAAGGTGCAGATTGTCAATAACAACAATGGCGAGCGCATCGAGACCTATGTAATTAAGGGTGAGCGCGGTAGCGGCTGCATCTGCCTCAATGGCGCAGCAGCACGCAAGACTGCCGTGGGCGACATCGTCATAATCATGGGCTACGGCTTTATGGAGTTCGAGGAGGCCAAGAGCTTCCAGCCAAAGGTCATCTTCCCCGACGAGCGCACAAATAGACTCTTATAAAATCAATACAAAAGAAAACATAGGGCTGTCCGACGTTCACGTTTCGACAGTCCTATTTTAATATCACTATGGCAGAAGAGTTAATGATTGCAAATGGAGGCAAGGATGCAAAGTATGAGCTGCTCTATCGTCAGGCTGTGGAGCTAACACGATATGAGGAGGATGCTCTTGCACGCACGGCAAATATCATAGCCATGATACACCACACCTTCAACTTCTGGTGGACAGGCATCTATCGCGTTGTGGATGGTGAGCTTGTGCTCGGATGCTTTCAAGGGCCCGTTGCCTGCACACGCATAGCCTACGGCAAGGGCGTATGTGGTAAGGCATGGCAGCGCGGCGAGACGGTCGTAGTCGAGGATGTAGAGCTCTTCCCCGGACATATTGCTTGCAGCTCGGCATCGAAGAGCGAGATAGTCGTACCTATACGAAAGGATGACGAGATTGTAGCAGTATTGGATATTGATAGCGAGCACCTCGCCACCTTCGACCATACGGACAGAGTATGGTTAGAGCGTATTGCGAGCCTTATTAATATGTAAACCACATATCTCCCATCACTCTTCAAAGGAGATTACAAGGCGCACAAATATAAAAAGGCGCGGATAGACACAGGCGAAAACCGAGAAACAAGAGGGCTGAATAAAAAGTAGATGACTATTTTACTTTTTATTCAGCCTCATTGTGGAGGATATGAGATTC
>JAZNFC010000039.1:0-17928 GCA_045588935.1 Alistipes sp. | reverse complement strand
GAGCGAAATACAATCACGGCGATTATGGGGCCTTCTGGCTGTGGTAAATCGACACTTCTGCGTGCCGTAAACCTTATGCACAACCTTTACCAAAATATCCGTGTTGATGGTGAAATCCTGCTTAATGGCGAAAATATCCTTGCGATGGAGCCTATCGATGTGCGTCGTCGTGTGGGTATGGTCTTCCAGCGCCCTGCACCATTCCCAACGATGAGCATCTACGACAATGTGCTTTCGGGTTTTGCATTGAACGGCATCAAGCTCTCCAAAGCGGAAAAAGATGCAACCGTTGAGCGTTGCTTGCGTAGCGTTGCCCTTTGGGATGAAGTCAAAGATGTGCTGAACAAGAAGGGTACATTCCTCTCGGGTGGTCAGCAGCAGCGTCTATGTATCGCCCGTGCCTTGGCAATGAAGCCCGATGTGCTGTTGATGGATGAGCCGACATCGGCACTCGACCCCATTGCGACAAAGCATATTGAGGAGTTGCTATTGGAGTTGCAGAAGGAGGTTACAATCCTCATCGTGACGCACAATATGGGACAGGCAAGACGAATATCATCGAAGGCGATGTTTATGTACTTGGGCGAACTTATTGAATATGGCGACACCGAAACTATGTTCACCAACCCATCAGACGAACGCACCAAAGCCTACCTTACAGGCAAGATGGGTTAATTAATAATGTTCTGACAATAGTACAAGTTTAGTTAACTCCATTGGTTATATACCCAAAACGGACTAAACTTGTTTTTTGCTTTGACGGTAGCCAAAAAAGATGCTGACGAAAAGAGAAAGATGCTCATTCTTCTTTTCTCGCCAGCATTTATCTTAAAAATTCAAAAAAATCAATATGGCATAACTCGCACATAGTCTAAAAACAAAACAGACGACTTAAAAGTCGTCTGCCCTGTATCATTCAGCGGAGAGGGAGGGATTGGCTACTGCGCAGACAAGTCTGCTCCGCTTTACGCCTTTCCCTTCTGCTCGCCGCAGGGGCCCATGCAAAGACCTGCACTCCGCAAAAAGTTGATAAATCAACCACTTTGTTTTTTATACCTCCGACCACAAGCAAGCTTGAGTCGTAGGGATATAAAACAAAAGGTGTCGATTGCTCGACACCTTCTTGCTTCGTTGGTCTTTGCGGAGAGGGAGGGATTCGAACCCCCGGAGCCTCGCAGCTCAACGGTTTTCAAGACCGCCGCAATCGACCACTCTGCCACCTCTCCAAAGGACAAAAGTACAACAACTATTTGAATCTACCAAATAAATTTCGAAATATTTTTCGGACAGCAGAGCACAACTATACTATAAGAGCGTTATAACATATTATCAATCTGCACTATACACTTATTTCTTGGGACGCGAAAAAATATAGAGCCCAAGCATCGTGAGCGCACCATTTAGGATAAGAATCTCGTAGCTGAAGTTATATCCACCAAGCCACACCTCGGAGTGAGAAGCGAGAATATAACACATCACAGGCGCGGCAACAGAAATAAGGGGCACAGCGCTGCTACGCACCACACGTTTCGACATAAGACCAAAGGCAAAGAGTCCGAGCAGAGGCCCATAGGTATAGCTCGCCATGGTAAAAATAAGCGTTATAACACCTGCTGTGCTCCAATGCTCAAAGACAAGGACAAGGAGCAACATAAGGAGAGTCACAAAGAGATGCACACCTCGGCGACGACGTGTCAGATGCGCTTCGTCAAGGTTACGGCTACCGCGCATGATATCGAGCGTGAAGGAGGTTGTAAGGGCGGTAAGTGCCGAGCCCGCAGAGGAGTATGTCGAGGCAACAAGTCCCAACAAGAAGAGTACACCCACAACTGTGGGGAGGCCACACGATGTGGCGACATAGCCGAAGAGGTCATCGCCACGCTCCACAACGATATTGCGACTGTCGGCATAGATATATAGCAGTGCACCGAGGCATAGAAAGAGGGCGATAACCACAACCTGAATAGCTATCGAGTGCATCATGCTTCGTTGCGCATCGCGTCTATTTCTGCACGACAATACCGTCTGCATCATATCCTGATCGAGGCCCGTCATTGCCACAACAAGGAAGATGCCCGCAATGAACTGCTTCCAAAAATAGCGTCTATCCAAGATGTCGTCAAAGAAGAATATCTGCGAGTAGCGGCTATCAGCAATGACCGAGGCGGCCTCCACAGCACTCATATCAAGGGCACGTATGATATAGACCACGGCAAAGAGTATGCTACACACCATGATTATGCTCTTAAGCATCTCTACCCATACTACCGACTTCACGCCGCCACGTCTCGTATAGAGCCATACGAGCGTCATCATAAGCGTAGCATTCACCACAAAAGGGATGCCATAGCGCTCAAAAAGCAACCCCTGCAGCACCACACAGATAACATAGGCACGTAGCGAGGCGGCGAGGCTCTTGGATAGGAAGAAGAACCATGCCCCCGTACGATGTGCCACGATATCGAAGCGGTGGTCGAGGTACTCATATAACGACACCACACCAAGTTTATAGTATATAGGTATAAGTAGGTAGGCTATAACGATATATCCCACGATAAAACCCAAGGTTGTCTGCAAGTAGCTGAAGCTATCCATCTGCACCGTACCCGGCACCGAAATATATGTTACACCCGACATGGCGGCGCCGACCATGGCTATAGCTGCCACCAGGCGAGGCGTTGTTCGCCCCCCTGTGAAGAAACTCGACTCGGGAATACGTCGCGACACGCGCCATGCCACAACAAAGAGTAGCACGACGTAGCTTGCGAGGGTAAGTATTATCGTGAGGGTGGACATCCGTTAGAAGTTATGTGCCCTACAATAGCGCACCACAGCATCGGCCACACGCTCACCATCCAGGGCTGCCGAGACGATGCCTCCGGCATATCCAGCGCCCTCACCCGCAGGGAAGAGACCCTCCACCTGCGTATGCATTAGGCTCTCGGGGTCACGTGGAATGCGCACAGGCGTAGAGGTGCGCGACTCCACGCCCACAACAATAGCCTCGGCAGAGTTGAAGCCATGCATCTTGCGATCAAACGTAGCGATACCGCTGCGCAGACGCGAGGCGATAACCTCGGGCATCCACTCATCGAGGCGCGAAGGCGTGAGGCCCGGGATATATGATGTGCGTGGTAAGGTACGTGAGTCGCGACCCTTAACGAAGTCCGAAACGCGCTGCGCAGGAGCTACCTGACGATCACCGCTATGTAGGCGCGCCAGCTCCTCAAACTGCTGCTGGTAGCGCAAGCCGGCAAGCTCGCCCCACTTCTCACGCAGATGGGAGAAGTCCTCAAGGCGCACCTCCGTGACAAGGCCCGAGTTAGCGAAGGCCGAGTTACGGCCACTGGGCGACATGCCATTAACCACCGACTGTGAAGTATTGGTCATAGCCGGCACGATAAATCCTCCGGGGCACATGCAGAAGGAGTAAACGCCACGCCCGGCCTCCTGGCTCACAAGCGAGTAGCTTGCCGCGGGGAGCCACTCACCGCGCTCCTCGCGGTGATATTGTATGCTGTCGATAAGTCGCTGCGGGTGCTCGATACGCACACCCATAGCAAAGGGCTTGGCCTCGATAGCGATATTCGAGGCATAGAGCATCTCATATATATCGCGCGCCGAGTGACCTGTGGCAAGCACCACGGCAGCACCCTCAATCGTCATGTCACCAACCTTCACTCCCGTGATGCGGCCACGCTTGATAACGAAGCCCGAGACACGGCTCTCGAAGAGCACCTTGCCGCCATGCTCGGTGATGGTATTACAGATGTTCGAGATGATACGCGGCAGCTTATCCGTACCGATATGGGGATGTGCCTCATAGAGGATTGCGGGGTTAGCACCATGCCACACAAGAGTCTGCAATGCCTTATTATAGTCGCCGCGCTTCTTGCTGCGCGTGAAGAGCTTACCATCCGAGAAGGTGCCGGCGCCACCCTCACCAAAGGCATAGTTCGAGTCGGGGTTGATATCGCCCCCTCGGTTTATCTGCGCAATGTCGTGCTTACGCGAGAGCACCGACTTACCACGCTCGAGAAGTATGGGGCGATAGCCAAGCTCTATAAGTCGCAGCGAGGCGAAGAGTCCCGCAGGACCCGAACCTACGACGACAACCTCTACACCGCGCTCCACCATGGGGTAGTCGAAGTGCAAAGGTGCGGGCTGCGGCTCCTTGTCAATATATATCTCGAGCGAAAGGTTTACCTTGGCCATGCGCTGGCGAGCATCTATGGAGCGCTTCACGACACGCGCCAAGGCGATATCGCTCTGCTTGATACCGAGGCGCTCAGCAGCACGGGCAATATAAAACTTTTCATCGGCAGCCTGCTTGGGCGAGAGCTGCAGGGTGATGGTCTTTGGCATATAATATCTCTTTATACGGACAAAAATATAAAAAATAAAATAAAAATAGAGTAAAATGATGTTTATTATAAAAAGTTTTTTACCTTTGCAGCGCAAAACCTCACCAAGGCATGGTGATGAAAGCAAAGATCCTGCGGATATGGTGTAATTGGTAGCCACGTCAGACTTAGGATCTGATGCCGAGAGGCGTGGGGGTTCGAGTCCCTTTATCCGCACATGGTTTTTAAGACGAACAACAAAAGTTGCTCGTCTTTTTTTGTGCTTATATGTTTGAGCGAGCTCACATAAGCACAAAAAAAGACGTAGCCTACGACTATTCGTCTTAAAAACTACGCCAAGGGGCTAGAACTTTAGTCGGGGTTGAGCCGATATGATAGTGATTTATTGCTCGACCTTCGGTCTGCGCTTTTTTTATTAGGTATCGGCTCTACGACTAAAGTCGTTCGAGTCCCTTGGGTTTTGTGCAGGCAAAGGGACTCGCACTCGCTGTGGCGGCTCGGCAATACTTTGCGGTGAGCATATTGCTACGCAACATCGAAAAGCAAATGGATAATACTTCGGTGAGTAAACTCCCCCAGTATTATCCATTCACTTTTCCGACCTATGGTCGTATGCTCACCTTGCCATTGCTCTCGCTCTGCTGAACGCAGTTCGAGTCTGGTTGTGCTGCCCGGTGTGTTATGTTGGTGCTTAAGGTCTCGTTTTTGCGTATAAAGGGGCTCGCGAAGCTTTGCTTCGCAACTCCCGTCATATTTACAATCCCTCCAAACCTCCCTTTAAGTACACTTCGTTTCTTTTCGTTGCTGCGGCTTGGCAAAACAAACGAGTTTGTTCTGCTCTCACCTTAATCGCAACGCTGAGAAGGGAGGCTTGTGGCAAGTGTCCCACTTGCTCACCTTTGGTGAACACATACTATCAACCGTCTGCTCTCGCTCTGCTGACCGCAGTTCGAGTCTGGTTATGCTATCCGTTAGATGTTGTTGGGTATAGCAATGACAAATTCGGTGGAGGATATTGAGAGGGTGTTGGAGAGGTTGAGAGGATAATAAAAACAAACCACCCACGAACTTAATTGCTCGTGGGTGCGAAGTTTAGAAGAATATAGATTGCCAAACATTTATTTTTTATTCCTCTTTGAGTATGCCATAAATACTGTGCAACAACCTTTATCTGTGTTCATTTCCGCATCCTCACTATATGCTATTATTGATGCAGAATGTCCAATAACTTGCTCATCTATTCCATCTATTGCTAATGAACCAAGGATTTCTGATATTTCATATAGGTCTTTACCTTCAAACATATGGTAGTGGTTAAACACAATATCACACCACTGGTCAATTACATCTAATGAAATACCGTTATTAGGATAAAGTTCCTTTAGTTGGCTCTTGAAATTTTTAGCATTCATAATGTTTCTCTTCTTTAAAATTTATATTACTATTCAAAATCACAACCAACAATAGCATTAGCATAACTACTCCAAAAAATATCACTCTTATACGCATCCAATGAATTGCGTGGCACATAAATTTTTCTACCCGAGGCATTATTGCTGAACATATCTGAGCCTCCGCTTGGCGGAGTTGTTGGCTTACAATATACATATTCCAGCGAGTTGCAATCATAGAATGCACTATCACCAATCGAAGTAACGCTATCGGGAATGGTTACACTTGTCAGCGAGGTGCATTTACGGAATGACCAATCTCCAATCGAAATAACGCTGTCGGGAATGGTTACACTTGTCAGCGAGGTGCATTCATAGAATGCATAATCTCCAATCGAAGTAACACCATTGCCGATTGTAACACTTGTCAGCGAGTCGCAAGCATGGAATGCATAACTACCAATAGAGGTGACATTATCCCCAATAATTATATTTGTCAGGCTAATGCAATTTTTAAATGCACTATAGCCAATCTCTACTGTACTATTAATTGCGATTTTCCACAAATTACTACAGTTGGAAAATGCCCAATCTATATTTTTTGAAAGTCCTGTAAAGTATTTAAATTCAGTAAATGCAATAATATCTTTATTCCACTTAAATATAGTACCTATATCAGTTACTGCTGCTGCCTCGGCATAAGACAACTCACCGTCGTTGTTAGTATCCCAATTCTTACAGCATATTGCTTTAACCCGTAAGTCCTCAAACTGAATATTCTCTTTGTCGTGTTTTGGGAGTGTTATCATTGTGCCATCTGCCAAGTTGAAATATACATACTCATCATCTTGGGTCACGCTTGAGAATATGCTATCACCATCCTTACCATCACTGCCGTCAGCACCGTCGCTTCCATCTGCGCCATCTGCGCCATCCTCACCAGTTGCTCTACCCAATTCAATCCAAGTTGCACCCTCATCGTAGGATACATACCAATAGTCATTCTCAATCTTCAAGCGTGGAGTTATACCATCAACACCGTCACGGCCATCAGTACCATCCTCTCCATCTTGGCCATCAGTACCATCCTCTCCATCTTGACCGTCTTGACCATTTGTGCCGTCTTGACCATCACGACCATCCTCACCAACTGCCTTAATCTTATTACCCTTGCCATCGAGCAACCACTCACCGTCAATAGTCCAATAGTAGATACCATCAGTATCCTTCATTATACCAATCTGTGGTGTGTAACCATCTTTACCATCTTTGCCATTTTGTCCGTCTTTACCATCCTCACCATTATAGATAGTAATAGTATCGCTATTAGCAAATGAAATAGTATAACCTACAATCTCGCCATCCTCACGAACAGGCGACACATTGGTTACATAATCCTTTTTCTCCAATGCCTCAACAATAGTCTGAAGAGCATCGATGTTCGTGTTTAGCTGGCGACACAACTCTTCAAGAGCAGCAATGCGCTTCTCGTGGTCGTTGAGGGTCTCTTCTTGTTCGTTGAGCTTATCCCAAATCGCTGTATCATCAAACTTACTGCACGATGATACCATAACTGCCAATGCAATGGCAAATAGTGTTAATAGTTTTTTCATAGTAATATAATTTTGAAATGTTAGATTTCAAGACCTATTACCGTAGCATCTCCTATGCGGTGGGTTAACGTATAAAAAGAAAGTGTGGAGATGGATTCGTCTATCAAAATGGAGGTTGTGGAAAGACCTAAACTGAAATAAACGATACAATGCCCCACACTTGAATAGTATGGGGTATGCACAAGATAAGTGCATAGTCACACACAACTATACAAGAAATGAGTGCTGTTCGCCATCCTTCAGTTTTGAAAACTTCCACATTTCCATTTTAGGATATCGAAAACACTTTCTATATGTCTGCTATTTTAGCAATAGCACTACAAAATTAAAAATAATTTCCGAAACAAACAACACTCTGCGGGGACATTGTAAGAAACATTAACACCATTTTTCTAATTTAGGGGGACTTTATCGGGATAATTTTCTCTGACCCACTGGGAGAACTCCACGAGTTTCAGAAAGTCTGTCTTAAAAGTTAGATAATCTGTCAGGTTGTGGCATAGACAAGACAAACCGCGAGAGTTAATTGTATTTTTCGCTTTTCTCATAGAGAAATTTTGCAGTCTAAAAAAATCTTATTATCTTTGACATGATAAGCGCACATATGCTTACACCTGTAAACGAAATATAATTTTAACCTAAAACAATAACGATATGAGAAAACTACTTCTCGGTGACGAGGCGATTGCACAGGCCGCCATTGATTCTGGTCTGTCGGGCGTATATGCCTACCCCGGTACTCCCTCAACCGAAATTACAGAGTTCATTCAGCTGCGTGAGGCAAAGCGCGGCGAGGCTGCAGAGAAGATTTTCTGCCGCTGGGCAACTAACGAGAAGACTGCCATGGAGGGCGCTCTCGGTATGTCGTACATGGGCAAGCGCGCTCTGGTATGCATGAAGCACGTGGGTATGAACGTAGCTGCCGACCCCTTTGTTAACTCGGCCATGACAGGTGTCAATGGCGGCTTGGTAGTGGTTGCTGCCGACGACCCCTCAATGCACTCGTCACAGAACGAGCAGGACTCTCGCTTCTATGGCAAGTTTGCCATGATGCCCATCTTCGAGCCCTCATCGCAGCAGGAGGCATACGAAATGACACGTGCAGCCTTCGAGCTCTCGGAGGCTGTAAAACTCCCCGTATTGATGCGTGTAACTACGCGCATGGCCCACTCGCGCGCCGTAGTCGAAGTTACGGAGACTCCACGTAAGCAGAACGACATCAACCGCCCGGAGGATGTGCGCACATGGATTTTGTTGCCCGCCTTTGCAAAGCGTCGATACGTACAGCTTCTTGAGCAGCAGAACGACCTGATGAAGGCATCACTCGAGTCAAAATACAACTTCTACCGCAAAGGTACAAAGCCCGAGCGCGCAGTGCTCACAACAGGTATCGCCTACAACTACTACATGGAAAACTGCGCAAACTGTGAGGAGCGTAGCGTATTGAAGGTATCGCAATATCCTCTTCCCGTAGCTCTCATCGAGAAGATGGTTGAGGATGGAGCCAAGGAGATTCTCGTGATGGAGGAGGGTCAGCCCGTTGTTGAGGAGATGGTACGCGGCATCGTGCCCTCGACAGTAACGGTTAAGGGTCGTCTTACAGGTGATCTGCCCCGCGTAGGTGAGCTCACCCCCGACAGCGTACGCAAGTCGCTGGGCATGGAGGCCCTGGAGAACCTCGAGGCTGACGACATCGTTGTAGCACGTCCCCCTGCCTTGTGTCAGGGTTGCGGCCACAGAGATATGTACAAGGCGTTGAATGAGGTTGCCGCCGAGTATGAGAACCCTCGCATCTTCGGCGATATCGGCTGTTACACTCTCGGTGCATTGCCTCCTTTCCAGGCGCTGCACGCCTGCGTAGAGATGGGCGCCTCAATAACCATGGCCAAGGGTGCTGCAGATGCAGGTCAGTTCCCTGCCTTTGCTGTTATCGGCGACTCTACATTCACACACTCGGGCATGACGGGTCTTCTGGACTGCGTGAACTCACGAGCTAATGTCGTAGTTGTTATCTCGGATAACCTTACCACGGGTATGACCGGTGGTCAGGACTCGGCAGGTACAGGCAAGCTGGAGGATATATGCCGTGGCTTGGGCGTTCACCCCGACCATGTACGTGTCGTAGTGCCTCTGCCCAAGAATATGGAGGAGATAAAGAACACTATCCGCGAGGAGATTGAGTATAATGGTGTATCGGTCATCATACCTCGTCGCGAGTGTATCCAAACAGCGAAGCGTCACGCCAAGGAGCGCGCAGCAGCAAAGAAAGAGTAGGGTAACAGACTAAAAACGAAAAACTATCATGAAAAAAGATATTATTTTGGCAGGCGTCGGCGGACAGGGTATCTTGTCGATTGCCACGGTTATTGGCGAGGCAGCCATGGCCGAAGGTTGGAACATCAAGCAGGCCGAGGTACACGGCATGAGCCAACGTGGTGGCGATGTGCAGAGTAACCTGCGCCTCTCTACCGAGCCTATTGCTTCGGATCTGATTGCCAAGGGCGGCGCCGACATCATCATCTCGTTGGAGCCCATGGAGGCTTTGCGCTACCTCTCATACTTAAAGAAAGATGGCTGGGTAGTAACCTCAAATGTGCCCTTTGTAAATATCCCTAACTACCCCGACCAGGAGGAGCTTAACAAGCACCTCGCGGCGCTACCCCACTGCGTATCGCTCAACGTCGAGGAGCTTGCCAAGGAGGCCGGAGCCCCCTTGCAGGCAGTCAACATGGTGTTGCTGGGTGCCGCCATACCTATGCTCGATATCGAGTTCGAGAAGATAGAAGCGGGCATACGTCGCATCTTTGCTCGCAAGGGCGAGGAGGTCATCGAGAAGAATCTCGCAGCAGTACGCGCAGGATATGAAAAGTCAATCAGAAAATAACAAGACAATGGATAGACCATTAGATAAGCAGACGGTCGATAATATCTGTATCGCCAATGGTCTGCGCAACGCCAAGGAGCTTGGTGCAGCATCTATACGCCAGTTCGTGAGCGTAGTGAAGGATATCGAGGCCAAGACGGGCGTTCAGTATATCCGCATGGAGATTGGTGAGCCCGGACTTCCGGCCGAGCAAATAGGCATCGAGGCCGAGCATGAGGCGCTGCTCGCGGGCGTAGGTTCCAAGTACCCCTTGATTACGGGTATCGAGCCCCTCACAACCGAGGCATCGCGCTTTGCCAAGGCCTTCATCAACCTCGACATTCCTCCCATGTGCTTTGTGCCCACGGTAGGCTCTATGCAGGGTGCCTTTGCAGCATTCATGGCTCTCTCGCAGATGCGCGAAGATAGAGATACCATTCTCTTCATTGACCCAGGGTTCCCCGTGCAGAAGATGCAGTGCAAGGTTCAGGGCATACGCTTCGAGTCTTTCGACGTCATCGACTATCGTGGCAAGAAGCTTGAGGAGAAGCTTGAGGAGATACTCTCATCGGGACGCATCAGCGGTATGATCTACTCTAACCCTAACAATCCATCGTGGATGTGCCTCAACGAGGAGGAGTTGGAGATTATCGGTCGCATGGCTACGAAATACGATGTCATCGTCATTGAGGACCTTGCCTACCTCAATATGGACTTCCGCGAGGATCGCTCGAAGCCCTTTGAGGCCCCCTATCAGCCTACGGTAGCTCGCTATACGGACCATTGCATGCACCTTATCTCGGGCTCGAAGATGTTCTCCTATGCAGGTCAGCGTATCGCAGTGGTGGCTCTTAATCCCTCGCTTGCAGACCGCTGCTATGAGGGCTTTGCAAAGCGCTATGGCAACGATGGACAGTTCCGTCGCAACTTCATCTTCAATATCCTCTACGTCTTGTCGTCGGGCGTGCCCCACTCTGCGCAGTATGCCCTTGCTGCGATGTTTCGCGCCGCATCAGATGGCCGTCTGAACTTCGTGGAGCACACACGTGAGTATGCACGCCGTGCAGCACGTGTGAAGGAGATTATGGTGAAGAACGGCTTCCACATTGTCTATGACAAGGATTGCGATAAGGAGGTGAGCGATGGTTTCTTCTTCACCTTCGGATACAAGGATATGACGGGTGAGCAGCTTATCAACAAGCTTATCTACTACGGCATCTCGGCCATCACCCTCGCACCTACGGGAAGCTCACGTGAGGGCTTGCGTGGTTGCGTATCGATGATCTCGGATTACCAGTACGATGAGCTCGACAAGCGCTTGCGTTTGTTTAGTCAGGATTATTAATTTGTTGTGAGAGGTGCGCATCTGCAACCCTCCCGACAACAAATGGTTGAGAGGATAACCTCCAAATATTAAAGTATAAACGAGGGGGCTGCCCGCCAAGGACAGCCCCTTATAAACCAACAAGATATGAAGTTAGTATCAGCGGCTGAAGCCGTGAAACTTATCAAGTCGGGCGACTCTGTATTTATTCAGGGTTCGACCTCTATCCCCGAGGTGTTGGTGCAGGCCATGACCGACCGTGCCCCCGAGCTACGTGGCGTGAAGGTATATACGGCCTTTGCCATTGGTCGTAGCGATGCTCCCTACGCCAAGGCCGAGCTGCGTGACTCTTTCGAGCCCTTGAGCTTCTTCGTGGCCAACAACCTCCGCAAGGCGATTAACGAGGGTGTGGCGCAGACCATCCCCGCCTTCCTCGGTGAGATACCCTTCCTCTTCCGCTCGGGACAGGTACCCCTTGATGTTACGCTCCTCAACGTATCGGAGCCCGACGAGGAGGGCTACTGCTCGTATGGCATATCCGCCGACCTCGCCTTCTCGGCCGCCGAGTGCTCGAAGGTAATCATCGCACAGGTAAATAAATATATGCCCCGCACCTTTGGAGATCCTGTCATCCATGTCTCGAAGATTGACGCCATGGTGCGTGGCGATGAGCCTCTGGTTGAGGTGCCTACGGTTATTCCTAATGAGGTGGAGCGCGCCATAGGCAACTATATCGCACAGGAGATTCCCGATGGCGCTACTCTACAGATTGGCGTGGGTGGTATTCCCAATGCTGTACTCGATGCGCTGCATGACCATAAGCACCTCGGTCTTCACACCGAGGCGATGACCGATGGCGTAGTGCCCCTTATTCAGAAGGGCATCATTGACAACTCGCTAAAAAAGATCTACCCCGGACAGTCTGTAGCATGCCTCTGTCTTGGTAGTCAGCGTCTATACGACTACCTCGATGGCAACCGTGACGTTGTCATCCGCGATGTGGCATGGACCAACGACCCGCAGAACATCCGTCAGAACCCCCGTGTTATGGCCGTGAACTCGGCTATTGAGGTGGACCTCACGGGTCAGATATGTGCCGACTCTATAGGTGAACGTATCTTCTCGGGTGTAGGCGGTCAGCACGACTTCATGTATGGTGGAGCACTCTCGGAGGGTGGTAAGTGTTTCATAGCACTACCATCAATCACCAACAAGGGCATCTCGAAGATTGTCCCGACCCTCACCAAGGGTGCCGGTGTTGTAACCACTCGTTTCCAGGCACAGTATATCGCCACAGAGCATGGCATTGTTTACTTGCGCAATAAGTCGCTTGCTGAGCGTGCCAAGCTTCTTATCTCGATTGCCGATCCATCGGTTCGCGAGGAGTTGGAACGTGCAGCAGTAGAGCGATTTGGCATAGGGTTTCTCCGCCTGTAATTTGTTGTGATAAGGGGGGGGAGGCTCATTCTATACCTCTCAATCAAAGCCACCAATGGGACGTACGTCAAGTACTACTCATAGGTGGCTTTTTCATGTCAAGACAATAAAAGAGGAGAGTGAAATGAGAAAGCAGATTAAAGTTGTTTTTGTGACATCGGAAAGTAATCGCATATTACCACATCGAAGCATATAGAAGTACATAGAACCTCACCCTTCCACTTTCCACTTTTCTCATTTCTCATTTCATCTTTGCTCTTTTAACTTTTTTTCGTATCTTTGCTATACCTATATTAAATAAACGATATGAAACGCACAGATCTCTATTTCGCCATAGTTATGTTGGCGATATTCCTACCCTTCTTCCTCTCTCCCGAGCTATACGCTTGGTACAAGACATTCAACGCCGAACATGCCATGATTATGGCTTTCATAAAGTTCGCCCTGCTCTCTACCCTCGGCGAGATGCTCGGATGCCGTATATCTACCGGCAAGTACACATCACCCAACTTCGGCGTAGCCCCACGTATGGTCGTATGGGGACTCCTCGGTATGGCGATATCTATGGCTATGACCGTCTTTGCAAATGGAATCCCCGCCTTTATCACCGCCATGGGAGGCTCGGAGCTCGTCGCACAATTTGGCTTGGAGGGCGTGTCATGGGGTAAGTTCGTCGTAGCTCTATCTATCTCGGTGATGATGAACACCTTCTTTGCCCCCGTCTTTATGACCTTCCATAAAATTACCGACGCACATATAGCCGAATGCGGAGGCTCACTCAAGGCCATTATCACCCCCATACCCATGCAGCGCCTGCTCAAGCAGGTGAACTGGGATGTACAGTGGGGTTTTATCTTTAAGAAGACCATCCCCCTCTTCTGGTATCCGGCGCATACCATCACCTTTATGCTTCCTGGCGAATACCGCGTACTCTTTGCTGCCCTTCTGGGTGTCGCCCTCGGCGTAATACTTGCCATAGGCCTAAAGAAGAAATAGCCTGATAATCAACATATATAAGTATTACTTATTAACCCATAAGAAATCATTAACGAAAACTTATTGCAGATAAGAAAAAAGCCTCTATATTTGCACCAGAAACAAGAAGATAAACCAATAAAGACAAAATAAAATTAACTAATAAAAACTATTAAGATTATGGCAAAGAAGTTTATTTGTTCAGTATGCGGATATATTCACGAGGGTAACGAGGCTCCCGATCAGTGCCCATTGTGCAAGGTAGGTAAGGAGAAGTTCTCGGAGATGCAGGAGGAGGGTGCAGCCCTTGAGTTTGTAACCGAGCACAAGATTGGCGATGGCAAGGTTGATCATCCCGAAATCCTTGAGGGCCTTAACAACCACTTCATGGGCGAGTGCACCGAGGTGGGTATGTACCTGGCTATGAGCCGCCAGGCAGACCGCGAGGGTTATCCCGAGATTGCCGAGGCCTTCAAGCGCTACGCCTTTGAGGAGGCAGAGCACGCATCGAAGTTTGCAGAGTTGCTCGGCGACTGCGTATGGGATACAAAGACTAACCTCGAGAAGCGTATGAATGCCGAGAGCGGTGCTTGTGCAGACAAGATGCGCATTGCAGCTCTTGCAAAGCAGAACAACTATGACGCCATCCACGACACCGTACATGAGATGGCCAAGGATGAGGCTCGTCATGGTAAGGGTTTTGAGGGTCTTTACAATCGTTATTTCCGCAAGTAGTAGTTTTCGATTTGTATAGGACATCTTCATCCTCTTAATCATTAGGCTGAATGGAATGTACTCCAAGTACCATCCATTCAGCCTAATTTCATATCGAGAGGAGATATGCTCCTCCAAAATCGAAAATCCTCACGCTGAATGAGGTATCGAATTAGCAGCACTATAACAACAAATTTATACCCCTGTGATAGAGGTGCTACTTCGACATAACCGAAATTTTATTCTCCACATTGCGAGGTTTCGAGATTTTTTTGCTACCTTTGGATGATATTTGTAAGTATCCGATAAGAGCGCTTAGAGTAATAATAATATATACCTGGAGATATGAACGGTAAATACCAGCTACCAAAAGACGGCGGGCTCATTAAGTCTTTAGCCCCAAAGGATATCGTACACCGCTATGAGCGCATAGCAACGCGCGTAGTAGATAGTGAGTATCAGGGCGTTAAGTATGTTGCTGACTTGATATGCCGCATGGTGCGCGCACATAGCGACAGAGCCTCGGCGCGTGATATATATGAGGAACTTCCACCCTTTGTTTTGGGACTCACCACAGGTCGTACACCATTGGGACTATATCGCGAGTTGGTTGAGCGACACAAAAGTGGAGAGGTGTCGTTCAAAAATGTAGCAGTATATTCACTCGATGAGTTCTATCCCATTAAGAGCAGTGAGCAGCAGAGCCGCAACTACCGCATCCGCGATGAGTTCCTAAAGCATATCGACATCCTTGAGGAGAATATACATATTCCCAATGGTACGATCTCTGCCGATAAGGTGTCGGACTATTGTGCCGAATATGAGAAGTCTATTCGCAAGATAGACCTTATGATTATTGGTTTTGGCGAGCAGGGACAGATAGGCTTCAACGAGCCCGGCTCTTATGCCAAGTCACACACGCGCCTCGTGGAGCTCACTTACAACTCGCGCAACGCACAGGCGAGCCAGTTCCTTGGTTTGGAGAATACTCCGAAGATGGCCATCACGATGGGTATAGGTACCATCATGCGCGCCGACCGCATTGTACTTATGGCATGGGGCGAGGATAAGGCCTCGGCAGTACAGAAGATTGTCGAAGGCGAGATTACAGACCTTGTCCCTGCAAGCCATCTCCAGGCACACAGCAACGTAGAACTGGTTATTGACGAGACGGCTGCCGAGCAGCTTACACGCGAGCAGACACCTTGGCTTGTGGGCCCATGCGATTGGACCGAGAAGTTTGTACGCAAGGCCGTAGTATGGCTCTGCGGTGTGGTGAATAAGCCTATCTTGAAACTCACCTATAAGGACTATATCGAGAACTCGCTGGGTGAGCTTTTAGAGAAGTGCGGCACCTACGACAAGATAAATATCCGTGTCTTCAACGACCTGCAGCATACGATTACGGGCTGGCCCGGAGGTAAACCCAATGCCGATGACTCGACACGTCCTGCGCCATCACTACCCTACCCGAAGCGCGTGCTCATCTTCTCGCCCCATCCCGACGACGACGTTATCTCCATGGGAGGTACTTTTATCCGCCTTGTGGAGCAGGGCCACGATGTACATGTTGCCTACCAGACATCAGGCAATGTTGCTGTGCATGACGATGTTGTGTTGCAGAATGTAGATACTGCTCGTGAATTGGGACTTGGAGATAAGTATGCCGAGGTGAGCGAGATAATTGCCTCGAAACATCGCGGCAAGCCGGAGCCTCGTGCTCTGCTTGACATCAAGGGAGGCATACGTCGCGCCGAGGCACGTGCCGCGGTACGCTCATTTGGTCTTAACCCCGATACCAACGCACACTTTCTCAACCTCCCCTTCTACGAGACGGGAGGTATTAAGAAGGGAGCTCTCTCGCATGCCGACATAGATATCATCGTCAAGCTGCTACGCGAGATTAAGCCCCACCAGATATATGCTGCCGGCGACCTTGCCGATCCTCATGGTACACACCGTACCTGCATGGAGGCCATCCTCGAGGCGTTGGATGCCACACGTGACGATGCTTGGCGCGAGGAGTGCCACCTCTGGCTCTATCGTGGTGCTTGGATGGAGTGGAACCTCGGACTTGTGGATATGGCTGTGCCTCTCTCTCCCGATGAGATGCTCAAGAAGCGTCATGCCATCTATCGTCATCTCTCACAGAAGGATATCGTACCCTTCCCGGGTAGCGATAGCCGCGAGTTCTGGCAGCGTGCCGAGGAGCGCACACAGAATACGGCGAAGCTCTACGATAGCCTCGGCATGGCAGAGTATCAGGCTATAGAGGTATTCGTTAAGATGTTTTAAGAATCAAATTAAAATATAACCATGAGAGTAATTATTAAGGATACTACGGCGGAGGTGGCACGGTGGGCTGCCCGACATATCGTCGATGAGATTAAGGCAAAGGCTGCTCGTACCAATGCGCCCTTTGTATTGGGTCTGCCTACAGGCTCTACACCCTTGGAGACCTATCGTGAGCTTATCCGCCTCTATGAGGCCGGTGAGGTGTCGTTCAAGAATGTCGTGACATTCAATATGGATGAGTATGTAGGACTCGCCGAGGAGCACCCCGAGAGCTACCACTCGTTCATGTGGACCAACTTCTTCTCGAAGATAGACATCGACCCTAAATCTGTACATATCCTCAATGGCAATGCCAAGGACCTCGAGGCCGAGTGCTATGCCTACGAAGCAGCTATTGTCGAGGCCGGAGGTATCGATCTCTTTATGGGCGGCGTAGGCGAGGATGGACATATCGCCTTCAACGAGCCCTTCTCGTCTCTCGAGTCACGCACACGCATTAAAACCCTCACCCCCGACACCATAGCCGTGAACTCACGCTTCTTCGGCGGCGACATCTCGCTTGTTCCGACGCGCGCCCTCACCGTAGGTGTTGGCACAATCATGGATGCCCGCAAGGTTCTTATTCTTGCCACAGGCCGCAAGAAGGCACGTGCTCTGCGCCACGGCATCGAGGGCAGCTACAATCACCAGTGGACCATCTCGGCTCTACAGCTCCACAAGGCCGGTATTATCGTGTGTGACGATGCTGCAGCCGAGGAGTTGCGCGTAGCAACATATCGCTACTTCAAGGATATTGAGCGATAGCAGAAACACGACCAAGGAGAAGATATCCAATAATGTGTGGGTGACTAAAATGTACTGACCCCAAAAAGTTGGACAGATTATTAAATAGAATTTACTGGTAAAGAGTTCGGTATTGCACCGGACTCTTTCCGTTTAATTTTAGTTTAAT
>JAZNFC010000038.1:0-17166 GCA_045588935.1 Alistipes sp. | reverse complement strand
CGTTACGCACCCGTGCGCCGGTCGCCGTCAAATCCGTATTGCTACTTCATCACGCTGCCCCTCGACTTGCATGTGTTAAGCCTGCCGCTAGCGTTCATCCTGAGCCAGGATCAAACTCTCCATTGTAAAAAATTAAAATGTATTGTTAGAGTCCTGACTGTTTCAATTTTTCCTAAAAGGAAATTGACAGATAAATACTACACTTTTCTCTCAATATAAAAACCAGTAAATCAAAGAACCATTTTTAAGTCCACTTTCGAACTTCATTTTTTGAAGTGGGAAAGTGGTGCAAAGGTAAGAACTATTTTTGAAACTACCAAATTTCTTGATAACTTTTTTCAAAAATGTTTTTCCAAGAACCTTTTTCGCTTATCGCCGTTTTAAAGACGAAAGCGGGTGCAAAGATAAAACATATTTTTGAAACTACCAAATTTTTGGTAACTTTTTTTTTCAAAAACTTTTAAGAACCTATCTCTGCCGCTCTCCAACAACTATCGTTTGTCGGATTGCGGGTGCAAAGGTAGCGCTTTATTTTTATTCTCCAAATATTCCACCAACTTTTTTTAAAAAAATTTAGCAACATTCATAAAACATTGCTATATATCAACAACTTACATCTCAACGCAAAAGCAAACCGCAAAAATCTCTTATATATATAATATAGGTATAGGCCAAAACAGGGTGTAAAAAATAGCAGGCGCCAATGATAGGCGTCTGCTATAAGGTTCATCTAACGCTCGAAAACAAACTCACATTAGAGCTGCAGCGTAGGAAAAAGATGTAAAAGTTGCTCCACTACCCTCTCGCGATTGGCACCCTCACGAAGAATAAGAAGCAGGTTATTATCTCCCGCAATAGATCCCAGCAGCTCATAGATACCGCCGCTATCGATAGGAACGGAGATAGCACTCGCATAGCCGGGCTTTGTTGTAATAACACACAAGTTACCCGAGAATGCCACATCGAGGATATTATCCGCAAGATTAGTCGATACCGAAACATCGCTACGCGCTCCATTAGGCAATACATAGATATACCCTCTCTCCTTATGTGGCACCTTGGAAACGTGCATAAACTTCAAGTCGCGCGAGAGTGTTGACTGGGTAATATTCACACCATTCTCCAACAGACGCGCAATAAGCTCCTCCTGCGAGGATATATGTTCCGAACGTATAAGTTTACGGATAATAGACAAACGCTGGGTCTTCTGGTTCATATATTTAATTTATATATACGTTTAACGAACGACATTAGACATTATTATATACATATGGCACAAATATACATAATTATTCACAATAAAGAGGGTAAATTTCGAAGATTTCATGCGCGAATACAAAAGTCTTATTATTTTATTGCACATCGAAATATTTTTCGTATATTTGTACGCTACATTGGTGTAGTGTGTATAGGCGAGAGCCAACACAATGTGTAGAGAATGAGAATGTAATATAACGAAATATTAACTAATTAATTTATACGTATATGAGAAGATTTTTTTCCGTACTTTGTATAGCTATCATTGCTATTGTAGCGATTAGCTGTAACAATGACGAGGCACCAGACACCGGCAAAAAGGACGCACTGTCGTTTACCACGATTAAGGCTGACGCAGTGAGCATCGAAGTGAAGATTACACCCGCAAGCAGCACACAAGTGTACTATGCCGGATTCTACACTGCAGCAGAGATGGCCGAGGTTGAAGATGCTATATTCATCTCGGAGGTTATTGATGGCACACGTGATCTTAAGTCGCGTAAGGGCGAGTACACCATCGCACAGAGCGGCCTTAATCCCGAAACGGAGTATGTTATCGTAGCATTCCTCTATGGCGAGACCGAGGAGCTTATTCGCTATAGCGTAACAACCATGCCCCAGGGTGAGATTCTTAGTCCTGATAAGTTTGACATTACTATCGAGATTTCGGATATCACGGCCTACTCGGCAAAGGCCACGGTAACACCCAATGCCAACAACCGTTACTTCTTCCGCATCGTTACCGAGATGGAGCTTAAGACCAACATGGTTTATGGCGACGACTATGCCACTATCCAGTATTGTTGGGAGAACCCACGCCACAACGACTATGTGTATATAGGCGAGCAGACGATAGATTTGAGCCTCTACTACGAGATGAAGTATATCGCTATTGCCTTCGATATTGAGAGCCTCCAGGCGGTAGCCGACTATGAGATTGATCCCAAACTCTTCTCCTTTGAGTTTGAGACTCCCGCATCAGAGCCCATACCGGCAAGCGAGCTCTTCGTATTCCTCGATGAGGCGGGTAATGAGATTCAGGCCGAGGATGTGGTTGTTCCCACCGATGCCAAGGACTTCACATTGAAGGTTAAGCCCGTGCGTGGCGAGAACTCGTTCTGGTCATACTGGGTATGGAAGACCAACGGTAAGTGGGGCTTCGACGCTACTCTCGCACAGGGTCCAAGAAACATGATTGTTATGCAGAGCTACTACGGAATTAACAACATGGGTGTAGATTATGGTTACACCTTCGAGGAGATGATGACCAACTACACGGGCTTCACCGGCACACAGGAAATTCATGCATATGAGATGCTTGACAACAATACGGACTACACCATCGTGCTCTTCTACATGGATCCCGAGGCGAAGGATGTTACTGTTGTTTACGACTATAGCTTCGTGGCTATCGACTTCAAGACTACAGAGCCCAAGAATGGTTATGCAAAGTTGGATGTTTCAGAGCCTATCATCAAGCGCGAAGGTTTCAACTATACTGTTGGCTTCAACATCAAGACCGACGAGAAGGCAAAATATCTCTATCTCGGCATGCAGTTCTGGAAGCAGTATGATTTCGAGAAGTACTGGGATCCTCAGGATTGGACATCGGTGCAGGATTTCTTCAAGGTGAGCAAGCAGCTTCTTGAGGGTGAGACCTTGACACAAGCGATGAGTGCCGAGGGTGCCGTAGTAACTATTCCCGAGGTAAGCAAGGAGGAGGCTGCCTTCTTCTTTGAGGCTCGTACCGAGGAGAATGCTCCTACGCAGCATGGCTACCACCTCACACTCGAGGATTTCGAAAACGCTAATTAATACCTAAAGAACATGAAGAGAATATTTAGCATTATATCTTTGCTTCTCGCCGTTACGGGCATCGTAGCATGCGAGAATGAGCAGAGCGCAAATAACAACAATAACGAGGAGCCCAAGGTTACACTCACAGCCGATAAGGAGACAATCGCTGCAGATGGTGTCGAGGTTGTAACCTTTGAGGCTTTGGTCGATGGCAAGGCTAATGAGGAGGTGTCTATCATCTGCCTCAATGACAACTCTACGCTTTCGGGCAACACCTTCACAACTACAAAGGCCGATGACTATCGTTTCAAGGCTCTCTATGGCAAGTACACCTCACCAGAGGTTAGTGTTAAGGCTACACCCTCCGAGGTTGTTACCTATGAGTTGACGCTCGCAAGCGACAAGAAGACTATCGTCGCTGACGGTACAGCTGTAGTGACATTTACTGTAACTCTTAACGAGGAGGATGTTACTACCGAGAGCTCTATTTTCAACACTGCCGATGGCGAGCCTCTCGCAAGCAACACCTTTACAACCTCAACAGCAGGCACCTTCACCTTCAAAGCTATCCGCGAGGGTAAGGAGTCTAACGAGGTGATTATTACGGCTATCGAGAACCAGGAGACACCTGCAACCCTCGAGCTCAAAGCATCGAAGTTGCGCATCAAGGCCGATGGCACGGATAGCATCACATTTACCGTAATGCTTGGCGAGAAGGATGTAACCGAGGAGTGCGAATTTAGCAATATCACCGATAAGAATAATATCGTTAAGATAGAGGGCAACACCTTCACATCAACAACCGTAGGTACGTTTAAGTTTAAGGCTACGCATGCCGACCGCGAGACCAACACCATTACTATTGATGTCTATGATCCCAATTGGGAGGGCAAGTATGAGCCCGGCATGTACTATAACGAGAATGATATTGAGGGTGTAATCTTTGCTATCAAGGCAGATAATAATGGCGACACATGGTGCTACCTCGTCTCAATGGACGAGGAGGACTTGCAGTGGTCAACGGAGAATGTATGTTGCAATTGTTTCTCAGACAAGGGTATTTGGAACACCCAGGACCCATTCGATCCGTTATATTCAAGGGCTGATGGAGGTGTACGCGATATCAACAACTATCCGGCATTCAAATGGTGCATGGAGCATGGTGATGGTTGGTTCTTGCCATCATATACAGAGCTTAACTGGATGTGGGAAGCTATCACCAATGGTGAGCGTGATTTCAATGTTCCAAGCGTTGCCGCATTCAACAAGATCTTGACAGACCATGGCGGTACTGCTATTTCACAGGATTACTATTGGTCTTCAAACGAGGAAACCGCAGATATGGCTACACTCGTAGCATTTATGGATGACAGCATAGTATGTCTCGATCCGCAGAAGACGAAGAATTATCGTGTACGTGCCACATATCGTTTTAAGCTTAACTAACAATCTGAACATTAGGAGGTTGAGATATGGACAATAAGGAAAGATATATCACTCCCACATGTAAGGTTGTGACGTTCAGCATAGAGCAAGGCTTTCTAAATAGCTTTGGCGCCGTGGGTGAGGCTGGTGCAGACCCCACAACCACGGATTACGGTTCGTTCTAACAAGCACATATCGAGATACGATGAGGATGCCTGACCATTGGCGGTCGGGCATCCATTTTTTTGTTTGTAGTAATAACAAAAAGAGCTATCTTTGCACTATGAAAAAGTCTGAATTCTCCTTTATTGGCGATATCGCCACCCTATTCTCAAAAATCCCCCACGGAGGTTTCGAGCCTATAGGCGACGACTGCACGGTATTCGACATGGGCGAGGAGGCCCTAGTCATGACCACCGACATGCTTATCGAAGATGTTCACTTCCTGCGCGCGGCCTCCTCGGCCGAGGAGGTGGGTGAGAAGTCACTGATGGTGAATATCTCGGATGTAGCAGCCATGGGCGCAAAACCCGTAGCTACACTCTTGAGCATAGCTCTACCCGAAACAGCGCAGGGTGAGTGGGCCGATGAGTTTATGCGTGGCTACTATGAGGCATCTGAACGAGAAGGCGTAGCCCTTGTTGGAGGAGATACCACAGCCGCCAAGGATAGGATATCTATCAATGTCGTAGCCATAGGTCGCGCACCAAAGGGATGCATCAAGCGACGCACGGCAGCATGTGTAGGAGATAAGATATGCGTAACAGGGAAGCTCGGCACATCTGCAAAGGGTCTTGTAGATATAATGTTTGGCGACCTGAACACCACAGCAGCCAAGGTACACCGCCGAGCACAAGCTCGCGTGTCGGAGGGCGCATGGCTCGGACAAAAAGAGGAGGTACACGCCATGATGGATATATCAGACGGCATAGCCTCGGATATAAAGCATATAATGGAATGCTCGGGTGTGGGTGCCCGCATAGAGCTGACGTCCATACCCACAGACTACGACATACGCTACGCGATTTCGGGAGGCGAGGACTATGAACTGCTACTTACCATAGCAAGCGAGCATGCCGAGAGAGTTGCTGCAGAGCTATACGCAGCAACAGGCACCACGCTAACAATCATAGGAGAGATTACCGCCACAAAGGAGCTTGAGTGGCAGGAACATGGCGAGCATCGAGAGATAGACCTGCAGGGATTTACTCATTTTTAGGGTGCAGAAGACCCTTCAATAGTTCTATGCTCTCGGAGGCAGCCCTCAATCTAAAGATAAAGGCTCCACAGAGATATATCAGCACGCCAACGCCTATCTTCACCAGCAACACCTCGGAAACACCGAGGTGCTGAATCAACGGCATACCAAAGTATAGCACGCCAAACATTACAGCGGCAAGCAGCAGTTGCGGCATAACGGCTCGTAACAGATGACCAATAGGTAAGTTAAAATATCCATGTGCCGTAGTTGTTGTGATAAGAAAATCCACAGCCGCCATTGCCGACATACCCCACGCGATAGCCTCCACCCCACGAGGTATCGTATAGATAAGCATCAATGTCATAATGACTCGCTTGGCAATCTCCAGGTAGAGTATTGCACGACCATTGCTACACACCTTCAGAATATTATATGACACAGCCGTAAGGGGGTGAAGCAGACCGGCAAGCGCCAAAATCTCGAAGTAAGGGACTGTAGGCATCCACCTCTCACCCAAGAGCACGGCAAACATCTCGGGAGCAATAGCTATAAGGCCAAGCATAGCAGGAAAGAGCACAAACGACAATAAGCGCATTATGCGCAAGTAGGCATCAGCAAGCTGCACGGGCTCCTCCTTGAGCTTTGCCAAAGCAGGATATGTCACACCCTGCACGGCCTGCACCGTAGAGGTTACAGGCAAATCCTTAAGCTTCTGACCCTGCGAGTAGTAGCCGAGTGTCGTTGCCGAGTGCATCTTACCGATAAAGAGCTGCGCCACGTTATTATATATCGAGGCTATAAGATCTGTAGCAAGCAGTCGCAGACTGAAGGGCGCCATACGCAGCAATGCTCTAAAGCTGAACGACGCCGTGGTATTCCAACGGCGTAACAACCAGAAGGCTGCCGCCTTGATACCCATCTGCAATAGTCGCTGCATAACGAGTGCCCAGATACCGTACCCCGCGAGCGCCATAACGACAGCCACACCACCACTTATAACCGAGGCTGCAAGCACGACCTTCGAGAGCAGGGCAAAGCGAAACTCGCGCGTGTACATCACCGTCTGCACGACACACAACGCATTGATAGGCAGCACAAGGAAGAGCACCGCAGCTACCTCCCCAATCATCGGCATGGCGTAGTACTCGGCCAAAGGCTCTACGACAGATACTAATGCCACATACAACAGCAGCGACATCACAACATTAAAGCCCAACACCGAGCAGTACTCTTCGTCGCTAACATCGGTCTTGCGTATAAGCGTCTGCGAGAATCCACTATCAACAACAGTGAGGGCTACGGAAGTGAAGAAGGTCAATATGGCCATAACACCAAAGGCCTCGGGCATAAGTTCACGAGCGACAATAATACTGACGACCATCTGTATGATAATCGTCAATACCTTCTCGGTGAAGCTCCACGCCACACCTCGTGCCACGCTATGGCCCAACCTCTCATCAGCCATACCCGTCATCTACCTATTTACAATATGCTCCACAGCCAAACGATAAGACTCCATACCAAAGCCCATAATCGTACCCTTAACCACAGAGGCTATCATCGAGATATGTCGAAACTCCTCACGTGCCAAGGGCGAAGAGATATGCACCTCGACAACAGGTACAGAAATAGCAGCGATAGCATCACGCAGCACCACCGAGGTATGTGTATATCCTCCGGCGTTGAGAATAACAGCATCATAACAGCCATCAGCACCCTGCAAAGCATCGACAAGCTCTCCCTCGATATTCGACTGATAGTAGTCTATAGCATGCCCCAAGTAACGAGCACGAAGAGCCTCGAGGTACTCCTCGAAGCTCTCACAGCCGTATATCTCGGGCTCACGAACACCCAACAGATTGAGGTTTGCTCCGTTGATAATCAATATTTTCATCCCGTTACGGAGTTTATTTTATGGTAAATTCGTTGTTAGGCGTGGTTAGATACAACGCTCGGCGAAACTATCTGCGATGGGCCGCACTTAAGCATACAGCCCATGGCAGATATATTTTACCGGCGTAAGTAGATTACCGCCAATAACATCAAATTTTAGTACTCCTTGGCTACAGTCTCGCCCTTAAGTACTCGCAAGGCATTCTCCGCCAACGACTCAAGCTCATTCTCACCGGGATAAATCTTGATGGGAGCAATGAACTTACAGTAGTCCACGATGACGTCATTCACACAGTTGTTCCATGCGATACCACCGGTGAGAAGGATAGCATCAACCTTACCCTTCAACACGACAGCCATCTCACCAATCCACTTGGCTACAGAGTAGGCCATAGTATCGAGCATGAAGCGAGCCTCCTTATCGCCATTGGCGGCACGTACCTCGTTGAGCTCCTGCACATTGTTGCAGTTAACATGATCTACAAGACCACCCTTACCTGCAAGCAGTTTCTTAATCTCGGCCTTGTCGTACTTACCCGAGAAGCAGAGATCCACAAGGTCACCTGCAGGAAGCGTACCTGCGCGTTCAGGAGCGATAGGGCCATCTCCGTCCAAGGCATTGTTCGTATCGATAACACGGCCGAGGCAGTGTGCCGATACCGAGATACCGCCACCCATGTGTACAACAACGAGGTTAAGCTCCTCATAGGGGCGACCCACCTCCAAAGCATAACGACGTGCGATAGCCTTCTGATTGAGGGCGTGGAAGATAGAGCGACGAGGCAACTCCTTGATACCGCTCACACGAGCCATATCCTGAAGCTCATCCACAACCACAGGATCAGCAATATAAGCCTCAACACCTGCAGCATCAGCAATACGACGTGCGATAAGCGCACCGAGGTTGCTGGCATGCTGTCGCTTGGGAGCTGTAAGGTCGGCAATCATAGTCTCACCTACGCGATAAACACCTCCCTCGATAGGACGCATAAGGCCTCCACGACCAATAACAGCGTCGAGCGACTTAAGGTCGATACCATCACTCTTCAAAGCATCAAGAATAATCTCCAAGCGCCACTCCAACTGATCGGCAACCGAAGCAAAACGAGCAATCTCCTCTGCCGAGTGGCTCAACTTCAAGGTCTTAACCTGCTCCATATCATGGAACAAGGCAACCTTCGTACTTGTAGAGCCAGGGTTAATGGTTAAGATATTGTAAGCCATTGTCTTTCTTTTTTTGTTTAAGGTCGAAGATTATTTCGCTGACAAACAAGCCAAAGCGATTGAGTAGAGCTTCGTCTTTGTCGAGTCACCACGTGATGTGAGCACACAAGGAGCCGTAGGTCCGGCAACCATAGCTGCAAGCTCGGCACCACCAAACTTCGAGCAAGCCTTGAAGAATACGTTACCACTCTCGAGGTTGGGGAACAACATACAGTCAGCATCACCGGCAACGGGACCTGTAAGCTTCTTAATCTTCACGCTCTCCTCATCAATAGCCACGTCGAGAGCCAAAGGACCCTGGAACAAAGCGTTACCAAGCTCACCTGCCTGACCGAGGTCTGAAAGCTCCTTGGCCTCTACCGAGCTGACAACCTTGGGAAGAAGCTGCTCGCTGGGGGCCAACAAAGCAACCTTGGGACACTCGATGCCGAGGTTATTAGCAGTGGCAATAAGATACTTTGCAATCTGCTTTTTCTGCTCCAATGTGGGGCAGGGAAGAACAGCTACATCACTAACAACCAGAAGCTTATGATATGCAGGAACCTCCAATACGGTTACGTGGCTCAAGGTAGTACCTGCGGGCAACAAACCCCACTCCTTATTCAAGATGCCGCGCATATACTTATCCGTAGGCACTACACCCTTCATCAACACGTCATACTCGCCATTGTGCACCGCCTTAACAGCAATCTCCACAGCCTTAACATCCTCAGTCTCGGGGATGATGGTGTACTGGTTAATATCTACACCCTCGGCCTCGCATGACTTCTTAATCTCCTCGGGATCACCAACCAAAGTAACCTCGGCAAGACCCGCCTTGATAGCCATATCCGTAGCACCGATAGAGTGCGTATCCTGACCATAGGCCACAATCATCTTCTTCTTACCACGAGCAACCGCCGCAGCAACAATCTCATCCAAATGCTTAATCATAACTTTGCAGTTTTATTTTGTTATTCAACTATTTCGTAAGTCTATATGTATCCTTGGCAATTACCAACTCCTCATCCGTGCAGATGACGGCGGCCTTCACACGTGAGCCCTCCTTGGTAATCTCATAGTCAGTACCACGCTTACCACGGTTGCGCACCTCGTCAAACTCGATGCCCATAAACTCCATGTTGCGAAGCACATACTCGCGCAACTCGGGAGAGTTCTCGCCAACACCGCCTGTGAAGATTACGAGATCTACACCACCCATCTCGGCAGCATACTCACCCACGAACTTCTTAACGCGGTTGAAGTACATATCACGAGCCATGATAGCGCGTTCGTTACCCTCGTCATAGGCCGCGTCTATATCACGCATATCGCTTGAGATGCCCGTAAGACCCTGAACGCCAGACTTCTTATTGAGCATAGTGTCAAGCTCCTTATACGACATACCCTCCTTCTCGGCTACATAGGTCGCAGCGCTGACATCCATCGAGCCGGCACGCGTACCCATTACCAAGCCATCCAGAGGAGTGAAGCCCATAGATGTATCGAATGACTTACCATTCTTTACGGCAGTCACCGAAGCTCCATTACCGATGTGGCACGTTACAATCTTCGAGTTCTCGAAGTCAAGACCAAACATCTCGGCACCTACACGAGCAACAAACTTATGGCTTGTGCCATGGAAACCATACTTACGAACACGATACTTCTCATAGTACTCGTAAGGGATGGCATACATATAGTTTATCGCGGGAATGGTATGGTGGAACGACGTATCGAATACGGCCACCTGCTTAATACCGGGAAGCACCTTCTCCATAGAGAGAATACCCTCAAGGTTTGCAGGGTTGTGCAGAGGTGCAATCGAGTAAAGTGACTCAATCTTCGCCTTCACCTCATCATCCACAAGGCAGCTATCTGCGAAGAACTCACCACCATGTGCCACGCGGTGACCCGCAGCCTTAAGCTCATCGAGCGACTTGATAACACCATGCTCGGGATGAGTAAGCGCGTCAAGCACTAAACGAATACCCGTTGTATGGTCAGGTATCGGACAGTGTAATTCAAACTTATCCTTACCTTGAGGTTTGTGCGTAAGGTCACCCTCTGCCAAACCGATACGCTCCACAAGACCCTTGGCCAGAAGCGTCTGCGACTGCTCCAAAACATCGAGTACCTGATACTTGATAGATGAGCTTCCGCAGTTAAGAACCAAAATTACCATCTTTGATACTATTTTTTTGTGTAATAAATAATTGTTCGAGTTACATAGCATCACTTTCAGTGAGCTCTTCAAAGTTTCAACAAAGGTAATAAATTTTAGATGACTTTCCAACGATTTCCTATGATTTATTTTTACCCTATATCACGCTTATGTTTTTTGTAGTTTTTCAATATGTAATAATATCCAAAATACAACTATTTTCTCACAAATAAAAACCATAAACCCCGCGCCTTCAATAGGCAATACTTTGAGTCTTGACAAAATAATCACAGCAAGCACTCCGATATTGGAATTTATTTCTTATCTTTGTGCGAATAACACTATAGGATATAGTGTACGAATACCTAACGACATCGAATATTAAAACTTTTTTTTCACGATGGCTACTGACAAAATTAACCTTACGGCTCCCGTGGAGCCTGTCGGCAATGTTGCCGAAGATACGAATGTGACTACCGAGGCCACCACCGCAGCATGCAATACCGAGGAGGTGGCAACCCATGAAGCAGCCTATATGAGCGAGCAGTTTGCCGACGAGGAGGCCGCTTTAGCAGCAGATGAGGCAGGACTCGACATTGATGAGGAGTGCACCGAGGAAGAGTACACAACAAATGAAGGTGATACCCAAGGCATTAGCAACGAGCTGGCGAGATATAATCGCGCGGAGCTAAATATTCTCTTTGCATCGAAAATCGAGCAGGAGCCCATACAGAGCCTACGTCCTTTGGTCGAGGCCATAAAGATTGCATTTTACAAGCTACATCGTGCAGCCGTAGAGGCAGAGCGCAAAGCCTTTCTTGAGGCGGGAGGCGAGGCTGAAGCCTTCACCCCTACACCCGACAGCGAGGAGCAGCGCTTCAAGGAGCTCTTTGCTATCTACCGCAACGAGCGCGACAAGTATATAGCACAGATAGAGGCCAGCAAGGAGGAGAACCTAAAAATCAAGCTCTCGATTATCGAGGAGCTCAAGGAGCTTATCAACTCCGATGAGACGCTAAACACCACCTTCACACGTTTCCGCGAGCTTCAGGCGAAGTGGAAGGAGACGGGGCTTGTGCCACAGCAGAGCGTAAAGGATGTATGGGAGACATACAACCTGCATGTTGAGAACTTCTACAACTTCATCAAGATAAACAAGGAGCTGCGTGACCTTGACCTGAAGAAGAACTATGAGATTAAGCTCTCGCTCTGCGAGCAGGCCGAGGCATTGGCCCTCGAGCAGCAGGCGGTCGAGGCCTTTCGCAAGCTACAGAAGCTCCACGACGAGTGGCGCGAAACGGGTCCCGTAGCCATTGAGCATAAGGAGACACTGTGGGAGCGCTTCAAGGAGGCCTCAAGCCGTATCAACAAGCGTCATCAGGAGCACTTCGAGACGCTGAAGGCCGAGCAGCAGAAGAACCTTGCTCTCAAGGATGAGCTTTGCCAAAAGTGCGAGGCACTACTCTCACGCCCCATGCTCTCACGCAAAGAGTGGAACAAGGCTAACGACGAGCTCCTCGAGATACAGAAACTCTGGAAAACCATAGGCTTCGCACCCAAGAAGGACAATAACCGCATATATGAGCGTTTCCGCACGGCTTGCGATAAGTTCTTCGAGCTTAAGCGCGACTTCTATGCAGGAATGAAGAGCGAGATGGAGCACAACCTCGCACTTAAGGAGGAACTCTGTACCGCAGCCGAGGCTCTTGCCGCAAGCGAGGATTGGAAGCACGCCACAGATGAGATTATCTCTCTCCAGGCAAAGTGGAAGGAGATAGGCCCCGTGGCACGTCGTCACTCGGATGCCATATGGAAGCGCTTCCGCTCGGCATGTGATAAATTCTTCGAGCGTAAGGCCGAGCACTTCTCGTCACTCGATTCGGAGTATGAGGGTAACCTTCAGGCCAAGCGAGCACTTATTGAGGAGATGAAGGCCGCCGACATCCGCAAGGGAGGCTTTGAGGCTGTCAAAGAGTACCAGCGCCGCTGGAGCCAGATAGGTTTCGTGCCCATCAAGTATAAGGATGCCTTGCAGAAGGAGTACAAGGCAGTCGTAGATGCCATGTTCGCTACGCTACGCGCCTCGGAGCGTGACCGCTCGATGAACCGCTTTAAAGAGCGCGTATCGTCACTCAAAGGTGGCAACCAGCTGCGCTCGGAGCGTGAGCGTCTATACAACAAGGTGCGTCAGATGGAGCAGGATATAGCCCTTCTGGAGAACAACATCGGTTTCTTCTCGAAGTCGAAGAATGCCGAAGCACTAATCGCCGATGTGCGCGAGAAGATAGAGCGCACGAAGCGCGACATGGCAGACCTTATCGAGAAGGTAAAGCTTATTGATGCCGAGGAGACACAGGGCAAATAGGCACAACAATTAAAAACTGAACGCTAACAAAGAAAAACAGATATTCGTATGAAACTGTCTAAACCAAAGTACATTTTCGTGACAGGCGGTGTAGCTTCGTCACTTGGCAAGGGTATTATCTCGGCCTCTATTGCACGTCTCTTGCAGGCTCGTGGCTATGCTGTAACCATTCAGAAGCTCGACCCCTATATCAATGTCGATCCAGGTACACTTAACCCCTACGAGCATGGCGAGTGCTATGTTACCGAGGATGGCACGGAGACCGACCTCGACTTGGGTCATTACGAGCGTTTTACCTCCATTCAGACGACAAAGAACAACAACGTGACAACGGGTAAGATATACCAATGTGTTATTGACAAGGAGCGTAGTGGCGAGTTCTTGGGTAAGACCGTACAGGTCATACCTCATATCACTGACGAGATTAAGCGTCGTGTACAGTTGCTTGGCGCTACGAAGAAGTACGATGTTATCATCACCGAGATTGGTGGCACGGTAGGCGATATCGAGTCACTACCCTTTATCGAGTCTGTACGTCAGCTGCGCTACGAGCTCGGATACCAGAACACCGTGCTTGTACACCTCACGCTTATCCCCTACATGGCAGCCTCGGGCGAGCTTAAAACCAAGCCTACGCAGCACTCCGTAAAGGAACTTCTGTCGTATGGTCTGCAGCCCGATATTCTTGTTCTTCGCTCGGAGCACGACTTGAGCCAGGATATACGTCGCAAAGTTGCCCTCTTCTGTAATGTTACTCCGGAGTCTGTTGTGCAGTCTATCGACGTACCTACGATCTACGAGGTACCCTTGCGTATGCACAAGCAGAACCTTGATGGCGTGTTACTCTCGAAGCTCGGCCTCGAGAGCAACCAGGAGCCCGACATGACAGAGTGGGAGGCCTTCGTCGAGCGCATCAAGAACCCCAAGAGCGTGGTCGATATCGCCCTAGTAGGTAAATACACGGAGCTTCCCGATGCTTATAAGTCTATCAGCGAGTCGTTTATCCATGCCGGTGCCGTGAACGAGGTGAAGGTTAAGTTACACTACGTAAACTCGGAGCGCTTGACTATTGACAACGTGAGCGACCAGCTCGGCAAGATGTCGGCTATCATGGTAGCCCCCGGCTTCGGCAATCGCGGTATCGAGGGTAAGTTGGTTGCTGTACGCTATGCTCGTGAGAACAATGTTCCCTTCTTCGGCATCTGCCTTGGCATGCAATGCGCCGTTATAGAGTTTGCACGTAACGTCTTGGGCTGGAGCGATGCCAACTCGAGCGAGATGACACAGACTGTCCACCCCGTTATCGACATCATGGAGGAGCAGAAGAAGGTTACGGCCAAGGGAGGCACAATGCGCCTTGGCGGTTATCCCTGCCGCCTAATGAAGGGCTCGAATGTCGAGCAGGCGTACGGCAAAGAGGATATCGTCGAGCGCCATCGTCACCGCTACGAGTTCAACAGCTCGTTCCTTGCCGACTTCGAGGCTGCAGGCATGAAGGCCGTAGGTCTTAACCCCGATACAGGCCTTGTGGAGGTTGTTGAGATTCCGTCACACCGCTGGTTTGTAGGTACGCAATACCACCCCGAGTACCACTCTACAGCGGCTAACCCTCACCCCCTCTTCGTACGTTTCGTGCAGGAGGCACTCAAGTATCGAGATGAGAGGTAACAGCACCTCGGCAAATATTAAAGCATTATATAACAATAACCTAAAGCAACTGTGGATAAGAATACGATAATTGGCCTTGTGCTAATGGTAGCCGTCTTCGTGGGCTTCTCATTCTACCAGTCTAACGAGATGGAGAAGCAGGCCGAGGTGGCTGCCGAGCGTGCCAAGATTGAGAAGGCCGAGCAGCAGAGGCGCGCGGCAGAGAGAGCCGAGCATGAGCAGGCAGAGATGGAGATGAGCGAGACGGAGCGTCAGATGCGCGACTCTATGGCTCTTGCAGCCAAGCATAACGAGGAGCTATACCGTCATGGTGAGAAGCTCACAAAGGCTCTACATGCCACATCGGCACTCACAACCGTGGAGAACGACCTCTTCACCGTGACCTTTGATTCGCGTGGCGGTAAGATTGTAGATGTCACACTGAAGAACTACACGCGCTTTGCCGAGGGCGAGCGCACGGAGCTTATCAAGATGATGTCCCCGGGCTCGGCATACCTGGGCATCGATCTCTACCGCAATGGTAGTGACAAGGCACTCAACACCAACAACTATGTCTTCACGCCCACCATCACCGAGACGGAACAGGGCTGTCGCGTAACCATGAGCCTCGATGTGGCTTACGATGCCTCGGTAGAGTATATATACGATATATACGATACGGGCGATGCAAGTCGTGACTACCTAATCGACTTCGACATCAAGACTACGAATATCAATCCCTACCTCAATGGCAAGGAGCAGGTGGTGATGCGATGGGCAAACAAGTCTAACCACAACGAGCGCAGCTTCCAGAATGAGGGTATGGCCACGACTATCGCCTACCTTGAGGATGGTGATGTCGAGGAGCTTGACAGCACAGGCGAGAAGGAGAGTGCTGAGGATGTTGAGTGGGTAGCTCTCAAGCAACAGTACTTCACCTCGGCGATACTCTCGGCCGAGCCTATGAAGGCCACGATGAGCTTCAAGAGTGGCGAGGAGGGCGACAACTACCTCAAAAGCTACACCACAAGCCTAACCCTTCCGTTGAATGGCAATGCCACACAGCACTTCGCCTTCTACTATGGCCCCAACGACTTCAAGATTATGCGCGATGTAACCTTTGAGGGCAAACCCACACATCTGGAGGATGTAATACCTATGGGTGGTACGCTTATCGGCTGGGTCAATCGCTACTTCACGATTCCCATCTTCCATTGGCTTCGCGACCATGGTCTTAACTTCGGTATTATCATCCTGATACTCACCATTCTTGTAAAGCTCATCATCCTGCCTTTGACATATAAGAGCTATATGTCCACGGCCAAGATGCGCGCTATACGCCCCGAGCTGGAGCAGATAAACCTAAAGTTCCCAAATCAGGAGGATGCCATGAAGAAGCAGCAGGCAACAATGGAGCTCTACCAGAAGGTTGGCATCAGTCCTATGAGTGGCTGTCTGCCTCTGCTTATTCAGATGCCTATCCTATGGGCCATGTTCCGCTTCTTCCCCGCAAGTATCGAGCTTCGTGGCGAGAGCTTCCTGTGGGCCGAGGATCTCTCGGCATATGATAGCGTATTGCAGCTACCTATACATATACCCTTCTATGGCGACCATGTGAGCCTCTTTGCTCTGCTTATGGCTGCAGCCTTGTTCGGTTACTCGTTTGTGACATATAAGCAGCAGTCGGCCACCACGGCGGGTCAGCCTGGCGCCGGCATGATGAAGTTTATGATGGTGTACTTCATGCCTGTGATGATGCTTGGCTTCTTCAACAGCTACTCGTCGGGCTTGTGCTACTACTACTTCATCTCGCAGGTGCTCACAATGATTATCATGTGGGCTATACGTCGCTCGGTGAATGATGAGAAGGTGCGCGAGAAGCTTCTCTCACACAAGCCGAAAAAGAAGTCGAGATTCCAGGAGCGCTATGAGGAGGCCCTGCGTCAGCAGCAGGAGCAGCTCAACCGCGAGCAGCGCCGTCAGCGCAGATAGCAACTATGCAATATACACAAAGTCGGGAACCTTGCCGAGTGAGGTTCTCGACTTTTGTTGTAATATATTTGCGTACTTTTTACATTTTTATTTGGCGCATTGATTTTTTTCATCTATCTTTGCTCCCCGAATTGTCAAGACACCCTCGGGATGTAGCGCAGTCCGGTTAGCGCACCTGCTTTGGGAGCAGGGGGTCCCAGGTTCGAATCCTGGTATCCCGAC
>JAZNFC010000037.1:0-55259 GCA_045588935.1 Alistipes sp. | reverse complement strand
CTCGAAGAACGGCTATACTTTCAGTGGCTCTAAGGTTGATAAGGCATTTAGCTACTCTAAGCTCAACCGCCATTTTGTCCAAACTCAGCAGCGAATATCGCAACAACCAACACCTGGCAAGAGGATGAAGATGGCGGCAGACAACTATCGCTCTGCATTTTCAGGTTTGTATGGAGATAATAACCCAAATGTGTCGGAGGGCGCTAATATGGGAGTATATGGGGCTATCCTGTTTCCGCCTATGGATTCGCCCATAAAGTTGTCGGCAGCGCAACTGCAACGCCGAGCAGGCGAGTCGCCCGAGGAGCATCTTGCAAGAGTAACAGCTCTTCTCAATCAGGTCGCTGAGGCTATGGTTGTCGCCACCGAGGAGCGCAAACGAAAACAAAGAAATGTGAAACCGAAGAGATCAACACTGAAACTTTGATGAGATGAAAAATCATAAATACCTTAAAAATACTGCGAAATGTGTCATTACTATTAGTGTGCTAAACAGCGCACTAATAGTAATAGTCCATTGCTAATTCAAACTGTATGTAAATATCTTATGGTCTTTGGATACTCTATTACTATAATCGAAATACTGTGTTTAGAGTGTGTAGCATTAAGTGTCTTAATATCTGGATGGTTAAACCTATCTTGTACACCTACTATAATTATGCAAAGTATCTCTGGAGCATATAAATCTACATTACTTTAGATATACAGTTTACAATTCTGCTCAAAGACTCAATAATGTCATTATATGGTTGATTTTTAATTAGTAAATATTCACGAATATACAAATTGTATGTCTTAACATCAACCCCGATCTCGCTCTTGAATGCCTCGGCGATATCGGATGCCACCTTGGGCTCCTTGAAGATCATCTTTCTTTTATCAAAATTATCCTCATTTGCATACTTCCGAGCAGTTGAGATAACCTTGTCTATATCCATTTCAATTGATGACCTATGACTTTGAGAATTTCTGATAATCCTTACATCATCTAATATACTATAATCCAATTTGTGCTCACTGCAAAAGCCTACGAGCAAAGTGAAATAATTTATATTGTCAATCTTCTTAAGCCAACTAACATCGCTAATATGTGCTTTAATTTCATCGTTGCCGTCAAATCTATTATCATAATAGTAATTAAGCACCATCTCTGCCTGCAGCTGAACATAACGACAAAACTCGGAAAAATCGGTCTTATGGCCTCTTAATCCGTAGCGATATCGGAGCATCTCTCTATAATCTGATTCTAATTGATTCCTGACATCGATATCAGTTATAAACGAGTAATCTATATTTGGTGTCTTACTATCCAATGTGTAGTCTAACGCCAGATACTTCTCTATTTTATCTACCTTTTGCTTTGTTTGAACATCACTATGAGATATGCTCTGTGTAGCAGTCGGTATTTCGAGTACTTTACGCAAATCTGCAATAAACTGTTCGTGCCCGGGAAGATCTTTCACAATCCTAATGAATGCGACTATCTTATCAAGTTCATCCTTATTCAGTTTCATAGTCTCTTCATATATCGTTTATTATAGTTTCTTAACTACCGATATATCAGCATCTAATGTATCGGCAAACTCGACAAGTGCTTCTGCGCTGTCACCGTCTAATATAATGTCCGCTATATCCTCCAATACAACCTCTTCCCCTAATGTGGTAAATAGCGAATCATCATCTAATACAGAATTAAATATATCACTATTCACTAACTGCGTTAGATAGCTTTGAAGTGCCGACACTATCTTGCTATGCTCCTTGGTATGTTGCGGAGCTACAAGTCTCTTATGAAGCATATAGAATTGTGTCTCGCCATTGTCACATAATGATATTTGGATATTCTTCCATAGCTTATCTATATCATTTGCCGAATCAAATAACTGTGCGACATCTACTGTGCGACTAACGGAAATAGGTGTTTCGACTCCTCCAACGGTGAAATATACCTTATTCTTGCTCTCCGAATTATAGCATATTTTTGCTGCGACAGCCTTCTCGAACTCCTCTCTGGTCATTGTGCGAAGATATGACATCCTATTGTATTTGCCATACTTGGTCACATTGACGCTCCCAATAGTGAGCGCATTGAATCGAGCGAGTAGTTTGTTATATACGCTATCCGACTCACCCTTCACCATTTTCAGGTATTGCAACTTACCCATAATAATAGCCTCGATACTCGGTTCTCCGCGTCTTTGGCGATGTTTCGGCGACACAGAACGGTGGCGCATATAGCTCTCACGAAGAGCAATAAAGCCATATCGCTCCCAGATGTGCAACATCGTGCGGAGCTCTTTTGTGTATCGTTTAGTCACATTTACCTTATCCGAGAGAATAATGCCTGTAACCTCCTGACGCTGACCTAACTTTTGTAGGCGTGTCTTCTTCTCATTGATGGTGAAATGATTATCGGCAATTATCCTGTGCAGCTCACCTATGAACTCTCCATCTGCAGAGTAGACATAGTGCATACTGCTGAATGTTATATCATCAGCATATCGAGTATAATGCAAACCGAATCTCTTTGCCAAACCTCCTAACTGTCTATCGAGCTTCTCGCAGATAATATTTGTCAAAATAGGTGATGTGGGCGCACCCTGTGGAAGAACATAGCGAATATCCTCGCTATCCTCTATACGCATAGTGCAAAGACCAGCGATTACATCAGCCAATTCACTTGGAAAGTTAAATGGAGGAAGTGTCAATCTCTTCCATACGCGCGACTTGTCAATACTTGGAAAGAAATCTTGCAAATCAATATTATAGACATAGTTCTGACCGAGGTGTGCTCGGGCATTATCCACAACTGAACGACCCGCCACAAAGCCCATAGCGTACTTTGAGGGTTCGTATATTGATTGGAGAATAGTATTAAGTGAGTATAATATGCTCTTAAGACCTGCTACTGGTGCAGATATAATGCGTTCTCCACCACTCTTTTTAGGAATAGAGAAATTGGTGTAACGGGTTACATTCTCGCGCTTAGGATTGCAATAATAAGTAATCTGCTTTAGGTGGAATGGATGAGATTTGTCGCCCAAAGCATCTCGCTTCACCTTGTTAAGCAATAGGCGAAGGTCTCTGATGTCTTTCATCTTCAGGGCTGACTCTCTAATCTCGTTTTTCTCCATATCTCTATATAAAAACATCCTTTGAGGTCCTATTGAAACTTCTTTTCTTTGTCTATGAATAGCAAAGCTATTTCCATAATATATCAAATATAGTATTAGAACTATTTTGATTTATAATACAAAAGCTGTTAAGCTACTTAGCAATAGTGCTTTAGCGCTATTGGTGTAATAACAAGCAAACCTTTGTTTACTCATAGTCCCTAATCCAAGGCAACTATAAGTCGGCTGTGCAGTCTGCAGGCATATCGTCTGCAGGCTGGTTGCAAAACGACAACCTAAGTCAAAATGTCATTTCAATAAGACTCTCAAAGAACGCTATTTTGTTTATTTGCACCGCAAAGATAAAATATCCCCACGAACTCTATCTTCGCACCAAATTACAACTTTACAAAGGTAGTAAAATTTATGCAATATATCTTATATCGCTAATCTATATTCCAATATGCATCGGGATCACCCTCGAATGCATCATTGATGACATCGTCACTATATCCCATCACATCCTGAGCATAGCTACCCTCAAACTCACCATAGTGTGTACCATAGTCATCTTCAATCCAATTATCTTGGTTTCCACCTCCATAATTATTTCTATACAATTGCCTTATGGGAATCTGAGATGATTTACCATCCTTGATTACCACAATAGTAGAGTGTGTCTTACCATAGAAATTCCAAATATTATCATATATAGTAGGCAATACCTCAACACCAGTAATATTAATTATTCCCCACTTAATCTCTGAATTAGTAGAGCCATTTGTAACTCTACCAATTTTTACCCTGGCAAGTCCACGATCGAAACCATCAATATAATTGTACTTTCCATAAGGAACTATTTCATTGCCATTTAGGTCTATTACTGCATAACCGCCATCCTTCTTGTGCACTGTATACAAGTTATCAACACTCTTAACAGGTATAATATCATAAAAGATCGTATCCAACACTATCTCTCCTTTATAATTAATTAGACCATATAATTGACGATCATAACATACAACTCTTCCACCACTCCTAATATATCCTGTCATATCTAGTACAGACACTTTTATCAAATCTTTTGTACTAAAGCAATCACCATAATACATATCGTATTTAGGTTCTACAACAATATCGCCCTCTTTGTTAACAAATCCAATCTTATTGCCAGATGTGAAAGGAATTAACAATCTGGTATCAGCCTTAAAGTCATAGGAAGAAGCCGATACAAGAACCTTAGTATTTTTGTTAATATCAAGTTTATTTCTCATTTCCATAGCAATGATCAATTAGGTGGTTCAACTTTATTAGAGGTTTATTCCCTCGTTTCTGGTGCAAAATTAATATCACCAAACGAACTCTATATTCGCATGCCGTATCTATTTAGTAATCCATTTAGTTTATCTACCATTTCAGCTCGTAACGACATTGGGGTGAGTACAACCACTTGGTCAATAAAAGCTGCGATAAGTTGTTTTAGCTCTGTGTTGATAATGCAACTAATCTCTACAAAATAACCATCATCAAAACCATAATCCTTATGCAACAGGTCTGCCCGAGCACCTCTAATAATTCGTTGTGAGCCGTGTAATGGTTTAGTCTCGATATATGGGTATTGAGACTCAGACACCCAAAGAAGTATCTTTTCAACTTGTGCATCTTGTGGTAGTGTCACACCGACAATGTCATCAAATCTCTCCTCGATACCGTCATCTAGCTCCATATACTTGATGTGCGATATTTGCTCAATGTCATCAATACGATCCAGCGCAAAATTTAGAATATAACCATCTTCTGCAGCACCGAGTAGATACCAACGATTGTTATACTGCTTTAATAAATACGGGTGTAACACAACCTGTCTAACATTTTCGGGGTCATTAAATGTGTGATACGAGAGGGTGATTACAACCTTATTGGATATTGCAGTAAAGAGTTTACCAAGTAGGTTGGAATTATGTAGGTATGGGTTATTCGCAAAACTTATAATGCGTTTACCCTCGCTAATGTTTAGTCTTTGTTTCAATCCATCTAACCACTCGAAGTTATCCAAACCATCAAACTGACCAATAGTACTTAACACCTCCGACAATAGATTCTCCTCGTCTGCTGATAGCTTTTTAGTGAATATAGAGAACGATGGATCTGCATAGTGGACACACCTTTTGCCATTGATTGTCTCACGCACAATATCAACCATAAAGAATTCCTCTTCAAGAGCCTTAATATCCTTTTGGATACAACGCAATGATACTGTCTCGAATCCATCGAGGGTAAGTTTATCATTGACCAATTCTGTAATCTCCGCTACAGAGTATCTCTTATATTTACTCGAAAGTAACTCATCGAGATATCTGTAACGAATCATTGCATTTTTATTAATAGGCATATTTATTAAATAATCTTATTGTTATTCTTGATTATAGTGTTGTATACATACTCGTTTGGAATATTGCCCATTTCTGTATGAACCCAATCTAATTACATATTCTCTGTGGTCAATACAGTAATAATCACCTACACCATTCTTTTCAAGTCGTTTTCCGCATATAGCGCAATAAAACTCTTTTTTATCAAAGTGTAAGTCGCTTATTTCCTCTGGTATGATGATATTGGCACGTCTTCTTTCCTCATACATGTCACTTCCACAGCATACGCCACAACTTGGACATATGACATATCCATTCGGGCACTTATGTGATCTTCTACTATCAATTATCCCGTTGCAGTGGTTGTTGAAACAATGGTTGAGTCTAATTATCTTCCCATATTGAGTACAGGTTTTATTGTCGCACTTAAAACGTGTAACTGTATGGGCCGCAAACATAGATTGTTTATCGAATGGTTCTATAATATGGTGACATTTATCACAATATAGATGACTTAATGCCGTATAAAGCCAATTAAGATTAGAATAAAATTCTCTAATCTTTTTGTCAATTGGTTCACTCCATATTCCTAATATATGAATGAAATCAAATAAAGTATACCTTGTATAGTCCGACTCGTGCCTATAAATCGACGAGCAAAAGCAAGGACTGCCATAGCACCAGAACGCATCTTTATCGTATCTGTTATCGTGATACCTGCGTCCTTCGCAGAAATATGGATGATGACCTTTATTATCGTGGACAAATGAAAAAACATCTGGTCCTATTGCAAGATAGGCATTATACTTATCAACAAAATTAACAGCATCACATATCGGTGTATTAGTAGCACATTGCCAAACTTGCAAATCTGGATTATATCTAATACCTCTAAAATATGATTTTAGTACCGATGCATTTGTACTATAATTAGATGTAATATATATTTTTATGTTAGATCTATCTGATAAATTCACTATTAATTCTCGCGGATATTGCTCTTGGTTTGATTTATATAAACCGTATCTGCCTGTACATATATCAAACAAAGAGTAACTATCTAGGTCTGTTAGTGACCTTGCAGTAGGTGGTGAATCGGGATATAAGACTCTTAATATTCTATACAATTCATTATTAGTTAAGAATTGACCTTCCGTGATAAGTCTCTTAATAGAGATTACTACTATCAAAACATTTATATCAACAAGATTTCTATGTTGTCTAATTCTTTCTAGATATTCATTGTTAATGGTTATTTGATTCATTCGATGAAGTTCAAAGAGTCTTCTAATAAATAGAGTTTGCTGTTTACTAGACAATATGTGAATGTAATCAACAAATGTGTCTTTATATGGATGTGAGTCACTATTTATATCATCATTTAACCATTTATTCAACTCTATTGCAGAAACTATGTCATCATTGTTTATAGTAGTATAAATATTGATATCAACACTATTGGTTATATTATAATAAATCCATTCTACAACATCTTTAGTTATGTTATTTATATGGTTGACATATCTAACAAACAATTCCGTATATTCCTTTATAGTTACAATATTCTTGATATTTTGAATATAAGAAATAGGCTTATCTTGTAGTATGATAAAATTATATAGGCTATCCAAAGTAAATGGGTTTGAAATGGCATTACCTGTCCATAGTTTGAATCTTTGGGTGTCATTAAGTTGCTCTACAAAAGAAGAGGAGTATTCAACGAACACATCAGATGAGAGCAAACCATCTCGTTTGATCGCCAATATCTTCTCTACAATATCCATATCTACAGCATTGAAGAGGGCAATCCTAGTATTATCATCTACATTCAATACCCTAATTATGAATTTTACATCATCGTAGGTATTCTCGCGCTGTAGATAATAATTTGTATTCTCGATACATTCGAAGTATGCTTTTGCAAGATCCATATTAGTATAGGTCTTCGCTGATTGTTCACGCGAAAACTGAAATAACTCCTCTGAAGAATAATAAGCAGACAATTTATTCCTAACAATGCAATATAAATTGCTATTCCGTGTGAGATTATCCAACCAATTCTCAAATATGGATCTGATATCTTCTATTCGTAGTACATCCATGTCAAGTAAAACCGATAAGACTGAATATGATCTGTCGACACTAATACACCTACAAACATCCAAAAATGTTTTATACTCACTACATATAATCTGAGCGATTTGTGTAGTACTCATTTCGACAGCAAGATCACTACTACTACAATTCAATAACTGCCACTTATATTCGTTATTCAGATTTTCAAATACAGAATTAAAAAGAATATTGAAATCTACGCCATAATATACTTTGTAGTATTTTAGTAATGATACCAGATTCTTAAATCCATCATTATTGCAAATGGTATGCGCATAGTCTATGCAGAGCTCAAACACCATAGCGTGCGAATCTAAAAATAGGTCTATGTTGTGACTTATAGCAAAATCTACACAGAGTTTATAATCTACGGCATCAAAATCGCGTGAGTCGATACATATGATATTTGTGGCGAAATATGTTAAACCATTTTTAGCTTGTTGAAGAGTAAAGAACACAAGACTATCAGCATCTACAGACATCCTCTTTTCTTGTTTGCCAAGCCTAAAATTGTATTTTTGATCATTATAATCATCTTGGACTTTGCCAAAATGGTTGATATTATAATCATAGAATAATACCTTTCCAACCCTTTTTGCCATAATGAATTAATCTTTTGAATCCCTCCTACAAAGTTATGCAACATTTTTCTTTTTATCAAGACCTATGCGAACAAAGAGTTCGATATATAGTCGTACCTTTGTATCAACAAATCGAACACACTATGAATAAAGCTTCGGAGTACATAATAACAGAACTAAAAAATCCACTTTACTGTCGTGAAATTAATGCTGTATACGCTCTATTGCGAACTATGGATGATGACGAACTAAAGTCGCTTTATGAGATCCTTACGGACCAAGAGCGCATAGACAAAATAAGAAATGATATTGAGATTACACATTACCTTGGTGCCATTGCAGTCAATGAGATGGAGGATATAAATCTTATTGTTGAGGATATAGAATCTATATTAGAATCTCATAATAATAGCACTGAGAATAGATCTATATCCGAATTATTAGACCTACTATCAAAGAATTGCGAAAACCGACTAACTATTGTTGCAGAACTTTGTGAGCGTTTTGAACATCAGTCATTTGAGGATCAGAAGATAATAATCAAGTTTCTTTTGCGCTACGACCACGATTCTATAAGCCACACTATTATGAACGACTATTGGGGTGAAATCCTCATTGAGGATATTGTTGAGATGTGGCAAAGGTGTAAGAATAGAAGCTATAATATGTATATCATCAAATATGCAAAAGAGGAATTTGTGTGGAAACATATAGACGAGTTCTCGATAACTATATGGGATTATGAGTTGCTATGCAAACGACTGGGCAACCATCCCGATTTTAAGATTGACCTATCTAAATTGTATAACATATTCACATATTACTGTGTTCTGAAATCATTAGGGAGAGAGATTGACAACGAGGCAATACTCGGGGAGTTATTCTCCTATATTAGAGATTGTATTGTAGCTCCAAATAGGTATCTCGCTATGATAGAACACGAACTTTCCATTACCTATCCGAGCAAGTTTTACATATCATCAAAGCTTATCCCCATAGTTCGTGATGCGATATGGTCATTCAGCCACATGAAACTAAACGAAGAGTTGCTATTCTTTTACGAATGGGATTCAGACATACGCAGAAGGGTGGATGCGATACTCAAAAAACGATATGCAGACATAATGTATAACCCAACGATAGAGGAGATGTGGCTCCTATATTGTGAATTGGCAAGGCAGCTATTCCCAAAGAAATTTGCGTATATATTGAATGAGGATTCACGGCATGCAAAGCGTCGCAAGGAGATGATAGATGAACTTAAACCTTTTATCGAGCAATTTGGATTCGAAATCGAGGAGGATATGGATTAAAATTTAGTTTATGGGATGATGATGTAGACTCGTCTAACGAATACAAAACTACACAAACATTTGATGAAACACCATTTTAACTCATTGAAATTATATAGTATTATGGAACAGACTACACAAATAATTTCGCTTACAAAAGAGAATTATACACAACATCTACCAATAACCCCTGTCGCATTTTCTGTGGCAGAGAGCGGTGCTATGGGATGCCCCGGAAGAATCATAATTATTGATGAGAAAAACAATGTATATGATTTCTATATGCACGAATTAGAGAAAGAGGATGTGATGAAGATTTTACCTGCTCTGTATGAGAGTAAACGAGCAGTATTGGGTATAGACCCATCTACATCAGGATGGAACCGAGTATATTTAGGTATGGGTAATCACCTTATGGTTGCAGATTCAATATATGACGAGTTACGCGAGATGACATTGAGTCGCTACAAATATTTTGGTATTGGTGAGTTATATCAGCATTGGATTTGTGTTGTTCAAGAGATACTACATTCAAAACAATTATAACAAAGTAATACCTATTTTAGAAAACTTTAAACTTACAACTATGTTACCTGCAAAACCCAATATATTGAAATGTCCACATTGTGGTAGACATATGCGAATAAGTGCTCTTATGTCAGGCAATACCTTTGATATGGTACAATGGTCAGATACGAAGTGTGTAACACCAATGATGGAGAGTGTATCCCCTGTATTGAAGTGTCCCGTATGTGCAAAGTATTTCTTTTATGACCGCAACCAAATCGTTGGAGAATGTAATGCGTGGGGCAATAGTTCTTGGGGGCATCTGTCATATAAGTCACTAAAAGAGGCATTGGGTCAACTGCAACCACAGGGCAAAGATGAGATTACACTACGCATAATGCTTCTACAGGGATTTAATGACCATTATGGTGGATGTCTCGGCACATTGCCACGCACTGACGCACCTGCTGATGAACGCAAATTATTTGACGACAATGCAAGACGACTTCTTAAGTTAATCCCCGAAAACAAACTCTTCTGTGCCGAGATTTATCGAGAACTTGGTGAGTTTGACAAATCCTTGGAGTTGCTAAATGACATAGTATGCGACAATCGTATTGCTGCAATCGCAGAGCATATAAAGGAGTGTGCATCAAGACATGATAGTAGAGTCTTTGTAGTAGCGGGTTGTGGTGAATGTGAGCGTACTGCCATAAAAGACGAAGATATGATTGTTTATAAGCGACGAAAGGATATTGCGAGAATGAATATCTTTAAGCGATTAGTAAATAAATTGGCTGATAAATATATAAATGATGACACTGATGTATTTTGACCAATAAGCCATAAGCCCAGATATTTGTACGGCAGTATTACAAATGTATGACAAAACAAAATAAAAACAGCGTTAGAGTGATTTCTAACGCTGTTTTGGTGAGGTCTGAAGCGGATTCGAACCGCTGTAGACGGTTTTGCAGACCGTTGGTTAAGCCACTCGCCCATCAGACCACTTGTTTCGATGGAGAACCTTAACACTATGAAAAAATATTAAGCCCTCCAATCGAGGTGCAAATATAAGGACATTTTATTAATCTGCAAAATTTTCTCCAACTTATTTTATGCTGTCAAGGCAAAAATCGGTTCCACCCGCTTTGAATATACAGCAGATGGTATAAACTAAACTCTTGTTATACAACTTCACAAAAAGGGGTTGCCCCTAAAAACTTGTTTGGACAACCCCTAAATCAAAGATATATCGGTTCTACTACCAGATAACCACGCGCTCCTCTACGGGCATGTACATAGCATCGTCCTCCTTAACATCGAAGGCGTCATACCATGTCTGTATGTTGCGTAGTGTGGCGTTCACGCGGTTGACGCCGAGAGAGTGTACATCGACCTTTGTCAGTCGCTCCTTCTCCTGATCGGTGATGTTCTGCGCCCAAAGCGTAGCATAACCGATGTAGAAGCGCTGCTCGCCGGTGAAGCCGTCGATATCCTCGGGACGACCTTCGGCCCAAGCATAGTCGGTAAGGCCTGTGTAGGCGAGGCGTAAGCCTCCCTGGTCTGCGATATTCTCGCCAAGTGAGAACTTACCATCGGCATAGAGGCCGGGAAGAATCTCGATGGCGTTGAACTGCTTAACGAGAACCTCGGTCTTCTTCTCGAAGGCTGCGCGATCCTCCTTTGTCCACCAGTCGTTCATGTTACCCACCTTATCGAACTGCGAGCCCTGGTCGTCAAAGCCGTGTGTCATTTCATGTGCGATAACAACACCAATAGCACCATAGTTCACAGCGTCATCAGCCGCAGGATTGTAGAAGGGAGGCTGAAGGATAGCTGCGGGGAAGCATATCTCGTTGGTTGTAGGCATGTAGTATGCATTAACCATCTGGGGAGGCATCATCCACTTCTCGCGATCTACGGGCTTGCCTACCTCCGACATAGAGTCGGCTGTGTACCAGCGGTTAGCCTCCACGACATTCTCCCAGTAGCTCTTTGCGGGATCTACGGTGAGCGTCGAGTAGTCCTTCCACTTGTTGGGGTAGCCAATCTTCACGGTGAAGGCTGCGAGCTTATCCTGTGCCTTGAGCTTTGTCTCCTCGCTCATCCAGTCGAGTGCATCGATATGCTTTGAGAAGGCCTTCTGGATATTAGATACCATAAGCTCTACGCGAGTCTTCTCCTTCTCGGGGAAGTACTTGGCAACATATATCTGACCTACAGCCTCCGAGAGGATAGAGTTGGGCACCGCCATGGCGCGCTTCCAGCGGGGGCGTATCTCCTGCGTGCCCGACATCGTCTTGCCGAAGAACTCGAAAGAGGCGATAGCAAACTCCTCGCTCAAATACGATGTTGCAGCCTCGATGTAGTGGGCTACGACATAGTTGCGGAGCTGCTCCACGGGCATCGTAGCGATAACCTTCATGGTGTTGGCAAATGATGAGGGCTGGCTAACAACAAGCTTCTCCACCTTCTCTACGCCCATGGCGCGGAAGTAAGTATCCCATGCAAGTGTACCAAACTCCTTCTGGAGCTTATCCATAGTGTAGGGATTGTAACCCTTCTGTATGTCGCGACACTCCACATTTGTCCAGTGCTTCGAGGCTATAGCATCCTCCACGGTCATAACATCCTCGACGAACTGCTCTGCCGAGTCTCCGACGCCTGCCAGACGGTAGATTGTTGCGAGGTAGGTGCGATAAGCCTCCTTCTTGTCGGCATTCTTCTCGTCGGTGTAGTAGTCGCGGTTACCCATGCCGAGGCCACCCTGCTCGAGGTAGAGGATTGTCATGTTGCTATCCTCGAGGTCAGCCCCAGGGTAGCAGCCGAAGAATACACCAATACCATCGGTGTGGAGCTCTGCGAGAGCTGCGATAATCTCCTCGCGCTCGGTCATAGCCATAATCTTTGTCAAGGCCTCATGTATAGGCTCGGCGCCCTCACGGTTGAGGCGCTCCTCGTCGAGGCCCATCTTGTAGAGGTCCGATATCTTCTGCTCGATGCTGCCTACCTCGGCCTTGCTCTTTGTCATCTCGCTGAAGAGCTCGTTGATACGAATCTCGTTGTTCTCGCGGAGCACATCGAAAGAGCCATATCGTGAGTACTCGGGCTTCAGCGGGTTATTCTTCTGCCAGCCGCCTGTCGCCCATTGGTAGAAGTTGTCGTTACGGGCGATGCTCTCATCGAAGTTCGCGGTGTTGATGGCCGGAACATCCTGACCCTCGCCATTGTTTGTCACGCAAGCTGTCATAGTAAGTGCAGTTGCAAGAATTAAACACAGTCTTTTCATCTTATATAATTTAGGTTGTTTTTGTCCTCTCTCATCTTTTGGACTATTTTCTTATGGCTGCTACACCGGGCAACTCCTTGCCCTCCATATACTCAAGCAGTGCACCGCCGCCTGTAGAGACGTATGACACCTTGTCCGCCAGGCCAAACTTGTTGATGCAGGCTACCGAGTCGCCACCACCAATCAAAGAGTAGGCTCCATTCTTCTCCGTAGCCTCGGCAATAGCCTCTGCCACAGCGCGCGAGCCCGTCGAGAACTTATCAATCTCGAAGACACCTACAGGTCCATTCCAGAGTATTGTCTTGCAGCTAAGGATATGCTCACGGAACTTCGCCTTACCCTGTGTTGCGATATCCACGCCCTCCCAAGCATCGGGGATGTTGTTTGCGGGGGCCTCCTGTGTATTTGCCGACTCCGAGAAGTCGTCGCAGATAAGAGCATCGGGTGAGCGCAGAATCTTCACGCCACGCTCCTCGGCCTTCTTCAATATCTCCAATGCCACGGGGAACATATCGGGCTCGCATATAGACTTACCCTCCTTGCCACCCTCGGCACCTGCAAAGGTATAGGTCATACCGCCGCCGATGATAATTGAATCCACCTTCTCCATCAGTTTCTCGATGATGGTAATCTTTGTCGATACCTTTGAACCGCCAATAATTGCGCAGAAGGGACGCTCGGGGTTCTCCATTACGCCATCAATAGCCTTGAGCTCGTTCTCCATCACATAGCCGAACATCTTGTCCTGGGGGAAGTAGTCAGCGATAAGAGCTGTTGATGCGTGTGCGCGGTGCGCAGTACCGAAGGCGTCGTTGATGTAGCAGTCGGCATAGGATGCCAGGCGCTTCACAAACTCCTTCTGTGACTCCTTGACAGCCTTCTTTGCCTCCTTCTTCTCCTCCTCCGAGGCATCCTCGGCCAAGCCACGTGGCTTGCCCTCCTCCTCGGCATAGAAACGCAGGTTCTCGAGCAACATCACCTCGCCGGCCTTGAGATTCTTGGCCATCTCTGCCGCACGCTCACCCATGCAGTCGCCTGCAAACATAATCTTCAGGCCAAGACGCTCCTCTATAGCATAGACAATCTGCTCCAACGAGTATTTTGCGTCGGGGTTCTTCTTGGGGCGGCCGAGGTGTGACATGAGAATTACCGAGCCACCGCCGGCAAGCACCCTCTTAATTGTGGGTATGGCTGCGCGGATACGCGTATCGTCCGTAACCTTACCCTCGCCATTGAGGGGCACGTTGAAATCTACACGAATGATAGCTCGCTTACCAGAGAAATTGTAGTTGTCAATAGCAAACATGGTATTATACTTTTTAGTTTAACTTAATCTTTCCGTTTATATATTATTTATTGTGCAAATATACTTAAAAGATTTTAATATATACCTCTCTTCGAGGAGCTTTCTCTTTATTGTCCTGAATATATTTAGTTCGTGTGAGGCAAAAATCGGGACAAATAAATAAAAATCGTAAAATATCTATGCCGAGGTGCTACCATTTGGAAAGTTTTGCTACCTTTGTATAATGTAATCTACCCTGGTAGGGTAGCAACGATAGAGAGATACATAAACAAAACATAAAACTTAAAGACAATGGAGAATAAGAAGCTTCAGCGTGCAGCCGATAACATTCGTATTTTGGCTGCTTCAATGGTCGAGAAGGCCAAGTCTGGTCATCCTGGTGGTGCTATGGGTGGTGCCGACTTTATCAACGTGCTTTACACGGAGTTCCTGCGCTACGATCCTGACAACATGGCCTATCCTCATCGTGACCGCATGTTTCTTGATCCCGGTCACATGTCACCCATGCTCTATGCTACGTTGGCCTTGGCGGGTAACTACAAGGTTGAGGATTTGCAGTCGTTGCGTCAGTGGGGTAGTGTAACTCCGGGTCATCCCGAGGTAGATGTGCTCCGTGGTGTAGAGAATACCTCTGGTCCTTTGGGTCAGGGTCACGCCATGGCTCTTGGTGCAGCTATCGCCGAGCGCTTCATGGTTGCTCGCTTTGGCGAGTGGATGGCGCACAAGACCTATGCTTTCATCTCGGATGGTGCTATTCAGGAGGAGATTTCGCAGGGTGTAGGCCGTGTAGCTGGTCATCTTGGGCTTTCAAACCTGATTATGTTCTACGACTCGAATAACGTACAGCTCTCGACAAAGTGCGACGAGGTAGATACCGAGGATATAGAGATGAAATATCGTGCGTGGAACTGGAATGTTATCACCGTTAATGGCCAGTCTATCGATGAGATACGTGCTGCGCTGAAGGCTGCAAATGCCGAGACGGAGCGTCCCACGCTAATCATCGGTAAGACCATTATGGGCTATGGTGCTCGCAAGGCCGATGGCACAAGCTTCGAGAATCAGGTATCGACACACGGACAGCCTTTGACAGCTGCGGGTGCCGACATCGTGGCTACAATTAAGAACCTTGGAGGCAACCCCGAGGAGCCCTTCGCCATCTTCGAGGAGTCGAAGGAGGTTTATAATGCACGTCGCGAGGAGCTTCGTGCATGGGCAAAAGAGATGCAGGCTACCGAGGCGGCATGGCGCAAGGCTAACCCTGCACTTGCAGAGAAGATGGATAACTTCTACTCTGGCAAGCTCCCCGAGATTGACTACTCGAAGATTGAGCTTAAGCCCGATCAGGCTACACGTGCTGCTTCAGCTACTATGCTTGGTTACTTCGCCGAGCATGTAGAGAATATGGTGGTATCTTCTGCCGACCTCTCTAACTCGGATAAGACCGACGGCTTCCTTAAGAAGACCAAGGCCTTCACCAAGGGAGACTTCTCGGGTAACTTCTTCCAGGCAGGTGTTGCTGAGCTCACCATGGCTTGCGTGATGAATGGTATGGCCCTGCATGGTGGTATCATCCCCGCATGTGGCACCTTCTTTGTTTTCTCTGACTATATGAAGCCCGCGGTACGTCTTTCGGCACTCATGGAGAAGAAGGTTATCTACATCTGGACACATGACTCATTCCGCGTAGGTGAGGATGGTCCTACACATGAGCCCGTTGAGCACGAGGCGCAGATTCGTCTTATGGAGCATCTCCACAACCACTCGGGCAAGCGATCTATGCTTGTTCTTCGTCCCGCAGATAGCGAGGAGACAGTGGCTGCATGGAAGATGGCCCTTGAGGAGACACGCCCTGTAGCGCTTATCCTCTCACGTCAGAATATCAAGTCGTTGCCCGCGGTATCGGGTAAGTCACGTCGCGAGGAGGCTATGCAGGCCGAGCGTGGTGGTTATGTCGTTCTTGAGAATAAGGATGCAAAGGTTACGCTTATTGCTACCGGCTCTGAGGTATCTACTCTTGTTGAGGGTGCGGAGCTTCTTGCCGCCGAGGGTATCGCTACACGTGTGGTATCTATCCCGAGCGAAGGTCTCTTCCGCGATCAGCCCAAGGAGTATCAGGCCGAGGTACTTGGCACACTACCTCGCTACGGCATGACTTCTGGACTCTCACTCAACCTTCGCGGTCTTGTTGGCGAGGAGGGCTTCATCCATGGTTTCGACCACTTTGGTTATTCGGCTCCCTTCAAGGTGCTTGATGAGAAGTTTGGTTATAATGGTAAGACTGTGGCTGAGGAGGTTAAGTCTCTCTTGTAATTTGCGATTTGTATAGGGCATCTTCGCCCCATCTAAAAAGTAAGACCCCGAGGGCTGTACCACGTGTACTATCCCTCGGGGATCTTCTTTTTAGATATGACAAATCTGCCCCTTTAAAATCAAAAAATGCTACAAAAAAAAGAGCAGGCCGACCATCTGGTCAGCCTGCCACTCATTATAGAGTACCCCGATATTAGTTGCTCTTTGAGCGAGCAGCATATGAGATATTTAATGCATCAGCCTTACGAAGCTCCTGCTTTACAGCCGTAAGCTTACCTACTGTTGCACCCTCATCCACGCGCAAGTTTACAACGATATCCTTCGGACCTACGCCCTTGGTTACGGTTGTTGCGGTGATGAACTCACGAATATCCTCCACCTCACGAGTTTGGTCGTTGAGCTGAATCTTCAACGCATCCTCGCCTGCGGCGGCATTCAGGGGCTTACCCATCCAAATATTTACTAGATTCTTCTTGTCGAGCTCGGTAATCTCGTTAGCCTCGGGCATCTGCACCGTAACCAACGGATCTATCTCTCGCATCGTTGTTGCTGCCATGAAGAAGAACAAAAGCATGAACACGATGTCGGGAAGTGACGATGTCGACATTGCGGGCACCTCTTTCTTGCCCTTTTTTGCCATTACTGCCATAACTACTTCTTTGTTTGATCGTTAGGTTCTGCCTCCGAAATCTTCATGGGAACAGCCTTACGGATGTTCTGTGCCTGGATATCATCCAACTCATCATACACCTTACCATATACCTGACGTGAGATATTGTCACGATAGAGGTTGAAGGCGTGAGTAAGCTCATCCTGCACCTGAAGATAAATCTTATACTTTGTCTCGTCATCGGCCTTCAGTGACACCAGACCTTCGCTGACCTTGTACGTAGCACCTGCAATCTCGGTATCCTTCTTGCTAGATCTATCCATATCTACCAAGAACATATATACCTCACGTGAGAGACGAGAGTGCTCTCCTGTACGGCGCAAGTCATTCGGGCGATACTCATCCGTACCAACCATGATAGCACCGCTACGTGATACGTTTACCTTGAGTACGTTACGCTCATTTACATCAACGTCGTTCTGTTGCTCTGTAGGGTCGATCCAAGGCGGAAGCGTACGCTTCATACCTGTGTCGACATCCATCGTAGTTGTCACCAAGAAGAATATCAACAGCAGGAAAGCGATATCCGCCATTGAGCTGGAGTTAATATCTCCTGCCTTTTTCTTAGTTTTTGCCATAAACTACGATTTAAAGATACCACGAATAGCCGAGAATATTGTGGCCAAGATAGCACCTGCAGCTGCAACATATGTTACAATGATGCTGGTGTCGGCCATCATATACTCAAAGTTACCAAATACTACGCGCGTTGCGGGATCAGTACCAAGACCGAGGTCGTGACCTGCAGCATCCTTCAATGTTGCACCATCAGCCCAGCCGTGGCTTGCTGCGATAGCATAAGAAGCACCGATAATAACGGCAACAACAACCAATGCTACCAAAGTGCTCTTGAGACCACCTGCATTCTGGAACATGCCCATCACCCACTGGATAACTACGAAGCAGAGTGCGAATATGAACAAGAAGTAGCACCACATAAGCAATACGCTCACAGCAGTACCCAACTTAACCATGTTCTCGCCGTTGAGTTTAGCCTCCTCGTTAGCAGCGATAGATGCTGCGATGTTCTCCTCCATCACCTCTACATTCTCGCGGTAGGTGTTAAGAGTGTCATTCAAAGCCTTGAACTCGGCCTGTACCTCCTGTGCAGCCTTGAGCTCCTTGCGCTGACGAGCGTTAAGGCTCTTCAATGCACCAAGCTCCTGTGCTGTCGCATTAGCTGCGGTTACAGCCTCCATTCTCTCGGCTACCTTTGCCTCATAAGCGGGGATAACCACCTCCAGGGTGTTGGCAAGCTTTGCCTCCTCCTCTGCGATGCCGCTCTCAGTGAGGATGCCATCCTCAAGCTGGTTGGCAAGGATTATTCCCATTGCGTTGATACCATCGGCTGTAGTAGTTACAGGCACGGGATCACCATCTTCTGTATTCACTGCATTGCCCTCTGCGTCAAACTGCTGAACAAGTGCTGTGATGTTGGCAATCTTTGACGACTCGGGAGCCGACCAACCTACTACACATGCCCAAATCACCAATGCAACGGTGATAAACGCGAAGAGCAGGAATACATAACTATTTAATTTCTTCATAATCTCTTAATCCTTAAAAATTAGGTCTTAATTATCGCTTGTTGTAAGCTGTGAGCATGTCAACCAAAGTGATTGATGTATCCTCCATGTTAACTACCTGTGACTCAATCTTTGCGAGGATGTAGTTGAAGAAGACCTGAAGTACAACGGCAGAGATAAGACCCAACATAGTAGTCAAAAGGGCCACCTTGATACCACCTGCTACGACTGCGGGAGAGATTGTTGCCTGTGCCTGGATGTCATCGAAGGCCTGGATCATACCAACAACGGTACCCATGAAACCGAGTGAAGGTGAAATAGCGATAAAGAGTGAAATCCAAGAAAGACCTGACTCCATACGGCCCTGCTGTACTGAACCGTAAGATACGACAGCCTTCTCAACTGCCTCCATACCCTGGTCGTAACGCATAAGACCCTGGTAGTAGATAGAAGCGATAGGACCGCGAGTGTTGCGGCAGTACTCTTTAGCTGCCTCGATGCCCTTCTCGTTAAGGATAGCCTCAACCTCGGCAACGAACTTCTTTGTGTTGATCTGGATAAGTGTCAAGTAGATGATACGCTCAATAGCGATAGCCAAACCGAGCACCAAGCAGACAAGCACGGGAAGCATCCACTCCCAGCCACCTTCCAAGAACTTCTGCATAAGCACGAAGTGCATGGGCTCGCCGGCCAACTCCTCAACTGCGGGAGCTGCTGCCTCTACTGCCTGCTCCGCTACGGGAGCCTCTTCCTGTGCATAAGCAGCGCCGAATGAGAGTGTGGCAGCTGCCAAAACAAAAAATAATTTTTTCATAGTGTTTTGTTAGTTAAAATTTGTAAATTTTAGTAGTTGTTTCTTTAAATTTCGTTCTTCTATTATTCTTGGGCTGCGCCCTTATACTTCGTGTTCTCCTACGTGTTTTCGTTTAAAAAGTTCTATATGTCAGTATATTACATCCGTTAGGCTGTGCTTCCCCAACAATAGGTAGTCTCCCTTTTAGGCATTTTAAAGTGCGTAAATATACATATAATTTCTCAAAGGTGCAACGCTTTACACGGTAAATTCACCGCGCAAGGGGCGACGCATCAGTTCTAATGTTTCCGAAAGAGGCAAATTTTTGCCTAAAACATACATCAGTTTTGCCACTGCAGCCTCCACCGTCATGTCGTGCCCCGAGACTACACCGGCCTCTTGTAGTGCAAGTCCTGTTTCGTATAGTTGCATCTGCACGGCGCCATCCTTGCACTGCGTGATGTTGACTACGATGATGCCCCTCTCTACTGCCTCCTTCACCATCTCTACAAACCACTTCGATGTGGGTGCATTGCCTGCTCCATAGGTTTCGAGCACTACGCCGCGTGCACCGCTCTCGAAGAGCATCGTGCGTAGCGTTGCAGGGCGTATGCCGGGGAAGAGCTTTACGACAATAACATCGTCGGACATCGACTCGCTGATGCTGAAGGGTTTCTCTGAGGCGAGGTTGTTGGGTGCTATGGCCGAGGTGTTATATTGTATGTTGACGCCCACATCGGCAAGTGCCGTATAGTTGAACGAAGCAAAGGCATTGGGCGCCTCGGCACTCAACTTCGTTGTTCGGTTGCCTCTGAAGAGCTTGTTTTGGAAATAGAGGGCCACCTCCGGGACGATAGGCCTGCCTTCGTCATCGCACGCTCCGGCAATCTCTATCGCCGTAATAAGGTTCTCGCGACCATCGGTGCGCAGTATGCCGATAGGTATCTGGCTACCTGTGAAGATGACGGGCTTGGCGAGATTCTCGAGCATGAAGCTCAAGGCTGCGGCCGAGTAGGACATGGTGTCCGTGCCGTGTAGTATCACGAAACCGTCATATTTGTAGTAGTTGTCGCGGATAAGGCGTGCCATATCTCCCCAGTTCTCTATTGAGACGTTTGACGAATCAATCGGTGGGGTGATGGTTATAACCTCGATATCGACCTTTAGTCGCTTGAGAGATGGGAACTCCTCGTATATGCCACTGAAGTCAAAGGGGACAAGAGCGCCTGTCGCCTCGTCGGTCTTCATGCCGATGGTGCCACCTGTGTAGATTATAAGTATTGATGAACGTTTCATAACATCGGGTATGTGGTCTTTATGTTGCACATATCTTTACAAAGGTAGATAAAATTTGCGAGAGAGTGCTCTTTTTCCTCGCTTTTTTGCGCTTTGTGGGTATATTTTTACAAAATCCTACCTCCTAAATATTGAAAAGCTGCCGTGCGTTGTGTGTTGTGATGGTGTCTATCGCTTCGAATGTTGTGCCATGTAACTCGGCTATTTTACGACATACATGCTCTATATATGCCGATTCGTTGCGTTTGCCACGATGGGGCACAGGGGTGAGGTAGGGGCAGTCTGTTTCGAGTAGAAGAAGCTCTGCGGGAAGCTCTGCCACAACCTTGTCGAGCCCGGCATTTTTGAATGTCACCACACCGCCTATTCCGAACATCCATTCGCCGAGTGTCGATATCTTGTGTGCCATATCTACGATATCGGCATAGGCGTGAAGCACACCACGCAGACCGCGGCCACGATATGTCGCCAAGGCATCGAGCATCTCGCGATATGCCGAGCGTGTGTGTATCACAACGGGGAGGTTGTGTTCGAGGGCAAGCTCTATTTGTGCATGTAGTGCTTCGCGTTGCTCCTTATAGAACTCTTGACTCCAATATAGGTCGAGTCCTATCTCTCCAACTCCATATAGGCGTGTTGGGGGCTCGCGTAGCAGTCGCTCTACATCGTCTATCTCGTTGCGCCAATGGGGATTATCATTTACAGATGTGGGGTGGAAGCCCGCCATCGGCAGACAGCTCTCGGGATGTGCGGCTGCGAGCTCCAACATGCGAGGTCGGCTCTCGGCATCGATGTCGGGCAGGAGTAGGAGCTCTACGCCCGCGTTGTGTGCTCGCGCGATGGCCTCCTCGCGGTCTTCGTCGAACTCTTCGGCATAGATATGTGAGTGCGTGTCAATCATATTCGTTCGTAGCGTTTGCCGGGCAGACAGCGTATTAACCCCTTCATCTCGAGCTCGATAACAACCATCGATAGCTCGCCTATGGTGAGCCCTGTACTCTCGAGGAGTGCGACGTAGTCAAGTTTCGTTACCGAGTCGAAGGCGGCAAGTATCCTCTGCTCGTTGGGTGTAAGTTCCGCGGTAGTCGTCATTATCTCCTCTTCACTCGTAGAGTCGTTCTGCCAACCGAGGTCCTCGATAATGTCGTCACCTGTAAGTATTAGTCGAGCACGTCCTGTGCGTATGAGGTTGTTGGAACCAAAAGCTACGGTATCGGTTATGCGGCCTGGCAGAGCCATCACCGTGCGACCATAGCTATCGGCTATCTCGGCAGTGGTGAGTGAACCTCCCGAGGCGGGAGATTCTACGATGATGGTGCCATATCCGATGCCTGCAATTATACGATTGCGAGCAATAAAGAGACGTCCATTCTGCTTCGATTGTGAGTGTAGTTCCGATACTATAGTTCCTCCTGCGCGTAATATTTCGTTGGCCAATGTCCTATGGGGCGCCGGTGTAACGTCGGGGAGTACACTTGCCACAACAGCTATGGTGGGCACCTTGTGTGCCAAGGCTGCGCGGTGTGCTGCCGAATCGATGCCATAGGCCAGACCACTCACAATACATAGGTCGTTAATCTTGCGAGCAAGCTCGCCTACAATCTTGTCACATGCATATAGCCCTGTAGGTGAGGCTTCGCGTGTGCCGACTATTGCGAGGGTGCGTAGTCGCAAAGCATCTATGTTACCCTGCACGAAGAGTACATGTGGACGATCTCCCGCGGAGCGCAATGTCTCCGGATACTCTTCGTCTGTGGCCGCAATGGGATATATGCCGTTGCGATGGCAGTAGGCGATTTCGCGTTGTGCCTCCTCGATACCCTCCTTATGAAGTATTCGCTCGGCAATATCTTCGCGCAAACCTGCACCCTCAATAAGTTCATGACGTGAAGCCTCATAGAGCCTCTCGGCTGTGCCGAAGTACTCTATGAGGTGTGCTGCGCCGCGACTTCCTATGCCGCGCACAAAGAGCAGAGCTAAATCTTCTATCGTCATGATGTGAGTGTTATCCGCAGTGGAAGTAGCGATGTACGAGCGTAAGCATCTGCTCGCGGTCGTTGCCTATATCTACGCGCAGAGTACGATCATCATAGCTACGTAGCAACGCGAGGATGCCATCTATCATTGCCGGCGAGAAGACTCCGCGTGCCTCGAAGATAGAACGTTGCTTCTCAAGACAATCGGCCGAGGCTGCGCAGCTGTCGGGCAACTGTGCCAAGAGCTTCAGCTTGTCGGCATTCTCCTTCTTGTGGATATTTACGTTGACGTATGTGCGCTCGGCGATGTCGAGGGCATTGTCAAGCTCGAAACCATAGCGACACGCCACAACAAGGCCTGCTATAAGCTCATATACATCTGCCGAGCCGTCAGGAGATCGCATCTCCACAGTCTGCTTCTGTGAAGTGTCGTAGTTGCTCTCTGCCTCTAAAGGGTTGGCTATGTGACTCATATCGCTCTTGGCGGTCCATCCCAAGGGTACACGTACGAGTACCGAGCGGTTGCGGTCGCCCCAGCATATATTTGTTGGAGCCTCCTGATGTGGTACTAGGCGGAAGTAAGATGTGGGGTTGGTATTGCCAAAGGCTGTAATCGAGGGGGCAAGCTCCATCATGCCGGCGATAGCCTTACGTGCCGTGGGTGAGAGCACGCCATTCTCGAGCATCATATTCTTTCCATCCTTCATTATGCGCATATGTATGTGCAGGCCCGAGCCCGCCTTACCTGCCGTAATCTTTGGGGCGAAGGTTATGTCGTAGCCATAGCGTGACGCAAGATTGCGTATTATCCACTTGGCAATGACAAGCTGATCGGCTGCATCGGCAGCAGCTACAGGCAGAAACTCTATCTCATTCTGCTCATATATCAGTCCATCAATTGAGAAGTTACCTACCTCGGAGTGTCCATATTTTATCTGACCGCCGGCCTGTGCTATATATGCCATGCACTCGGTGCGAAACTCGTTGAACTTGGCATATGGAGCAGACTCATGATATCCCTTTTGGTCGGTGGCGGGGAAGAGGCCCTCGTCGGGTGCTATGACATAATATTCGAGCTCTCCCATTGCCTCGAACTGCATGCCTGTAACCTCCTCAAAGGCGTTGAGGGCCTTGAGTAGTGTGTATCGTGGTGCCGAGGCCAAGGGCTCGCCATCCTTGTTGAAGAAGGAGCATAGCATGGTCAGCGTCGGAATCTCGGCAAAGGGGTCAAGGAAGGCTGTGCTAAAGCGTGGGATGACATATAGGTCACTGCTACCGGCCTCAATGAAAGGGAAGAGGCTTGAGCCATCTACACGCTCACCACACGTAAGTATAGTATCGAGATACTCGGCATTATTGATTACAAAGTTAAGTGTCTTAAGACGGCCGTCGCCCGCGGGATACATGAAGTTGATCATGCGAATCTCGTTTTTGCGGATATACTCTATAATATCGGCTTTGGTAAACTCTTTTGCAGGTTTTTCCAGAAAGGCAACCAACCTATTGGGATTAAGTTCTAATGATCTATTCATACGACATGAGTTTTATAGAAAACGATTCAACTACAAAGTTAATAAAATAAAGTTGAAAAAACAAAGGAGAAAGGAGAAAGGAGCAAGGAGAAAATTGAAAATTGAAAACTCAAAGGTGAATTAATGATTATTAATGATAATTAAGGGCTATTAATGGTTTTTGCCGTACAAAACAACTTTAATTCGGCTTTCGGCTTTCTCCTTTCACTTTGCTCTGTACTCTGTTCTCTGTTCTCTTTCCACTCCCCACTCTCCTTTAGCTCCAAAAAAAAACGTGGGTGGCTATTTTACTTTTTAGCCACCCACCTTGATTGAAGCGTCGCTAATGCGCCGCTATCCCAACAAGTTACTCTTCGTCAGTATCAGTGTAAGCCTTCAGCAGCTTATCCTGAACGTCTGCAGGCACCTGCTCATATGATGCAAACTGCATGGTGTATGTCGCAGCACCTGATGTCAGTGATGACAACGATGTTGAGTAGCGATACAGCTCTGCCAGAGGCACACGTGCGTTGAGGCGGTCGAAGCCCTTATCCGACTCCATACCCATAATCATCGCGCGGCGGTTCTGCAAGTCGCTCATCACAGCTCCCATATACTCGCTGGGTGTCAACACCTCTACCGTATAGATAGGCTCCATAATCTTCGGGCCGGCATTGCGGAAGGCCTCCTTGAAGGCATTACGTGCTGCGAGCTTGAACGAAATCTCGTTAGAATCTACGGGGTGCATCTTACCATCGTAGATGACCACGCGGATGTCGCGGGCATAAGAACCTGTAAGCGGACCCTCATCCATCTTCTCCATGATACCCTTCAATATTGCGGGCATGAAGCGTGCATCGATGGCGCCGCCAACAATCGAGTTGTAATACTGGAGCTTACCACCCCATGGCAAGTCGTACTCCTCCTTACCCTTGATATTCACGGTGATATCCTTACCATTAGCCTTATACTTCGTAGGTTCGGGCATATCCTCATAGTAGGGCTCGATAACCATGTGTACCTCACCAAACTGACCCGAACCACCTGACTGCTTCTTGTGGCGGTAGTCAGCCTGTGCCACCTTTGTGATAGTCTCGCGATAGGGAATCTTAGGCGCAAAGTACTCGAGCTCCATCTTATTCTCTGTCGAGAGACGCTGCTTGAGGATGTTGAGGTGGTGCTCACCCTGGCCCTGTATGATTGTCTGCTTGAGCTCCTTTGAGTACTCAACAAGGATTGTAGGATCCTCATACTTGGCATCGTTGAGGAGCTTGCCGAGCTTCTCCTCGTCACTCTGCTCCTTGGCCTTTACGGCAGCACGATAGCGAGGCTCGGGGAAGACAATAGGCTCGACAGTTACGGGAGCTGCGGGAGCTGCGAGGGTGTCGTTTGTACGTGTGCCCTTGAGCTTCACGGTGCAACCGATGTCACCTGCCGAGAGCTCTGCAACCTTCACTCGGTTCTTGCCAGCTACGGCGAAGAGCTGTGACACCTTTTCCTTATTACCTGTACGAGAGTTCACAAGCTCCATGCCCTCTGTGAGCTTACCACGTACTACGCGGAAGTATGTAATCTCACCGATATGTTGCTCTATCTGGCTCTTAAATACGAATACTACGGTGGGCTCCTCGGCATTTGCCACGAGCTCCTCGCCCTCGGTTGAGAGGAATGCGGGCGCCTTCAATGGGCCGGGGGCTACGTTGATGATGAACTCCATCAAACGCTTTGTGCCGATATCCTTCTTACCCGAAGCACAGAAGATGGGCATGATGTCACGCTTCGATACGCCGAGCTTCAAACCTGCACGGATATCGTCCTGTGTAAGAGAGCCCTTCTCGAAGTATAGCTCCATCAACGCATCATCATAGACGGCGGCAGCCTCGGCGAGCTCCTGGTTGAGGGCCTGTGCGCGCTCCATCTCGCTCTCGGGAATAGGGTACTCCTCGCGCTTGCCATTCTCATCAACAAACTTGTAGAGCTTCATCATCAATACGTCGATAAATGAGTCGAAGCCTGCGCCCTGATTTACGGGATACTGCACGATTACGGGCTTCACCGATGAGTTTGCGCGAATACCCTCTACGGCAGCATCGAAGTTTGCCTTATCGCTATCGAGCTGGTTGATAACGCCGATAAGGGGCTTGTTCAATATACGGGCGTAGCGCGACTGAAGCTCCGAGCCTACCTCCCAGCCATTCTGTGCATTGAGTACCATGATGCCCACGTCACCAACCTTGAAGGCAGAGAAAAGTGAGCCACAGAAGTCGTCCGAACCGGGGCAGTCGATAATGTTGAGCTTGCGGTCCATAAACTCCGTGAAGAGGGTTGTAGAGTATATTGAGCGCTTGTACTCGTGCTCGATATCGGTATTGTCCGAGATGGTATTGTTACTCTCGATGCTACCCCTGCGGTCAATCACCTTACCCTCGAAGGCCATTGCTTCGGCAAGGGTAGTTTTACCGGCGCCAGGCGCACCAATAAGAACGATGTTCTTAATCTCTTTAGCTGAATAGTTTTTCATAGTTATAATAGTTTTTTAGGTTTTTAGGCTTATGCAAAACGCCATATTTTTGCTCCTGCAGCTCTCGCCTTGGTGAACTTAACGCGCTTTGCGGATTATAAAGTTAAAGACTTTTTTTGTAACTACAAAATAATTAACCATGATTTTTAGGTAAGAGGTTATTTTTGGACTTTTGTGGCGTGTCTGTAACGTGTTGATAATAAGCGTGCCGCGCTATTTTTACCTCTATTTTAAGTTGCTTTGCTATATGTAGTTATTTGCATATGATGAATATTTATTGCATAATGATGTGATTTGGACAAAATTCAGTATCTTTGTGTTGCTAATCCTTAAACCGTCTTATGTGTCGAAGAAGTCTTATATGTGCTATATTGGCAGCTATAGCTATACTTGGCGATAGATGTTGTTGTATGGCGCAGGGTGTTACGTCTGACTATGAGGATTATCGTCAATATAAGTTCTACGAGGAGGGTGATATGTGGTGGATTGCCATACCCGATACTCTTCCGAATATTGTTGATATTGAGGAGCGCAACGTCCATCTCGGACGTAGTGCTCGCTCATGGTCTGCCCGCTCGGAGGCCATATTACGAGGTGAGAGGTATGGCGTGCAACGCTACTCGCTCTCGGGTCTTGATATCGGATATGGCATGGTGCGGGGCCTTGCGTCCCTTGGATTGAAGTCGGAGCATGTGGGTAGTGATGCTTTAACCACACATCTTGACCTTGTGGATAAGTATCGACATAGCAACAGTCATCTTGGGGTTGAATTTTCGGGTCGCAACTACCTTGCTGGTGTGAATTATGGGGCCTCGCACTATCTTGAAAGAGATGGTGTCGAGTTGGATGATGGGTGGGGTATTACTCACTACGCGCGCATGCGCACGGGGCGCGATTTATATATAGGAGGCGTATATACGAATATGCTTATAGGGGGTCTTGCCGCTTCGTATGAGGATAAGTCAGATGTTCTCCACCTTATTTTGAACTTCTCGCTCTCGGAGCGAGGCTTGCACAGCAGCTCCGTAGCCGAGGCATATAGACTTACGGATAATACTCTCTATAACCCGTCGTGGGGTATGCAGTGTGGCCGTGAGCGTAATAGCCGTGTGGCGCGAGAGCTCACGCCCGAGGTGCTGGCATATTGGAGTCGCCGCCTGACGCTGAATACCACGTTACGTCTTGTTGCCAATGTTGGTTATGCTCGCACCTCGCGTAGTGGTTTGTCGTGGTATGATGCTCCTACGCCCATGCCCGACAACTATCACTATCTGCCATCCTATCAGACGGATGTCACACAGCGTCTTATCGTTGAGGAGGCGTGGCATAAGAACGACATGCAATATACGCAGGTAGATTGGGATGCTCTCTATCATACAAATATGCTGCAACGTGATGGCCATGCTCGTTATGCTGTAGATTCCCGTATGGAAGATTGCTGGCATGGTGATGCCCTTGCTTTGTTATGTAGCCGTTTGGCGGATGTCGATGTTGAGTGCACGATAGATATGGGCTATCGTTTTGACAATATGTATCGTCGTATGGAGGATCTGCTGGGTGCCGAGCATATTATTGACAAGGATTATTATCTTGAGGATGATACAGCCTATGGCAGTTTGTCGGATAACAATCTGCGCAACCCACGTCGTGAGGTACATGAGGGTGATCGTTTTGGCTATGATTACGTTATGCGTCATCTGCATGGCGGTGTTGCCGTGGGTTGCTCTTGGCGCCGTGGTGGTGTTGCTCTCTCGCTTGGAGGTCGTATAGGGTGGGATTGGCTACGTCGCTATGGTCGTTACGAGAAGGAGCTCTTTGCGGGTTCAGCCTCCTATGGCTCCTCGCAAGCCATTATTACGTCGCCCTATCGTCTTTCGGCAACATGTCGTTATGTGAGTGGTGAACATCGTGTTGCTGCTAATCTGCATTTTGAGGGTCGTGGTCACGATGCTGATAATCTCTTTTTTGCTCCCGAGTATAATAACCGTACCGTGGGCTCGCGCCGCTCGCATCAGCTCCTCAATATAGATTGTGGTTATGGCTTTGATAATCCGCAGTTGTCGCTTCGTGCTACGGTTTTTCTGCGTCTTAATCGTGAGGAGTGTGATGTCGTGCGTTACTATGACGATGTTGCGCGACTCTATGTCGATGGTGTGGTTAGTGGTGTGGAGCGTATAGGATGTGGTGTTGACGCCTCGTTGCGAGCTGCATGGTCACGGATGTTTAGCTCTAACTTTATGGTCGTAGCTGCTCAATATCGCTACATTTCAAATCCGCATGTTGCGCTCTATGCCGATAGGGATAACAGCGTTGTGGCGGTAACGCACTCGCATATGAGGTCGCTACATGTGGGTGCTCCCGAGCTTATGCTCTATGGCGATGTAGTCTTTCGTTCGCCCGATGGTTGGGGTGCGGAGCTTGCAGTGAGCTATCAGGGCTTTAGGTATGTTGCGCCATCATATATGCGACGCACGCAACGCCTGCTGTCGCTTGCTACTACAACGGAGGAGTATGATATGTTGATGTGTCATGAACGTATGCCCGATGCCGTGAATATTGATCTCTCGATATCGAAGAGGCTTCGTTTTCGTCGTGGTGGCAGCCTTTACCTATCGCTTGTATTGCAGAATGTGGCGAGTGCTGTGATTGTGCAGAGTGGTTATGAGCAACATCGTGTGCGTATGGTGAGTTATGATGGGCATAGCTATTTAGAGCCCTTTGCATCACGTTTGCGCTATATGCGCCCCTGCATGGTACGCTTCTCGGCTAATTACTATTTTTAGGGATAAAGAGGCTGAATACAACGTGGGTGGCTATTTTACTTTTAGCCACCCACTTAATATTGTTTATTCGTTGTCGTCCATCTGTTGGCGCACCGACTCTTCGTGTATAGCGCTGAATATTTCGTGTATAAACTTCTTGGATAGACCTATCGCCTCGGCGCGTGCTTCAGCCTCGTTGAGCAGCGAGTTAAACCTCTCGCGCTGCACTATGGCCATCGAGTTGGCGCGTTTATATCGACCTATCTCGCGTGCTACATCCATGCGCTCGGCCAGGAGGTCGAGTATGCGACCATCTATCGAGTCGATATGTAGTCTGTATTCGCGCATGGGGCCCTCGGTTACGGGCGTACGTCGCCATGCGAGGTGCTCGATAATATGCTTCAGCTCCTCGGGAGTTATTTGCTGCTCGGCATCACTCAGGGCCTGGCAAGGTGTGGGATGACACTCTATCATCACTCCGTCGAAGCCTAGGTCGAGGGCCTCTTGCGAGAGCTGTGCTATAATGTTGCGACGGCCGCCTATGTGGCTGGGGTCGCAGAGCATGGTCAGCTCGGGCACTCTGCGATGCAGTTCTATGGGTACGGACCAATGTGGGGGGTTGCGGTATGCCGAGTTGTCATATGTTGCAAAGCCTCGATGTACTGCCGCCAGGCGACGCACTCCGGCATTGTATATACGCTCTATTGAGCCTGCCCAGAGATCCACATCGGGAATCACGGGGTTCTTCACCAGTACGGCAGTATCCACGCCGCGCAGTGCATCGGCTATATCCTGCACAGCAAAGGGGTTTGTTGTTGTGCGCGCGCCTATCCATATGCCGTCCAATCCTGCTGTGAGCGCAGCCTCGAGGTGCTCGGGTGAGGCTATTTCTGTTATAACCTTCATGCCGAGCTCCTGCTTCGCCTCCTTGAGCCATGCCAAGGCCTCGGTGCCACGTCCCTCGAAGGAGTTGGGGCGTGTGCGTGGCTTCCACACTCCTGCACGGAGTATGCCTATGCCGCAGTTGTGCACGCCGCGTGCTACCGTCAACAGCTGCTCGCGGCTCTCTGCGCTACATGGCCCCGCAATATATAGGGGCTTCTGCTCACAATCCTCGAAGAGGGCTTTAAAGTCGGTCATCGCCATAGAAAGCTTTTTATACTACTCCTCGACAATGGTTATCGAGAGGATAAGATCTCCGGGACGTATGTCGTCGATGACATCTACACCCTCGACCACCTTGCCGAAGCATGTATGGCGGCCATCGAGGTGCTGTGTATTTTCTCGGTTGTGGCAGATAAAGAACTGTGAGCCTCCGGTGTTGGGTCCACGGTGAGCCATCGAGAGTACACCGCGGTCGTGGTATTGGCGCTCGGCGCGTGTCTCGCAGGGGATAGTATATCCCGGGCCTCCCGTGCCATCGCCCTTGGGGCATCCGCCCTGAATTACAAAGTCGGGGATTACGCGGTGGAAGGTCAGGGCGTCGTAGAAGTGGCTCTCGGCGAGCTTCACGAAGTTATCAACGGTGATGGGCGTCTCCTTCTCATAGAGCTCGGCCTTCATGTCACCCTTCTCGGTAGAGATAATTGCGTATTTCATAGTCGATATTTTGTTATAGAATAATCATTACGATTGGCAAATATACAAAAATTGTGGGAGATATGCTACCTGTATAATAAAAAGATATGCGGAAGGCTGACTTCCGCATATCTTTATTAACCTATTTCAAGTCTGCTTACTCCTCGAATGAGAGGTACTCAAATGCACGTGACTCGTTGATGGGGCAGTAGCGGCTGTTAACAACCTCCCACTGGCCACGACCATTGAGAGCTGTAACGATAACCAATACACCCATGTTCTCATGGTTCCAAGCGTAGTTCGCATTCTTGTCAATCTTGAGCTCGAAGGCTGTTGTAATGCTCTTGCCCTCCTCGATTAGACCGATCTCCTCACCTGACATGTTCGTCTTGCTGTATGCGTATGAGATCTCACGCAAAGCATGGTCGTGGAAGTAATAGTGGTTGTTAGGATCGTTCTTGTCGCCCTTTGCACCACCCTGGTTGGGGTTATGGATGTCGTTCTCGAGCAACCACGCCATAGCCTTATACTGCTGTGTCTTTGCAGACTTAATCTCTGCAATAGCGTAGAGAGCATTCTCATCACCTGTAACAGCCACCGAGATACCTACATCGGCACCTGACTTCTGAAGCTTCGATGTCTTGAATATGTTGTTCACCACGCTGTTGAGGAAGTCGTTAGCGTAGCCGATACTGATCTCTGTTGTATCATATAGGTTAAGACGTACGTTGGGGTATCCGCCAGGACGCTGGAACTCATCAAGCTTTGCAGCGGCCTTTGAGTATGCATTGTCAACCGCAGGTGAAGCATAACCACCACCATGGCAAGTTACCTCGTTGTAGCTGTTGTTCCACTCCTTGGTCTCTGCCAAGAGCTTAAGACCATCCATAACTCGAGGACAGTTGCCACAATTAACGCCTGTATGGTCGATAATAATCACGCGGTGGTTGAAGAAGATATTATCCTTATCGGGATCCTCAGGAAGCGTAGGAAGGTCTTTCAATACGGTTACTGTGATGTAGTTAGATGAAACATCACCCATTGTAGCGTAGAACTTGTACGAGCCGGTAGTGCTGGGGGTGTACTTTGGCTCAATCTCCGAGTAGTTGTCCTTTACGCTGTAGATGATAGCCTGATCTGTAACATTAGCACCCTCATACCATACCTTGAAGTTGACAGAGTCATTCAACTTAACGGCCTGATTATCCACCTCAAGAATCATAGAACCATCCGAGGGGATATAGCCGCCATCATCGTCATTGCCATCATCTACGGGCTCACAACCTACGAAGGCTGCTGCTGCGCACAAAAGCGCAAAAAACTTTGTAATTTTCATGTTTGTAATTTGTTAGATGTTTAATATATTAGTTCTTCTTTGATTACTCTTCAACCTTGATATAGTCATACTCGACAACCTCGCCAATGGGACATAGCACCACGTTGGCAACATCGAATACGCCCTTCTCGTTCTTCTTGCTTGCAATAACCAGCACCTTGAGATTCTCCCTCACCCAGTTGCTCTTAAGCTCGAGTGTAAGTCTCTTTGTGCTCTTTGCTCCCGCGGTGAGTGTGCCGAGATCGTAACCCGTGAGATGGGTTTTCTTGTCGTTTGCCGTAGCGCGCAGAGCATTGTTGTGGGTATTGTGCCACTCCTCCGAGGCACCACTCTGCATCTGGTATATGCCATCCTCGAGAAGCCATGCCGTGATACGATACTCGCCCTCGCTCTTGGCCTTCACCTCGGTGTTTACGGCTACACAGTTTGTGCCAAGTGAGGCTGCGGCTGTAATGCCGACGTCGGCACCCTCGGCGCTCCATAATGCGTCAATCTGCTGCTTCGTGTGTGAGAGGTTGGCACTCACGGTTACAGCGCTATGCGCAAAGTTGTAGGTCAGTGTGGGATACTCATTGACACTGAAGAAGGTCTTTAGGGCATAGGCTGCCGAAGAGCTTGCAGGGTCATTCGTGTTGAACGAGTGAGAGATAGCCTCATGGTACTTACCATGATAGGCCTCATCCTCTTCAAGCTCCTTCAGAGCGTTCATCATGCCCGGACATGCCGAACATTGTGTGCCTGAATGGTCCACAAGCAGGATGCGGTGGTTGAAGGCGAGGTTTGCCTCCTCCTTATCCTCGGGCAGCGCAGGGAATGCCGGTGTTACGACAAGTGTTGCCGACTGGCTGATATAGTTACCCGATACGGCATAGATATCGTACTTACCATCCTCGGTAGGGGTAAAGGGGTTCTCTATCAGCTTGTAGCCGTGTGTCTTATCATAGAAGAGAGCTGTGGCGGTTACATCCTCGCCCTCGGTGGTAGTCACTGTGAAGGTCACAGGCGTATTTACCTCGACTGTCTCTTTGTCAAAGGTGAGTGTAGCTCCATATCCGCCATTATCACCATTCCCCTCGGTGTTGTTATCACACGCAGTAAGCATTGCCAAGCCTACTACGAGCAGTGTGAAGATCCGTGTTAGTTTCATGCTTTGTTCTCCTTTTGTTAGAATGAGGCTGTAAGTGCAAGGTTGAAGCCGGTATATGCAGGCTGAAGGCGGCAGACACCTCCCGAACATACCATACCCTCGCGGTTACGTCCGTATGAGAGCTGTGCGCGGTAGCGACCGTATGTGAAGCTTGCACCTGCCTGATAATAGTGCAGACGCTCATAGCCTCCCGTTTTTAAATTGTAGATACCCTTGCCGCAGTTCCACATGTCACTGACATAAACGCTGAACATAGGCGCGATATTGTACTCGATAAGGCCTGCTACCCAGTCACCCTCAGCAGCCTTTGTTGTGAGGTACTGTGCCTCAACGCGTATAGAGTGCTTCTTGTTGAACTTGTAGGTTACATCGGCAACAAAGATATGCGATACGTAGTTATCTGAGCTATCATCGTTATTACCATGTTCGGAGTCACGCTCCTGACGCGAGTATAGGATTGAGGTCTTAAGCTTGCGATTCCACTGACGCTCAACATCTGCACTGATATCCATCCAAATAAGGTGGCTCTTCCACACCTCCGTCTTGAGGTTGTTCGAGATAGATATATTTGCATGGAAGTTCCAATACTTTGCACGATCCTTCTTGTTGCGCAGTGAGTAGTATAGGTCGAGCTGACCGCCAATCTCGCCGCCTGTCAAGCTGGGCTGATGAGGCTCAAGATTGGTAAGCATATAGGTGTGCTGACGAGTAAGCGTAGGCAAGTAGTTGATAACATTGCCACCGCCTTCCTTATTTGTATCGACGAACGTCACCATGCCATCCATACGACGGAAGGTTGCCGTAGCCGAGAAGCGCTTGTAAGTGTAACCCAAATCTACGAATATCACATTACCCTTCTTGGGCTCTACCCATGGATCGTAGAAGTCCTCGTTAAGCTTCGCAGCATATTCACCGCGTAGTGAGAAACCTGCATACTCGAAGTTAACGCGGCCTGATGCCATATTGAGAAGGTTTGTCGCAGGAGCACCATACATCTGAAGCTTCTTGCTTGCATCATCCTGATAACGACCTACATAACTACCCTCAACAGAGATAAGACCGTCGTACCAGCCCACGATATCGGAGATAGATACCGACGCATCGGCACCAAATACCCAGTTGCCCGAGCGCACGTCGTAAAGACGAGGGCTACCGGCCAAGGCCTTGATGGTAACATAGTTGTTGAAGTTGTAGTGGGCGCGCGCACCTGCCAACGAGTTGTTGAAGGCGAGGTTACGATCCTCGTATGTACGGAGGATAAAACCATTACCAAACTGATCGTAGATATCACCTACGCGTACACCCCAATTGTTGTCCTCCCACTGCACATATTTTGTGAAGAAGGCCGTAACCCTTGAGTCGCGCTGCTGATAGAGCGTAATATCATAGCCGTGAATTGCGGGAAGGTAGCCATCAAACTGAATACCCGCCGAAAGACGGCCAAGCGAATAGTCGAGCTTAAGGTAGTCGTGCGAGCCGAAGTTGCCATTCTTGCGGTACGAGAAAGTGGGGTCCACCTGTTCCATCATCTTATCCGACATGAAGAAGATGTTGTTGCTCTCAAAAGCACCCGAGAGCTGACCCTCACCTACGGGGATTTGTGCATTGGCGCTTGTTGCAAAGGCAACGGCTGCAGCTGCGATAAGTAAAAATTTCTTCATATATTTCTCCTTTATTTAGGGCAATTGGGAGTCATAATGATATGACTCCCAGTTATATCATATTCGTGTGATTACTTCAAGGCCTTAATCTTCTCGAAGAGCTCCTGCTCGCTACCGGGGGTGTAGCCCGAGTGTGAATATACAATCGTGCCATCGCCATCTACGATAAAGGTGTGGGGCGTGAGACTTACATTCATGGCGCGCTTGAAGTCCTGATTCTTGTCGAAGAGACATACGAAGTCGTCCCAGCCCTGACCAGAGGTCATAGCACGTGCACGGCTCAACGAGCGTGAGTCATCAACCGAAACGGCAACAACCTTCATATCAACCTCCTCCAACCAGTCGTAGAGAGCTACGTTGATGGCGTTGAGCTCCATGATACAGGGCTTACATGTTGTTGACCAGAAAGAGATAATCATAGGTGTGCCATCTGCCAATGCCTTGGTAGAGAAGGCCTTGCCGTCGATATCCTCAATCTTGACATCGGGGAGTGTCTGTGCCGAAACGCTAACTGCTGCGAAGAGTGCAAGCATCAAAAACATCAATTTTTTCATAGTTGTAGTGTGTTTTAAGTTATCTATTTTCCTCTTTATCTATTTTATTTGTGCGCAAGATAGTGATTTTTCTGCAAACAGCATTGTTTTTTCGCAGAAAAAAGAGCGAAACAGAAAATTTCGCCGTTGAGAAGACTCGATAGAGCGTAATAAGTGGGGGCCAAAAAAGAAAAATGAGGCTGAATAAAGAGTATGTTTTGTCGTTCTTTGCCGTAAAATGTCATCATCTACCTCCGCATGCTGAATTATCTTGTCAATGAGGCCGACCAAAAATCACTTTTTAGTCGGCCTCATTTCTTGCGGAGGGTTCACCGCTATCTCTCGGGCTTAATATCCTTAACCCTCAACTGCTTCGATACCGAGCCACGGTAGTGGTTCTCGACAATCTGATAGCATACCGATATAGGTTTGCCGGCACGTACCCACTCATAGTGTGTGGGCTGCTGGAAGGCGATAGCCTGAATCATCGTGTGGGGCTTCTGCCGCTGTATAAGATCCATGCGTAGGTGGTCGCACTCGGCACCCACCAACTTCGCATCACCACGATTACAAGCACCACGTGTCATAAACACCGGAGCCGAGTTGCCGGGGCCGAAGGGCTGGAACTTATTGAGCTCGCGGTAGAAGTCGTCGCTAATCTCCGAGAAGAGCAGCTCACTGTCGATATCTACTTGTGGTACAAGAATATTCGGGTCGATATTCTTCTCCACATAGTCGTTAAATCGCTTGGTGAAGGCCTCGACATTCTCCTCCTTCATCGTGAGGCCTGCGGCATACATATGTCCTCCGAAGTTTTCGAGGAGGTCGGAACACGACTCAACAGCCTGATAGAGGTCAAAGCCGGCAACAGAGCGAGCCGAGCCTGTGACAAAACCATTCGACTTGGTGAGCACCACCGTGGGTCGGTAGTAGGTCTCTATAAGGCGCGAGGCAACGATGCCCACGATACCCTTCATCCACTTCGGATTGTATATCACAGTGCTCTTCAGAGCCTTCAATGCGGGATTGGCCTCGACATAGTCGTGAGCCTCCTGCGTGACATTGCGGTCTATGCTCTTGCGATCCTGATTGAAGGAGTCGATAACCTCACCAAACTTCGCAGCCTCCTGCTCGTTACCCTCAATGAGAAGGCTCACGGCAGCATGACCGCCCGAGGGCGCTGCATTCTCGTCGCCATCATCCATACGCATACGGCCGGCAGCATTGATGCGTGGGCCAATCTTGAAGACGATGTCGTCAATCGTGATGTTGTGTCCCTCAAGTCCGCAAATCTTGATAATCGAAAGCAGACCCTTCGAGGGCGCAGTGTTGAGCTTGCGTAATCCGTAGTATGCCAATATGCGGTTTTCATCCACAATAGGCACAATGTCCGAGGCGATGCTAACAACCAACAAGTCAAGTAGATGCTCTATCTCCTTGAAGGGGATGTTGTTGCGTTTGGCATAAGCCTCGACGAGCTTAAATCCAACGCCACAGCCAGACAACTCATCGAAAGGATAGTTGCAGTCTGTGCGTTTGGGGTCCAATACAGCCACTGCCTGGGGTATCTCCTCGGCAGGTAAATGGTGGTCGCAGATGATGAAATCTACGCCCTTCTCTTTGGCATAGGCCACCTTCTCTACGGCTTTGATGCCGCAATCCAGAGCTATGACCAGCGTTACGCCTTTGCGCACTGCATGGTCGATACTGCGAATAGATATGCCGTATCCATCGACATATCGGTCGGGAATGTAGAACAACAAATTCTTGTGTCCTATCTGGCTTAAGAACTTGTAAACAAGAGCTACAGCGGTGGTGCCATCGACATCATAGTCTCCGTAAATCATCACCTTTTCGCCACTCTTCACAGCCTTCTCGATACGTTCAACCGCGCGCTCCATATCCGTCATAAGGAATGGATCGTGCAGGTCACGAAGCGAGGGCGAGAAGAATTTCTTGGCCTTTTCCACGGTGTCTATGCCCCTCTGTACGAGTAGGTTGGCAAGCACCGGCGAGAGCTCGAGGTGTGAAGCTAAAGCCTCCACCACCGCGCGGTCGCCCTGCGGCTTTACAACCCATCTTTTCTCCATGGGCATAACGTCTATTTTTTATATTTAACATTTAAATTTTTCGTTAAGTGGTAGATAAATCGGGGCTTCACCTCCTCCATCGTTACCTCGCGACCCGTGAGAGTTGTGAGTGAGCATACTCCGCGGTCGGTAAATCCGCAGGGGTTAATCAGGTGAAACCACTTCAAATCCGTAGCGACGTTCATTGCCAGTCCGTGCATCGTCACGCCATGTGAGGCGCGGACACCTACGGCACAGAGCTTCTCCAGGCGGCCATTCTCCTTGGTAATCCATACGCCTGAAGCACCCTCCGAGCGGTGAGCCTCAATGCCATACTCCGCTGCGAGGTCGATAATCGTCTGCTCAAGGATCTCTATATAGCGCCTTATGCCTATACCTATAGCATCAAGGTCGATGATGGGGTAGCATACAAGCTGACCCGGGCCGTGGAAGGTGATATCGCCACCACGGTCTATATGGAAGAACTCGGCACCGAGCCCCTTGAGGTACTCCTCGGTGACAAGCATATTCTCCTGATGTCCACTCTTGCCGAGTGTATATACTGCGGGATGCTCGACGATAAGTATGGTGCCACGAGGCTCCTCGTCGCTGAAGCTCTTTTCTAACTTCTTGCGACATAGAGCATCGAAGAGCGAACGCTGCAAATCCCAGCACTCGCCATACACCATTGTCTGTAAATCTTTGATTTCTACTTCGTTCTGCATACCTCTCTTACGGCTTCAAGTGCGGCATCCGCTAAATATGACGAACGCACCAAAGGTGCACTCGCACAATAAGCGAAACCCATCTCGAGAGCCTTGAGTCGGTACTCTTCGAACTTTTCGGGAGTAATATACGCCTTGACGGGATAGTGCTCCTTCGTTGGTCGCAGATACTGTCCGAGGGTGACGATGGATACTCCCGCCTCACGCAGGTCGCGCAAGGTTTGCAGTATCTCCTCTTCACTCTCGCCCAGTCCGAGCATCAAACCACTCTTTGTCACACATCCGCTCTCGGCAATATGCTTGAGCGTCTTGAGCGATGTGCGATATTGCGCACGTGAGCGCACTTCGGGTGTGAGCCTCTCGACGGTTTCGATGTTGTGTCCCACAATGTCGGGATGTGATGCCAACACCGTGTTCAATAACTCGGGTCGGGCATCCATGTCGGAAATAAGGAGCTCTATTGTTGCATTGGGATTGTCGTGTCGTACGGCCTCGACGGTGCGCGCCCAAATGCGTGCTCCATGGTCTTCGAGGTCATCGCGTGTGACCGACGTAATAACAACATGCTTCAGGCCCATGAGCTTCACACTCTCGGCAACCTTCTCGGGCTCTGTCTCATCGGGAGGCAGGGGGCGTCCCGTTTGTGTTGCGCAGAAGCGACAATTACGAGTACATATATCACCCAAAATCATGAAGGTTGCAGTACGTCGGCTCCAGCACTCCGCCTTGTTGGGGCACATTCCGCTGCTGCATATCGTATGCAGACAACGTCCCTCGACGATATGCTCGACGTCCGCCGTATCCGCCGTACTTCGCAGGCTGATCTTCAGCCATTCCGGCTTCCTTAAATACTCGAATTGTTCACGCGCCTTCGGCATTTTTAAGTTCACTTTTTTCCAATTGATGCAAAAGTACAAAAAAATTCAACAATTACAAATTTTTCGGCTAAAAAATTGGAAAGTGGACTATTACAACAAAAAAGGCTCTTGGGCAAAATTGACCAAGAGCCGTGCTATTTTTCGCTTTAGAAATATTATGCTGTAGGGATATCCTTGTTTACGTTCTTTGAGCCTACCAATGCGTAGAAGAGCAAGTAAGCCAAGCCGGCAACGATAACCCAATAGCTCGTCAAATAGTTGGTTAAATCGACAACGTAGTTCTGTAGGAGGGGAAGGATACCACCACCGCAAACCAGCGCCATGAAGATACCCGAAGCCTTCTCGGTGTACTTGCCGAGACCCTCAACAGCAAGGTTGAAGATGCCGCCCCACATTACCGATGTGCAAAGTCCGCATAGTACAAGAAGTGCTGCATTTACAGGTACATTTGCTACGCCGAAGCCTTCGGTACCCTTGAATACGGGGAGGTTGACGCTTGTGGCGGGATCGAGGAACATTGCGCCAAGAACAAGTCCGAGGCCTACGATAGATACCACCGAAAGCATGGCCTTTGCCGATACCTTTGCGCCAAGTGCGGCGCCGCCAAGACGACCGAAGAACATTAACAACCAATATGTTGCAGTCACCGTAGCTGCAATAGCCTCGGCATTGGGGTTCGAGCCAAGTCCGCCATTCTGCAGCCACTTCTGCAATACGTTGGGAATACCTACCTCAACGCCTACATAGATGAAGATGGCGATGGCGCCCAACATGAAGTGTCGGAATGACATGGGGCCATACTGCGACTTCTCTGCAGCAGTTGTAGCCTGACGCTCCGTCTCGGGGATGTTGGTAAAGAGGATTACGATGAAGGCTACGGCGAAGATGGCAAGGGCGATAAACATCAAGGGGAATACCTGCTCGATTTTTGCCTCGGCAATCTTTGGCACGAATACACCTGAAAGGAAGATAACGGCCGTGCCCATCAACGAGTTGAAGGAGCCGCCCACCTGTAGGAGCTGATTACCGCGGTTGCCGCCACCTGCGAGTTTGTTAAGCATGGGGTTGACTACGATGTTAAGCATACACATCGAGAAACCGGCGATAAAGGCGCCGAGGAGATACACTCCGAATGCTACGTTACCCTCGAGAAGACCTGCGATGGTCTGAATGCCCACACCTGTAAAACCTACGGCTACGGCAGTCAAGGCGGTGAATTTATATCCGCGCTTCTGTAGCAGGTTACCTGCGGGGATGCCCATGCAGGCATAAGCGATAAAGTTAGCGAATACACCAAGTGTACCCATCCAGTTGGCTACATCAAACTGATTCTTCAAAACATCGCCCATGGGAGATGCGAGGTTGGTCACGAATGATATCATACCGAAGAGTAGAATCATTACGATGATAGCCAGGAAATTGCTTTTCTTTTCTGTGCTCATAATATATTGATTTTAAGATTATTTATCTCTCTCTGCGATGAATGTGCAAAGTTGCATCAGTGCTGTGCGATATGGCGATTCGGGGTAGTGTGACAGGTGATGCATAGCTCGTGCGATATGTGCATGCATGGTCTCGGCAGCAAGGGTTGTGCCGTTATTCTTTATCACTATCTCTTGTAGTTTATCTACGGCCGTTTCGTCCTCGTGGCAACGCTTCAGTAGGGTGATTATCTTTGCACGCTCCTCCTCTGTTGCGCGCTCCATCACCTCGATAAGTGGAAGTGTGATTTTATGCTCACGCAGGTCGTTATTAGCGGGCTTACCCGTGTTGTTAACGCGATTATAGTCGAGGATGTCATCCTGTATCTGGAAGGCGATACCTATTGCCTCGCCAAACTTGCGCATGCGTTCCACGCTCTCGCGAGGTGCTCCTACAGAGAGGGCTCCGAGGGCGGCGCTCACGCCGAGAAGACTTGCTGTCTTTTGGTAGATGATGTCGAAATAGTCGTCACGCGTGGTGTCGAAGTTACGCGCATGCTGGCTTTGCAGTACCTCGCCCTCACATAGCGTAGCCATTGCTGTGCCGATATATGATATGAGGTCATATTGCGCCGAGGCCATGCCGAGTGATAGTGTTCGAGCAAGGATGTAGTCTCCCAAAATCACCGCCATGTTGCTCTGCCACTTGGCATTTATAGAGGCGCGACCACGACGCTCATCTGCCGAGTCGAGAACATCGTCGTGAATGAGCGATGCGGTGTGTATCATCTCGACAAGCATGGCGGCAAGGTATGTGCGCTTCGTGCAGTTGCGCTCTTCGCCCGTGGCATTTGCAGTTGAGGTGTTTGGGTTGCTTACCGAGGCGGCAAGTAATGTGAGTATGGGTCTTACACCCTTTCCACGTGAGGAGAGGGCGTAGGTGAGCATCTCTCGAAGCAACTCTCCTTCGGCCGAAAAACTGTCGGTGACGAAGGTGTTGAAGGCCTCTAAATCTGCGTGTATGGGACGGCGTATATCGTCAATAGTTATCATAACGGATATTGTTATATCATGCAAAGATAACGAAAAAAAGTGAATGAGATATATTTCGCCTAAAAATAATTCGTCGCATGGACTTTTGTTGCGACGTGGAGTGTGTTGTGGCGTTATCTGTTTGAATGGTGTTTTTGGTGAAATGTGATGTGTGATTTTTCGATTTGCAAAATTTTTTGTAACTTTGGCCGTCCTATATAAAATATAGAGTAGTTATGTTTGGATGTGGCGCAGGGATGACTCCCTGCAAAGATATAAAGTGGTGGTTGTCGAGGCTTTTGCCTTGGGTTGCGGGCGTTGTACTCTTTAGTGGTGTCTGCTATCTCTTTTATGCTCCGCAGTTCGAGGGCATGAGACTTGGACAGGGGGATATTGTGCAGTATGCCGGTATGTCTGAAGATGTGCATCGTCACCGTGAGATTGTGGGCGAGGATCCGCAATGGACAGGCTCGATGTTCTCGGGTATGCCCGCCTATCTCATTGATGTAGAGTATCCCACGCAGGATGTTAAGCAGAGTGTAGGGGGCATTGTTAAGGTTGTTGACGGCCCGATGAATATGACGCTCTTTGCTATGCTCTTTATGATGCTTGCTGTGGTGATGATGGGTATAAATCCATGGATAGGCATCGTTGCGGGTTTGGCCTATGGACTCTCCACCTACTTCTTTCTAATCATTGATGCGGGGCATATCACGAAGATGTGGGCGTTGGTCTATGCGCCGCCTTTTGTTGCCTCGGTGTGGTATGCTTTGCGTCGCGATATGTGGTGTGGTGCGGCCCTTGCCGCGCTCTTTGGCTCGTTGGAGCTCGGTGCTAACCATCCGCAAATAACATACTACTTTTTGTTGGTATGTGTGGCGCTATGGATGAGTGAGCTGGTGGTAGCATTACGTGGTAAGGGGCTTAAGATATTTGGTCGTCGCACGGCTCTTTTGGCTTTGGCTGCCATATTGGCCGTGGCTTCGAACTTCTCGCCACTGTGGTACACATATAAGCATCAGCGATATACCACGCGAGGTGTCGCCGAGGCTATGGAGGCGGAGGATGCGCGCAGTCGCAAGATGGAGTACAATACGCAGTGGAGCTATGGCATAGCCGAGAGTTTCAATATGCTTGTCCCTAACTATATGGGTGCTCACTCCGCAGACTTTAGCGAGGAGGCTGTTGCCGTGCTTCGCAGTGATGGTGCTCAAAACGGAATATTTGAGGCTGCGGTTGATGACCTCGTAGTGCTACTGCGTGAATACTACCCCGAGGTGCGTCGCGGTGATGTGGAGAGAATGATTAACGCTGGTGACTCGGAGCTTCTCGACAAGATATATGCCCTCTATGAGGTGCGCATGAATGAGGCTTCAGGTTATGTTTCTAACTATTGGGGTAGCCAGCCATATACTGCCGGCCCGACATATCTCGGTGCTGCATTTATCTTCTTGGCTCTTGTAGGTGCCATGATGCTCACGGCGCGTAACCGCTGGTGGGTGATTGTGGTATCGCTCTTTGCGCTATTGTTGGCGTGGGGTAGCAATATCATGGGCTTCTACGAACTTATGTTTGATTATTTGCCCGGTTATAAGAGTTTCCGAACAGTCTCTATGGCGCTGGTCGTGGTGGAGTGGAGTGTGCCTCTGTTGGCGGCTGTTGCCTTGGCGAAGCTTCTGCATAGTGAGTTGAGTACACGTGCGTTGCTTATCCGTATTGTCTCGGCTTTGGCGGTATGCTTGTTTGCTATTGTGACTATGATGCTTACGGCCGATTATGGCCTTGCCGATATACACGAGCGTCTGGGCGATGCTCTATGGGTGGAACAGCTTGAGCGCGCGGTGTTTACGGCACGTCGCGATGCTGCCATGGATGATGCTATGCGCTCGGCGGGATATGTTGTGCTGACGGCTGTAATCCTTATGCTCTATGTCGTTACTCGTGGCCGTAAGGCGGAGCCTACACTCCAACGCAGAGTGCTGCTCACTTCGATGTTGGCACTTGCGGCTATTGTGGCCGTGGTCGATATCGTGGGTATCGATAGACGATACATGGGCGAGGAGAAGTGGCAGCCGGCTCGCGAAGAGGTGATAGTTGCAACCGCGGCCGACAGAGAGATTATGCTCGACACGGAACCCGGCTACCGTGTTTACGATATTGACAATCGAGGTACGGCCGTGGCGTCATATCATCATCGTTCGGTAGATGGTTACCATGGTGCGAAGCTCGGGCGCTATGATGAGGTGTTGCACAGATATATCTATGCCGAGGAGCCGGCAGTATTGGCGATGCTCAATACGCGCTACATCATCGAGGGAGGCGAGGTGTGGATGCCCGAGGAGGAGCCCTATGGTGCTGCATGGTTTGTTGAGGATGTGGTGCGTTGTGCTACGGCGGCCGAGGAACTTGATGCTTTAGGTCATGAGTCCCTTGCTACTACGGCCGTTGTGGGTAATGATGCTCCGCTCTCGCAGAGCTATTACGATGCTTCGGGCTCGATTAAGCTTGTGAGTTATGCCCCTAATAGGTTAATTTATGAGTATAGTGCTCCGAGTGAGGTGTTGTGTATCTTCTCGGAGATATACTTCCCCGAGGGTTGGACGCTCTATGTTGATGGTCGGGAGAGTGAATACTTCTCGGCGGATTATATTCTGCGTGCTGCCGAGCTTCCTGCGGGAAAGCATACCGTGGAGTGGCGTTTCCGTGCTCCGCATTGGGGTGCTGCTACTACTGTAACGGGTGTAGCCTCATGGCTTATACTTGCGTGGTGTGTGGGAGTTTTGTTTCTTCCCGTATGGCGCAGATGGAGAGAGAAACTGAATAACAAATAATGATAATGGCAAGTAAGGATAGACGTTTGCGACGCAAGGTGCGACGCTCCTATATCATCTCTACGGTGAGTATCGCCCTTGTGCTCTTTATGTTGGGTGTTGTGAGCTATGTTACGCTCTCGGCGCTCTCGGTAGCTGTTGGCTTGAAGGATAATGTTGTGGTTTCGGTGGAGGTTGCCGATGCTCTGTTGCAGGAGGAGCGTGTGGCTATTAAGGATGCCATCGAGGGGTTGGGTTATCACTCCGAGATTGTTGAGGTGTCGGGAGAGGAGAAGCTCGGTGATGAGGCTTTTCGTCGTCAGTTTGAAGTTGATTTCGACCTCTTATTAGGAGATAATCCTCTGCGTGATAGCTATGAGGTGAGATTTAAGTCGGAGTATGCTACGGCAGATAATATATCGACCTTTGTGGAGCGCGTATCTTCGGTTTCAGGCGTTGAGTATATTGCAGCCCCTCCTGTGGATGTTGTGCAGCGCATGGAGGAGAGGGTCAAGGTTGTGAGCCTTGCGCTCCTTCTCTTTCTTGCTGTGCTGACGGTGATATCTGTGTTGCTTTTGAACAATACCATACGCCTTGCTATCTATTCGAAGCGTTACCTGATAAATACAATGAAGCTCGTAGGTGCTACGAAGTGGTATATCATGCGCCCCTTGTTGGCAAGTGCTCTGAAGCAGGGTGTTGTGGCAGGCCTTGTCGCTGCATCTTCGGTCGTGGCGTTAGTCTATGGCGTTATGCGTCTTATGCCCTCGGAGGTGACTATGCTCGGATATGAGGAGGTGGGCGTGATTGTCGGTGGCCTGGTTGTCGTGGGAGTCGTTATCACGCTTGTGGTGAGTGCCATTGCCGTGAACAAGTTTGTTAATATGAAGTCAAATAAGATATATCTCTATTAGTATGGCGGCGAAGAATAATGAGAATAAGACCCCGATGCCCTTCAGTCATAAGAACTATGTGTTGATGTTGGTCGGGCTGTTGATAATACTCCTCGGTTTTATCTTGATGTCGGGCGGTGGTGAGCACACGGTCGCGGAGTTCGATGAGAGCATCTTCTCGTTTCGACGTATCACATTGGCCCCTATCGTTGTTGTTGTGGGCTTTGTTGTTGAGGTGTTTGCTATAATGAAGAGGTTTGAATCATAATACATAAGATTGATTGTCATGACGATTTTAGAGTCTGTAATTTTAGGTGCTGTACAGGGCCTTACCGAGTTCCTGCCCGTGTCGAGTAGTGGACATCTGCAGTTGTTCAAGGAGCTGTTAGGTGTAGAGATCGAGGAGAACTTGACCTTCGATGTTATGCTCCATGCTGCCACGGTATTGAGTACTATAGTTGTTCTGTGGCATGAGGTGTGGTGGATAATCAAGGGACTCTTCTCACGTGGAATGAATCCCGAGAAGAGTTATTTTTTGAAGCTCGTTATCTCGATGATACCTATCGGTATTGTGGGTTTGCTGTTGCGTGACCAAATAGATGCACTGCTTGGCTCACCCTATATTATGGTTGTTGTGGGATGCATGCTTCTGCTTACCGCGGTGCTACTCTCCTTTGCCTACTATGCCAAGCCACGTATTAAGGAGGATATATCATACCGTGACGCCTTCATTATTGGTTTGTCGCAGGCTGTGGCCTCGATGCCGGGACTCTCGCGCTCGGGCACAACCATCGCTACGGGTTTGCTCCTTGGAAATAAGAAGGAGGCTGTGGCGACCTTCTCTTTTTTGATGGTTCTTGCTCCGATTATGGGTCAGGCGTTGCTGGATGTCGTTGGTGGTAACTTTGCCCTCTCGGGTATGGATACCATGACGCTTGTTGCCGGCTTCCTTTCATCGTTTATTGTGGGCTGCCTTGCTTGCCGCTTTATGATTGGTATTGTCAAGCGCGGTAAGCTTATTTGGTTTGCTCTCTACTGTTTGGTTGTCGGTTTTGTGGCTATCGGAACATACATATTATAATATATGGAGGAGTTTACGTTGCGTGGGATTGATTTCCCGGAAGGCTATGTTGCTGTCATCGATAAGCCTTATGAGTGGACCTCGGCAGATGTCGTCCGCAAGATAAAGTTTCAGTTGCGTAAGTGTGGTTATCCGAAGATAAAGATAGGTCATGCAGGTACGCTTGACCCCTTGGCTACGGGTATATTGTTGGTCTGTATAGGTCGTGCTACGAAGCGCGTTGATGAGTTACAGTCGGAGCGTAAGGAGTATGTTGCCGAGCTTATGCTTGGAGCTACAACCCCTTCGGGAGATATGGAGCATGCAGTGGATCATATCTACCCTACGGAGCATATTACGCGCGAGGCTGTTGAGGAGGCTTTGCGCTCGTTGACGGGTGAGCGTGAGCAGCTGCCGCCCATCTACTCGGCAAAGAAGGTGCAGGGTGTGCGTGCCTATGAGATAGCGCGTGCCGGTGAGGAGGTGGAACTCAAGCGCGCACAAATACATATCTATGATATGGAGCTTGTGGAGTATGAGCTTCCTCGCATTAAGATACGCGTTGAGTGTAGCAAGGGTACGTATATTCGCTCGTTGGCTTTTGAGATTGGTGAGGCGCTGTCGAGTGGCGCCTATCTCACGTCGTTGCGACGTACACGCAGTGGTAATTTCCGTGTGGGAGAGGCGCACCGGCTTGATGACTTTATGAATAAATTGCGTGAGTGTGAAACAAAATAGCACTTTTTGCGTATATATATTTTGATTGTTGTTCGCTCTTTTGAGAAGAGGAGAGTGTTGAGCGATTGATAAACTAAAACTACGTTATAAGATATGAAATTATCGCAGTATGGCTTCGAGTTTTCGGAGGATATGATTGCCAAGTATCCTACGGTAAACCGTGATGATGCCCGTCTTATGGTGCTCCACCGTGCTACAGGGGAGATTGAGCACCGTACATTCAAGGATATTATCGAGTATTTCGATGAGAAGGACATGTTCGTTTTTAACGATACGAAGGTCTTTCCCGCGCGTTTGAAGGGTTGTAAGGAGAAGACGGGTGCCGATATTGAAATCTTCTTGTTGCGTGAGCTCAATCGAGAGTTGCGCTTGTGGGATGTGTTGGTGGATCCTGCCCGTAAGATTCGTATTGGTAATAAGCTCTACTTTGGTGATGACGACTTGATGGGTGCCGAGGTTATTGACAATACGACCTCGCGTGGTCGTACCCTGCGCTTCTTGTTTGATGGTTCATACGAGGAGTTCAAGGAGGCGCTCTATGCTATGGGTGAGACTCCGCTTCCGCGTTGGGTGCGTGAGACCGTGGAGCCCGAGGATGCGGAGTGGTATCAGACTATTTATGCCAAGCATGAGGGTGCCGTGGCAGCACCTACGGCGGGTCTTCACTTCTCGAAGCACTTGATGAAGCGCATGGAGATTAAGGGTATAGATAAGGCCTTCCTTACGCTGCACGTAGGCTTGGGTAACTTCCGTACGGTGGATGTCGAGGATTTGTCGAAGCATAAGATGGACTCGGAGCAATTTACCGTTACTCCCGAGACGGTTGAGCAGATAAATGCTGCGAAGCGTGATGGACGAAAGATTGTGGCTATCGGCACTACGGTTATGCGTGCCATGGAAACGGCGGTGTCTGTTGGTGGCATGTTGAAGCCTATGGATGAGTGGACCAATAAGTTTATCTTTCCTCCCTATAAGTTCACGTCGGCAGATGCCTTTGTTTCGAACTTCCACCTTCCTTACTCAACGCAGCTGATGATGGTTGCTGCGTTTGGAGGCTACGACATGGTGATGGAGGCTTACAAGATTGCTCGTGATGAGGGTTATCGTTTCGGCACCTATGGCGATGCAATGTTGATATTGTAGAAAAAAAGTAGTACCTTTGCATAGCAGTAGGCTGTAATAATACTCTTAAAAAAAGGAGATTATGGCAACAAATAAAATACTTTACGTTTGTCAGGAGATATCGCCCTATCTTGCTGAGAATGAACTTTCGACCTTGGGTCTTGATATGGCACGTCAGATGCAGGAGCGTGGTGCGGAGGTGCGTACCTTCATGCCTCGTTACGGATGTATCAACGAGCGTCGTAATCAGCTGCATGAGGTTATCCGTCTTTCGGGTATGAACCTTATCATCAACGATAACGACCATCAGTTGATTATCAAGGTAGCATCTATTCCGTCAGCCCGCATACAGATATATTTCATTGATAACGACGACTACTTCTCGCGCCGTGCGGTGCTTGCAGATGAGAGTGGCGTGTTGTTTGAGGATAACGACGATCGAGCCATCTTCTTTGCGCGTGGCATGCTCGAAACGGTCAAGAAACTCCGTTGGTCGCCTACGATTGTGCACTGTCATGGTTGGTTTTCGGCTATAGTACCCATGTACTTGAAGAGGGTTTTCTATGATGATCCTCTCTTTGCCGACGTTAAGATTGTGGTATCGTTGGCCGATGATAAGTTCGATGGTACACTTGCTGCCGACTTCAAACAGAAGCTCGAGGGTGAGGGTATTATGGATAGTGCGATGTCTATTCTTGGTGAGCCTACATACGAAAATCTTATGCGCTTCGTTATGGAGTATGTCGATGGTGTTATAGTCACTTCGCCTAATGCTTCGAAGGAGCTTGTTGAGTATGCTCGCAGCTGTGGTAAGAAGGTGTTGGATTATTTTAATGGTGATCCCAAGGATCTCTTTGATGGTTACAAGAAGTTCTATGATGAGTTGTAGGCGAGGATGGTCTATAGTCGTTGCACTTGTTGTGGTGTGTATGCTCTTTGTGAGTTGCACCACCGAGGTGGACTATACCCTTGGCTCGGAGTTTATTCCCACATCGCAGAACATGGAGCTTAAGCGTCGAGTGTATAAGCTTGGCTCTTGGAGTGAGGGTGATACTACGAAGCCGTGTACGCTCTCTACCGCGGCACTCTATGTTAGTGATTCCATCCCCTCGGTTAATCTCAATAACGGCTACTTCGGTCTTGAGCGTGATGCCGTATATGGGGAGCGTCGTGCGGGCTTTATGTCGCAGATGTTGTTCAGCTTGTCGCTCGATGAGAAGCGCGGTTGGGGCTATAGGCCTATTTTTGACTCCATGCAGTTGTCGCTCTATGTTACGGCCTATCATGGTGATACGACACGTAGTCATCGCTTTGAGGTCTATGAGATTGTGTCTAATGATTACCTTGCGAAGGACTCTAACTTCTATGTAAACTTTGACCCTACGCCCTATATCGGTACGAAGCCTATCTTCGAGTTTGATTTTCCGAATCAGGATAAGGGTATCTATGTCGGAGATATGGATAACCCCTCGAATGTCGAGGTGCTGCTTGAGCCGACATCGGCTACGCGTGACTATGTTGAGCGTCTTATGCTTATGACTGAGCTCGATGCAAACGGCGGCTATGCCTTGGATAAGGATAGTCTTTATGTTGAGGGTAATGAGCGTAAGTTCTTGGATGTTGTGCGAGGTATATATATCGCTCCGAAGGGTGATATTACGGGTGAAGGTGCGATGTTTGCTACGGATCTTGAGAATACCGCATTGCTGCTCTACTCGCGTGGGCGATACGAGGAGGATCCCACGATTATTCGTGATACAACATATATGATTTACAACCTCTTCATCGATGATAATAATTATGATGGTGAGGCCGGCAATATCTCGATTACCAGCGTGGAGCATGACTATACCTCTTCGAGCATAGATATTGCAACCTTGGGCACGGAGCTCACGACGACCTATGTTACGGGTTTGGGCGGTGTCGTTACCGAGGTGTCGTTTACGGATGAGTTTATACAGTCGTTAGCCGATATCGTGCATGCGCACGATGATGCCGTGGTGTCGGTTAATCAGGCACTTATCTCCTTCTATATGGAGGGAGCCTATAGTGTTGGCTCCGACTACGACTACTTGGATATCCCCTCGTCTATGGTGGTATTGCTTGACGGGGCAATGTCGCGTATGGGTATGTATGCCGACTACGACAGGCTTATGGCCATTACGGACTATGCCTATACTGTCGAGTCACAATATGCGCTGGCATATGATGGTTATTTAAATCGCTCGTTGGCATGCTATACGATGGATATCTCGAGCTATATACAGTCGTTGATGATGGCTGCGGCGGATAATGTTGATGAGCAGGGTGTCGTCAAATTTGATAAGTTCTCGGCGGACTATACCCCCGAGTCGGAGTCGTTGGTTATGCGTCGTCGCTTCTACCTCGCTCCTGATGCGGGAGCTTTGTTCGACTTCCAGCGTCAGTCGCTCTCGGGTGGCGATGTTGGTGGCAACAGCTCGGCACCCATAAAATTGGAATTAACCTATACTGTTGTTAAGTAGAGTGATAGAGAGAAAGATATATATCGGCAAGCCTAAGTTTTAAGGACTTAGGTTTTGCTGTGTATAAATAAGATATATTAGCGATGCAAGAAAATTTAGTTATCGTAGAGTCTCCTGCCAAGGCAAAGACTATTGAGAAGTTTCTCGGCAAGGATTATGTGGTTAAGTCGAGCTTCGGACATATCCGCGACTTGGCAAAGAAGGGGCTCGGCATAAACCTCGATCAGGAGTTTGAGCCCGAATATGAGATACCCGAGGATAAACGTAAGGTTGTAGATGAGCTTACACGTCTGTCGCGTAGCGCCAAGACCGTATGGTTGGCCTCCGATGAGGACCGCGAGGGAGAGGCTATTGCTTGGCATCTTGCCAAGGTTCTCGATCTGCCTATAGAGAATACGAAGCGTATTGTTTTTCATGAGATTACGCAGCGTGCTATCCTCGAGGCTATAGATAATCCTCGCACCATCGACCTTAATTTGGTTAATGCGCAGCAGGCTCGTCGTGTGTTGGATCGTTTGGTGGGCTTTGAGCTCTCTCCCGTGCTGTGGAAGAAGGTGCGTCCGGCGCTCTCGGCGGGTCGTGTGCAGAGCGTTGCTGTGCGCCTTATCGTTGAGCGCGAGCGTGAGATTATAGCCTTTAAGTCGGTTGCGACGTTCCGTGTTGTTGCTCAGTTCTATGTTTCGGGTGACGAGTCTAAGAATTTGTTCCGTGCGACGCTCTCGCGCGCCTTTGATACGAAGGTGGAGGCCGAGCAGTTCTTGCGTGACTGTATAGATGAGGAGTTTACTGTTTTGAAGGTTGAGGAGAAGCCTGTGCAGCGTTATGCTGCACCGCCCTTCACCACCTCTACCTTGCAGCAGGAGGCAGGTAAGAAACTTGGTATGAGTGTGTCACAAATTATGTCTGTGGCACAGAAGCTCTATGAGCAGGGTCTTATCACCTATATGCGTACCGATTCGGTTAACCTCTCGACTATGGCTATTACGCAGTGTAAGAATGAGATTACACGTCTCTATGGCGCGAAGTACTCCTACCCGCATAACTTCAAGACGAAGAGCAAGGGCGCGCAGGAGGCTCATGAGGCTATCCGTCCCTCGTATATCGAGCGTCAGGAGATTGATGGCACGGTTGCCGAGAAGCGCCTCTACGACCTTATCTGGAAGCGTACTGTAGCGTCACAGATGGTGCCTGCGGAGCTTGACCGCACACAGGTGGTTATTGGTATGAAACGACGCTCGGAGCAGTTCATATCTACGGGTGAGGTTGTTCGTTTTGATGGCTTTATGCGCCTCTACTCGGAGGCTGTGGATGAGGATCAGCAGCAGGAGGGTGATGGTGGCATTCTACCTAAGATGGGCATGGGTGATAGGTTGTACAGCTCGACCGTCACAGCTTCGGAGCGCTACTCGCAGCCTACGCCTCGCTATAATGAGGCGGCCTTGGTTAAGCGCCTCGAGGAGCTCGGTATCGGACGTCCTTCGACATATGCTCCTACCATCACGACGATTATCAACCGAGGTTATGTTGTTAAGCAGAATCGTGATGCGCAGCGTCGCCAGATAGAGCACCTGACGCTCTCGAATGGTAAGATTAGCGAGAAGCAGGTTACCGAGAGCTATGGTAAGGAGAAGAACCGATTGGCGCCTACCGACATAGGTATGATTGTCAATGACTACCTCGAGACGCAGTTCTCATCAATCCTTGATTACAACTTTACGGCAAACGTGGAGAAGGAGTTTGACCGCGTTGCCGAGGGCGATATCACATGGCGTAAGATGATTGCCGACTTCTACTATCCGTTCCATAAGCTTGTGGATGAAGCTGTAGGTCGTCAGATGGAGCGTACGTCGCAGTCTGTACGAGAGCTTGGCATCGATCCCAAGACCGGGCTTATGGTTAAGGCTCGTATCGGTCGCTATGGTCCCATGGTTGAGCTTGGAGGTACGGCGAGTGAGCGTGGGCAGTTTGCCTCGCTGAAGAAGGGACAGCTTATCGAGTCCATTACGTTGGAGGAGGCTCTGGAGCTCTTTGCGTTGCCTCGCAACCTGGGTGAGCTTAATGGCGAGGATGTTATGGTCGGCGTTGGTAAGTTTGGCCCCTATGTGCGTCATGGTAAGACCTTTGCCTCGTTGACGAAGAATGATGACCCCTATGTTATTAGCCGTGAACGTGCCTTGGAACTTTTGGAGGATGGCCTTAAGAAGCAACGAGCACAGTCCGAGCCTCTGCGCACCTTCGCCGAGGATGTGGCCATGGTTATTAAGAGTGGTCAGTATGGACCTTACATTTCGTATAAGGGCAAGAATTACCGCCTACCCAAGGGTGCGAAGATTGAGACGTTAAGTTACGTCGAGTGTCAGCGCATCATTGCAAAGAGTAAGAAATAGAGAAACAATTTACTAAATACTAATCGTTATGAAGAAATTCTTTGGTTTGGCTCTTGGCCTTATGGTGGCTATGAGCGTTATGGCGCAGGAGGCAGAGACTCTTGAGTTTACAGTGGTGAAGGAGAACCCTATTACGAGCATTAAGAACCAGAACCAGGCAGGTACTTGCTGGTGCTACTCGTCATTGGCTTTCATCGAGTCGGAGTTGTTGCGTATGGGTAAGGGTGAGTACGACTTCTCGGAGATGTACCTTGTTCACAACACATACCTCGATCGCGCCGACAAGGCTGTTCGCACACATGGTGATGTGTCATTTGCGCAGGGTGGCTCGTTCTATGATGTTATCTATGGCATGGAAGCCTTTGGTCTTGTTCCCGAGGCAGAGATGCGCCCCGGTGTAATGTATGGCATGGAGTTGAGCAACCATAATGAGCTTTCGGCTGTTAGCGATGCTGTTGTTGAGGCTATGGCCAAGGGCAAGCACCGCAGCTTGCAGGTAGGCCCTGATGGTCAGCCCTTGTGGAAGAAGGCTATTGAGGCTATTCACGACATCTATCTTGGTGTTCGCCCCGAGACCTTTACATACAATGGTACGGAGTACACTCCCAAGTCATTCTACGAGTCATTGGGTTTGAATGCCGATGATTACGTCTCTTTGACATCTTATACACACCACCCCTTCTATGAGAAATTCATCCTTGAGATTCCCGATAACTGGCGTTGGGCGCAGTCATACAACATCCCTATTGACGAGTTGATGGAGGTATTTGACAATGCTATTATGGAGGGTTACACTATCGCATGGGGTAGTGATGTTAGCGAGAAGGGCTTTACGCGTATGGGTACAGCCGTTCTTCCCGATGATTCAAAGGGTGCAGACCTCCAGGGCTCTGATATGGCCAAGTGGCTCAACCTCACCGAGGAGGAGAAGAAGAACACCCCACGACCTTCTGCCGAGAAGTGGTGCACACAGGAGGAGCGTCAGCTTGCATACGACAATTGGGAGACCACCGATGACCACGGCATGCAGATTTTCGGTATTGCCAAGGATCAGAATGGCACCGAGTACTATATGGTAAAGAACTCATGGGGTGAGGCCGGTACATATAAGGGCATCTGGTATGCTTCAAAGTCATTCGTTCGTTACAAGACTATGAACATCATTGTTCACAAGAGTGCTATTCCGAAGGATATTCGTAAGAAGCTCGGCCTCTAAATTTCTTGTGATAAGGGATATCTTAACCTATAAAAATAATAGTGGGTGACTAAAAGTAAAAATGAAGTGACCCCAAAAGTTTGGACAAAAAACTTTTGGGGTTTCTTTATGCGCAAAAAGCACGATTATGGAGCATTACTCAAATATATGAGAATGCTCGAAGAAGGTTATTCTATTCGTTACCTTCACTTGAAGTATGGAAT
>JAZNFC010000036.1:0-37887 GCA_045588935.1 Alistipes sp. | reverse complement strand
GTGCTTATAGCAGTGAGGATCCACCTCTTCCCATTCCGAACAGAGAAGTTAAGCTCACTCACGCCGATGGTACTGCCTATTTAGGTGGGAGAGTAGGTAGGCGCCTCTTTAAGCCGGACTCTAATGAGTTCGGCTTTTTTTTGTGCATTATATCCTGTTTTTGTGTATTACATCCGCTGAATAGATTATGGGGCTCTGTCGTAAATTCCGGTGTGGAGATTTCGGCTTAAATAACCACCTTGGGAGATTAACATAATATTGCGGGTATTATTTTTAATACCCGCAATGTGTTGGGATACAATTTAATATATGTGGTGTGGCTATTTTTTGCACCAAGACGCTACGGAGGCGTAGAAAATCAACCAAGAGTTTATGTTGTGTTTTGATGTAGAGATAGAACAATAAACAACAATATCCAGATACGTAAATACCTTTTGTGGGGTGTGGTGAAAAGATGAAAGGAGGCTCTTACGCGCATTTAACTTTGGATCACTTTATTCCATTGTAAAATCTCTTTCTAAAATCTTTTCTTGCTGACTATTTGCTACTTTGAGAAATTTTTATAACTTTACCGTGCTAAAGAAAACAATATATACACACTCAAAAAATTTATATTAACAATGAAAAACCTTTTTAAATTCGCAGCATGCGCACTACTCGCAGTTGTCTTGATGGCCTGTGAAAATGGTGGTGGTGAGGGTGACAACGACATGCGCCTGAAAACACCCAAAGCAAACTTCTTTATGCAGGAAGATACGGTAATCATCTCGTGGTCGAAGGTGGAGAATGCCGTATATTATGAGTTACAAATCTCGGGATATGAGCTTATAAAGACCGAGAGCACATCCTATGTTCTCGAGAACCTGATCTATGGTGAGAGTTATACAGTGGAGCTTACAGCTATAGCAGCCGAGACATCACCCTATCTCAATTCAAAGACTGCAACCTACACGCTCGATATTCCAGCGCGAAAGATTCCGCAGTATCGTGAGTTCCTTGCTGGTACAATTGCGCTATCGGCGATATCAAACAATGGTAGATATGCTGTGGGCTCATTTGCAGAAATAGGTGTATTCGTAAACCTTATGAATGACGATGTTGTGGATATGAGTGATTTCGCTCCGACGGATGTTGCCGACAACGGACTTGTAGTGGGTTCATATACTGGCGAGATATTGGATGGCGTAGCGGCATATTGGTACAATGGCGAGGTTACGAAGATAGACCTCTCGGACGTATGCTCGAACCCCGTGATGAGTGCCCTTACGAGCGTTACGCCTGATGGTAAATATATGGTAGGTTGGCTCTGGAGAGCCGGCAGCAGCACCGAGCATGTGGAGTTGTTGGTGCCCATAACCTACGACATAGAGAAGGATCGCGTATGGATTCCGGAGAGTAACAACTCGATTTATGAGGGTCAGGAGTATGTGAATGGTAAAATCGCGAAGTCGGTAGATCCCGAGCGTCGTATCTTTGGATATGAGGATTCCTATGCACACTTTATGATATCGTGGGCAGATGAATATACTCCCTATGAGTATTTGCTTCTCGAGACAGAGAATAACTCTCCTACGAAGTGGTTTGCTGATCTCGCGGCTCCCAACATGATTTCACAGACTGGTCGTTATGCCTTTGGTAGGATACTTACATCCGATGGCGATGTAGAGTCAATGGCGGTATGTGCATATAAGGATATGGATACTAATACCGTACATGAGCTTACGGCGCACCCCGATATGAAGCGTATTCTTGCAATGGACGATAATGGCTTGCTCTTTGCTGATAATGTGGAGAGCGGCTATGGTGGTGAGACAACATATGTTATCGACACGATAAACAGCCCTAATACGAAGAGTACATTCGAGGATTGGCTTTTAGATGTTCACAATGTTGAGCTCTATGAGTATATTGAAGAGGATGGCCTTATGGTTGTTGCCGTGTCGGAGGATTGTCGCACCTTTATCGGTACGGTAAATACCATTGATCGTGGTTGGGTGAGCATGGTCATCTCGCTTGATGGTGAGCCTATGCCCGAGAAGGAGCCCGAGAATACTCTCGATGAGGAGACTCCTGCAGCATAAGGCAGGCATACATAAATAATGATAGGCGCACCGAAAGGGTGCGCCTATTATATTTATATATCTCTACCTAAATAGTGCGTAGAGCTTCGTTATGATTTGTGCCCCGAGCCATACGTTTGTACCTCGGCGCATCTTCGCCTTACGAACCTCCTTGGCTAACCAATCATACTCCTTGAAGAGGTTAAGACGATAGAATAACGAGTACCAGCCCGCTTGTATGATTATATCATCGAGGATAGGGGCTACAGGGTTCTCCTCGTGTGCCACATGATGATACTTGTCGTAGAGGTCGAGGAAGTTGAGTGCATACTCGCGCTTGCGCTTGCGACGCTGCTGTGAGGTCATAGCCGCAGGATTACCTTTGCGATAGTGGTAGATATACTCGTCGAGGAAGCTCACTGTGCGGGCATAGCCCACGAGTTGTGAGGTGAGGTAGCAATCCTCGGCATAGCCATACTTCGGCGTATATATCGTATGCTCGGTGTATAGGGTACGACATACACACTTGTTCCATACCGCGGCGAAGGAGCGGTGATTATACATATTACGTATATACTCCTCGCGCATGGTGCTGTCATATCTGCGCTCGCGCTTGGGCTTCGAGCGATTGCCATACTCCTTCACGAGGTTGAAGTAGATGATGTCGCTTCCAGTGCGCTTTATCTCTTGTGCAATCTTTGTAATCGCACCCTCGGACAACCAGTCGTCCGAGTCCACATGATAGACGTAGTCACCTGTGGCATGCTCCAAGCCCGTCTTACGGGCTGCAGGAAGGCCTCCATTCTCCTTGTTTACGATGGTTATTTGCTCGCGCAGGTGGCTATATTTACTATCTATAACCTCGGCAAGAATCTCCATAGAGCGATCCTTCGTGCCATCATTCACGAAGATAAACTCGATATTGGGGTAGTCCTGCGAGAGCAACGACTCGGCAAACTCGGCAATATATCGCTCAACGCCATAGATAGGTGCGATAATAGATATGGTGACACTCTTCTGCATAATTTATATAGATGCTTTATTTTATTCGCCCGCTGGACATCTTATAGTCGTAGGAGTGGCGTCCCTCGGCACGAAAATCATCGTGGTAGCGCTCCAAAACCTGCTTAAATATCTCGTCGTACTGCGGAATAAAGAGGTCGTCGCCACGCCATAGGTGTTCGAGAATGTCGCATGCCAAGCCGCGTGTAAGTTCCAGGTCGGTCTTACCCTTATAGAAGGATGTGCCTTTTATCGAGCCGGGGGAGATATTCAGTATTCGGTTGTTCGAGCCGCACTTCTCCAACTCCACATTCACACTCTCGATAAATATCTTGAGCGCAGCCTTTGTCGCTGCATATACGGCAAAGAGAGGTGAGGAGATAAATCCTGCAATGCTACCCATCACTGCGCAGTAGAAGGGCTCGGTAGAGTTTATGCGGTGGTAAAAGTGGTGGATAATACGGATAACAGCCTCGCTATTTACACGAAAGCTATCGATGATATGTTGCTCATCGATGTCGCTGAAGTGTGCCAAGCGGCCAAAGCCCGCGGTGATAATAAGCGTGTCGATATCGTCGAAGCGGTCAAAGTAGGCGTAGTCGCCGGTGAGAAGGTCGAACTTATGATACTCGAACTTCGCGTTATCACGCTCCTCGGCAATAGGTGCGCGGTCGAGAATAGATATTGTAGTCCACTCCTCATGTGCTGCAAGTTCTGTGGCTATGGCGAGGCCTATGCCGTTTGAGCCACCTACGATTAACGCCTTTCTCATAGCTCAAAGAGATTTTTGCGGTTGCCAAACTGCTCCATGACACGTGCCATGGCAATACTCTCGCGAGGCATAAGACGTGCCGAGTGGTGACGGTCGTTGACGATGCATGACACAAACTCCTGAAGTTCGTAACGCAAGCCCGGCTCGTCCCACTTATAGAAATACTTCTTATTCTTATTCTGATCCTCGTAACGCAGCTCGAAGTAGTCGGTCTTCCACCATGGCGAGGGCACGTAGGCATAGCCCTGTGTGCCCGAGATTACGAGGTTGCCCTCGGTCTTCACGCCTAAGCCAAGCTGGAACGATGCGATAGCATTGGCATAGCGCATGATGCCTCGCGTGTAGATATCCACGCCATCTTCGTTCATGCGGCTGTAGATATTTATATTCTCGAAGTTTGTGCCCAGAAGCTTGATGATGGGCAACAGGGGATATGAACCCATCTCGTAGAGCGAGCCTCCCGCCTGCGCAGGGTCGAGCTCACGTCGTAGCTTATCTGCACCCCAGAGCTTCGACTCCGAGGCGTCGATGCCCACGACATCGCCGATGAGTCCGCTCTTAATCAGCGTGATAAGGTGACTAAAGGCGGGGCAGTATGCCGTCTTGTTGGCCTCCAGAAGCACTCTGTTTTGGTGCTTGGCAAGGTCGTAGAGCTCCTTGGCCTCCGCACTGTTCAGTACAAGAGGAGTTTCACATAGTACGTGTCGTCCCTGCTCGAGGGCGTATTTCGCCTGCTTATAGTGGTGGAGGTGGGGCGTAGCGATATATACGGCTGCCGACCGCTCGACAAGCTCCTCAAAGCTATTACATCGCTTGGCCGTGGGGCAGTCTGCCATATCCATCGCCTCGCTATCGATATCGTATAGAGCGCATATCTCCACAGCATCGACCTTCGATGCCTCCTCGATAAGGCGGCGGGCAATGCGGCCACAGCCCACAACGCCCAACTTAACCATAACCTCGCTCTCGGCGCGAAGCATCGTTGAGCTTACACCCTCGGTGCGGGGAAGATATACAACCTCGCAAAACTCCTTCAGGTAGTCGAACTTACCCTCCCAATCGGAGCCTATGGCAAAGATATCGACATCGTACTTCTGTACATCGTCAATCTTCTGGCCCACATAGTCCTCGATAATAACCTCATCAACAAAGCCCGTAGCCTTTACTGCCTCGACACGCTCCAAGACGTTGTTGCGTACGTTGAGCTTGCCGCGCTCGCGATCAAAGCTGTCGTTCGTAACACCCACGATAAGGTAGTCACCCAATGCCTTGGCACGACGTAGCAGGTTAATATGTCCTTGGTGTAGAAGGTCATAAGTGCCGTATGTGATAACTTTCTTCATGGCTATTGTTGCTTCAAACTAAAAATCTCCTCTCTATAATCCTTGCAATGTATCGCCTTAAGGATCTCCTCATCCGAGGGCATCTTGCGCCAGTCGCCATAGACATTACGCAAATATCCATCCACATCCTTCGGCGCAGGGAACTCGTGTCCCTCGAAATGTATGGTGCTCAAGGGCAAGGTGTACTTCATGTAGAAGGTGTGTTTATCCCATCCTGAGCCCAACGTATAGTGGTACTCGCCACGAGGATTTATAACTCCTATAACTCGCAGTATCGGGTTGACGATGAAGAAACATAGAAACTCGATAAAGCGTATCATTGCATGACGCAACCACTTTGTCTTAATGTGTATGGTCGTATGTTGCAGATTGTGGTATATAACCTTTGCTGCGCGTGCTGCAAAGTGGCTTGTCTTCTCTATGGAGAAGATATCGACAAACTGTCCTTTATATTTGAGATACTTATATCGACCTCCGAATATCGCCACGGCATTATCACGCCTACGGAACTTGCCATAGAGATTTGTGTACTCTATGTCGCTGAACATCGACTGATAGACGTATTTGTCGCTATCAAGCTTATGTAGTATGCGCTGCAGACGTTTGAAATCCTTGTGGAACATCACTATGTCGATATCGTCATCCCACGGAATAAATCCCTTATGCCGAGCAGCTCCGAGTAGTGTGCCCGAGCTCAACCACCACTGTATGTTGTGCTCTCGGCATATCTTGGCCAGGTCGAGGAGTATATCTACTAGCTCCCGCTGGTTTTTACGCAGCTTCGAGCCTTCGGGGTTATAACGCTCCTTTAGAGCCACTTCATCCATTATGTAATCCATCATTTATCGTTGGGTAGAGTTTGTGTCGTTGTGCCATATATCTCATCGATATACTCTTGGCAGTGTATGTTACGTTTAATCACCTCCTCGCTTGGGAGCTTATGCCAATCGCCATACACACGCTTGAGGTAGCTGTCCACGTTGCTTGGCACGGGGTAGTTCCGGCCCTCGAATTTAGCCACGCCAAGAGGCATCGTATCCTTGAGAAAGAAGGTGTGCTTTGCCCATCCTGTACCAAGCGAGTAGTGATACTCACCACGCGGATTTATCTTGCCCACGACTCTCAACAGCGGGTTGATGATACCCAGGCATAGTATCTCGATGAGGCGTATTAGTGGTTTGCGCAACCATCCTATGCGTATGTATGAGGTTAGGTGTTGCAGATTATTGTATATGACACTTGCGATGCGCGCTGCAACGTAACTCGTCTTCTCGATAGAGAAGATATCGAACCCTATGCCTCGATATTTGTAGTAGTTGTATCGTCGGCTGGCAGCGTGTATCACTCCTTCGCGCTTGCGGAACTTGCCAAAGCAGTTCACATAATCTACATCCGTACACATCGAGTGATATACAAACTCCTCGCTCTGAAGGTTGCGAAGTATCTTCTCAAGACGTTTGCAGTCTCGACGCATAAGAACTATATCGAGGTCATCATCCCACGGAATAAATCCCTCATGTCGAGCAGCTCCGAGTAGTGTACCCGAGCTCAGCCACCACTGTATGTTATGCTCTCGGCATATCTCGGCCACGAAGTCGAGCATGCGTAATAGCTCCAGCTGGTCGTGACGCAGACGCGACCCCTCGGGATTATATTTTTGCTTTAGTAGCTCGCGCTCCTCGACTGTTAGTTCCTTGCTCTTCATGTTTGGGTATAGGTTACATCATGCAAATTTATAAATTTTTTTCATAAAAACCAGATAAATCACTATCTTTGTGATGGTATAACATGAAAAGTAGGGTTATGGCACGACGTATAGGCGGGAAGGTGGCCTGGATATTGGGTCGCATGGTGAAGATTTTTGGTAACACACTATCGTTTGTTGCACGTCGCTTCCATGGCGTGAAACGTGGGCGAGTGATGTGCTGGGCCTATAACTTCAAACAGTATAGCTGCAACCCTCGATACTTGACCGAGCACCTCTTGGAGCATCATCCCGAGATGGAGGTTTATTGGGTTTTTCGTCGTGGCGTAGATTGCTCGAAGCTGGATCCTCGCATCCATGTTGTGCGCTTTCGGTCATGGCGTTACTATGTACTTACGGCTACGGCAGAGTATCTCGTAACCAACTCTCGTACAGATCCATATCATATCTATTGGCATAAGCGTCCCGAGCAGAAATATCTGATGTTGTGGCATGGTGGTGTGGCACTGAAGCGTGTCGAGCGCGATGCCGAGAAGATGCTCGGATATAGCTATGTGCGTAAGGCTTGGCGTGACTCTGAGGTGTGCGACCTGATGATTTCGGGATGCCGAATGCAGAGTGACTTGATAAGGAGCAGCTTTTGGTATCGTGGTGAGATTTTGGAACGCGGCATACCGCGTAACGACATCTTCTTTAATACGGCACTGCATGCCGAGCTGAATGAGAAGATACGCCTACATTATGACATAGCTCCTGAGAGTCGTATCGTGCTCTATGCTCCGACCTTCCGTCGCAGTGGCGATATAGAGCCTTATCGCCTTAATTGGGCAAAGATTCTGCCTGCGCTTCGCAAGATGTTTGCAACAGAACATGTGACGGTGTTTGTGCGCATGCACCCTAACCTTATAGGTAAGATTGATATTTCGGAACTCGTTGCCTATGACGATGTTAAGGATGTTACGCTCTATAACGATATGCAAGAGTTGTTGGCCGTGAGCGACATGCTTATTACCGACTACTCGAGCTCGATGTTTGACTTCACGATGCAGTATCGCCCCTGTATGCTCTATGCTACGGATGTGGCGAGCTACGACCGAGGCTACTACTTCGATTTACGTGAGCTACCCTTCCCCTTGGCCGAGGGTGAGGAGCAATTGATTGAGATGATTCTAGGGTTTGACTACGATAGCTATCGAAGGGGCGTTGAAGAGTTCTTCACCTCACGTATAGGTTTTTATGAGAGTGGACATGCTGCCGAAGCTTTAGCCGAGTGGATGGTGGCACATACCATGAAGTAGAGCTACTCCTCAATTATCTGACGATTTGTCGGGCGTAGAACAAAAACATTCAAATAGCTATCTACGATGCCGTAGCATTGTATCGTGTTATCGGGGATATGTTCGTCGGCATATTGGCAGTTGCCCGATATCACTATACCCAAAGTATCTCGTCCATCGGTCAGGTGGCGCACCGTGGTATTGTAGCCTCGGCCGAGGGTGTCCACGTCGCACCATTGCTTACCTCTCTCCTCGTCAATTACCCGTAGTGCACCGATATGCACATAGCGAAGCATATATGCCGATGCAATCTCGGAGATACGCAATGACTCGGCGTGGGGTATATCATCGGCATCGAGATATACATCCACGTGGCGCATGATATCGCTCTCGGCAATATTATCCAATATATGCTCCGTCGTGGGTGCCTTACCAAGGACTATACGATGAAAGTAATAGGCGCACGATAAGCCCGAGAGTGTAACCCGTACTCGTGAGAATAGTGGTATGTCACGGTCTATATCGCGGCTCTCTACCCATATCTCCACCCCTGCCGTATTATCTGCGACAATGAAGCGACGCTCCACCTCATTCAGCTTGTCGTTTGCAACCACGCGACCCTCAATAAATATATCTTCAGTGATCAGCGAAGGAAGCTCATGGGCCGTAGTATAGAGCTGAGCGATAGATATGCGTCTTGGTGTGATGCTATCATCGCGGCTCTGCCTGCAGGATGTGGTGATGACGATGGTGAGAATTGCTGCGCTACATATTGATACAATCCATCTCATGGCTCATCTTTATTTGATAGCACTCTCTTGTTGAGTTATACTCCCCATATTGCAGTATGCCGGTGATGGATAGCTCTCCGTGTGGAATATATCTCTCGGCATATTGTGCATAACTTCTCGTATATACGGCAATGCTATCACCCCGTGCATCTTTGTATAATGAATAGCCCCGCCAACGAGCATCCGAGAGGAGTTCGCCGGCTGTGGTATCTATTGTAGCAGAGGCTACAAGATGGAGCTTATCGATACGGATTAGACATCCGCAATCCTTGTGTTGAAGCTCCCCTATAGTTTGTATTACAGGCTGTTGAGGTGTTACATCTATACTTCGTATTACGACCTTGTCGAGGGCTTCGAGGGAGCCAAAGCCCACAATCCTTTTGTGATTATCGGGGTAGGGTGCTGCCCCGAGTTGTAGTACTCCGCGTTGGTATGCGGCATAGCATCCTTGTAGTTTGAGTGCGACATTCACACCCTCGGGATATCGGGCATGAAGCTGACTTATATCTGCCAATACCTCTACTGCAGCACCGTCATCCTCCACCATAAAGCTGCCGTAGAAGTTGCTCTCCATGTCCGAGGATGTCACTCGTCCCACGATAATCATCTCATCCTCAATCTTTCGAGCTTCTCCCTGCGGTATAGCCTTGTGTAGTTGTGAGATAGAGAGTGTTGGGGCAGGTAGCTCACCATCAATAACAGGGCTGTCGGCCCTGTTGTAACAGCCGACAGCGAATAGTAGAAGTAGTATGACAAATACTCTTTGCATGTTATTTCTCGCTACGTATCTCCACCCACGAGTCTTTAAGCCCGAGGAAGTAGAGTATTCCGTCAAGGCCGACAGTTGATATCGATTGTCGTGCCGTAGCTCGCACCTTGGGCTTGGCATGGAAGGCGATGCCGAGGCCTGCTATATTGAGCATGGGCAGGTCGTTGGCACCGTCACCTACAGCTACAGATTGCTGAATATCAATATTCTCGAACTGACAGAGCAGACGTAGTAGCTCTGCCTTGCGTACGCCATCGACAATCTCTCCGGTATATCTTCCCGTGAGCTTGCCATTCTCCACTTCGAGCTCATTGGCATAGACATAGTCGAAGCCGAAGCGGCGCTTTAGATAGTTGCCAAAGTAGGTGAAACCGCCCGAGAGGATGGCTGTCTTATAACCTACTCGCTTCAGTATGGTCATCATGCGGTCCACGCCCTCGGTTATGGGGAGGTTTTGTGCTATATCCTCCATGACATCTACATTCAACCCCTTGAGTAGGGCTACACGCTCCTTGAAACTCTCGCAGAAGTCTATTTCGCCACGCATGGCGCGCTCGGTAATCTCACGCACCTCCTTGCCTACACCTGCACGGTCGGCAAGCTCGTCGATGACCTCGGTGGTAATCAATGTCGAATCCATATCGAAACATATAAGACGGCGTGAACGACGGAAGATGCCATCCTTCTGGAAGGAGATATCTACCTCGCCTGTGTTGGCTATCTTCATCAGCTCATTCTGAAAGTGCCCCTTGTCCGAGAGTGTGCCTCGCACCGAGAACTCGATGCTGGTCTTGGGTGCTCGTTCATCCTCATCCAGCGGCATGCGACCTGTTAGGCGGTTTATATCGTCGATATTCAACCCCTCATCGGAGATGGCCTGTGTCACGCGAGAGATATGCTCTGCTGTGATGCGACGCCCCACCATCGTGATGATGTAGCGATTCTTGCCCTGTCCCGTAACCCAGTGGCTGTACTGCTCCTCGGTGACGGGCTCAAAGCGGATGGTGATATTCATCTCCGAGGCTTTGAATAGCAGCTCCTTCATAATCTGTCCTGAACGCTCGGGGGTAGTCATAAAGAGTATGCCGAGGGTCAACGACTGATGGATATTGGATTGTCCGATATCGAGGATAAAGGCATCGTGATGTGCGAGGATGCCCGTAAGTGAGGAGGTTAATCCCGGCTTATCCTCGCCCGATATGTTAATCTGTATAATTTCGATATTCTTACTCATGCTCCATATATATTTTATTACTCGACAACAAATATAGTGATTTTTGAGAAAAATAATTACCTTTGTGGCGTGAAAATTTTATAAAACATAATAAACACTATGGAGTTAAAGGATATATTGGCTATCTCTGGACAGCCCGGTCTTTATAAGTTTGTTGCACAGTCTATGCGCGGTGTTATTGTTGAGTCACTTACCGATGGTAAGCGCATGAATGCAGCTGTGACCTCACGTGTGAGTGCTCTCACCGAGATATCTATGTTCACCGAGGGTGAAGATATTGCTCTTGCCGACGTCTTCACAAACATCTGGAACTATACCGGAGGCAAGGAGGCTATATCTCATAAGGAGTCTGCCGAGAAGATTGTTGAGGAGTTTGCAAAGGTGCTTCCCGAGTATGACCGCGAGCGTGTACATGTATCGGATATGAAGAAGTGCTTCGCATGGTACAATATCTTGGTTGGAGCGGGATTTACAGAGTTTAAACTCCCTGCCGAATAACGTTCGATTATAGGGCAGATATCTACTGTAGCTCGATAAAAATTCCCGACAATGGCGTGTGCGAAGAGGTACTACCATTGTCGGGATTTTTGTCGAGCGTTGTATCTACACTCGTCTAAACAAAAGTTAATTAGTTGCGAGGAGGTGTTAGATTTGGTCTCGATATAAAATTAGCCCGAATGAGCTACGCTTGTCGTCTGCTCATTCGGGCGAATAACGACAAGTTACTTGAGATTCATCTGATCGATAAGCGCCTTTGTCTGTGGCTTGTGACCACGGAAGTTCACATAGAGAGTCATAGGATGCTCGTGACCACCCTTCTCAAGAATCTCCTTGCGGAACTTGTTTGCTGCCTCTTCAGAGAAGATGCCCTTCTCTTCGAAGTATGAGAAGGCGTCTGCGGCGAGCACCTCGGCCCACTTGTAACCATAGTAACCTGTAGCGTAGCCACCGCTGAAGATATGTGTGAAGGCGGGGCTCATGGCTGTACCCTCAACGATAGGCATAACCTGTGTAGGCGCTATGGCCTTGCTCTCAAACTCGAGGATGTCACCCTCATAGGGCTCGGTCATAGTGTGGTAAGCCATATCGAGCATGCCGAATGAGAGCTGACGTACGTTGAAGTATGCTGCGAGGTAGTTCTTGGCGGCTACGAGCTTCTCGATAATCTCGGCAGGCATAGCCTCGCCTGTCTGGTAGTGCTTCGCCCAAAGGTCGAGGTACTCCTTTTCGGTAGCCCAATTCTCCATAATCTGCGAGGGGAGCTCTACGAAGTCACGCTTTACAGATGTGCCATTGATAGACTCATACTTACCACGTGCGAGGATGCCATGCAAGCCATGACCAAACTCGTGGAGGAAGGTAGTAAACTCATCGAAGGTGAGGAGTGAAGGTGTAGTGGCTGTAGGCTTGGTGAAGTTCATCACGAGCGACACCAGAGGACGCTGCTCCTTGCCATCAACAATCTTGGCACCACGGAACTCGGTCATCCACGCACCCTGACGCTTTGACTCGCGGGGGAAGAAATCGAGGTAGAGGATAGCCATAAGCTCGCCGGCATTATCCTTAACCTCATATACGGTAGCCTCGGGGTGATACACCTCGATGTTATCTACCTGCTCGAACTGAAGATCATAGAGCTTGCCTGCAAGCATGAAGACGGCATCTGTTACATTCTCCAACTGAAGGTAGGGCTTGATCTGCTCATCGTTGATGGCATACTTCGCCTCCTTGTACTTCTCGTTGTAGTAGCCCCAATCCCAAGGCATGAGCTCACCCTCGAAGCCGAGTGAATGTGCATAATCGGTAACGACCTTGACATCACGCTTTGCATAGTTCAGAGTAGCATCATTAAGCTCGTTAAGGAAGCCCTTGACTGTAGCTGTGCTCTCGGCCATGCGATCCTCCAATACATAGTCTGCATAGCAGTCGTAGCCAAGGAGGTTGGCAATCTTACGACGAAGCTCTGTAATCTGGCGAATCTTCTCAAGGTTGTCAAACTCACCACCCGTAGCACGTGTGTTATATGCACGGTAGAGCTGCTCCTTGAGGTCGCGCTGTGACGAGTATGTCATGAAGGGACCATAGCTCGGCGCATCGAGAGTCACCGTCCAGCCCTCCTGACCGCGAGCCTCAGCCTCGGCAGCAAGACCATCCTTCACAAAGTCGGGTAGCTCGGCCACACGTGCCTCATCGGTGATGTTCAACGAAAAAGCGTTGGTTGCAGCCAAGGCATTCTGACCAAACTCAAGTGTGAGCTGCGAGAGCTCCGAGGTGTACTGACGATAGAGTTCCTGAGCCTCACCCTCGAGCAGGGCGCCCGAGCGAGCAAAGCCCTTGTAAGTCTCCTCCAAGAGCTGACGATCCTCCTGGTCAAGGTTCAGCTCATCACGCTGTGCATATACCGCCTTAACGCGCTCAAAGAGCTGGGGGTTGAGCGATACATCATTCGAGAGCTCGGTGAGCTTGGGTGTCACATTGAGAGCTATCTGCTGCATCTCGGGAGAGGTGTGATTGCTGTTCAAAACAAAGAATACACCTGAAATGCGACCGAGCAAAGAGCCTGCCTGCTCCATAGCCACGATAGTATTCTCGAAGGTGGGAGCCTCGGGATTATTCACAATGGCATCAATCTCGGCACGGTTCTCGGCAATAGCATAGTCGAAGGCGGGCTCATAATGCTTGAGCTCAATCTTCGAGAAGGGAGGTGTCTGATAGGGGGTATCCCACTCCTGAAGGAGAGGATTGTTCGCCAGGTCATCACCGCTCTGGGCGCAACCGGCAAGCATCATAGTCAATGCTGACATAAGAAATACGGCTTTTTTCATAGATACATTTATTAGGTTATTCATTTACTCTGATATTGCGCTTGGCTGTAATCTTTCCGGGCTCGGGGAGACGGCCTGCACGAGGCTGCGTCTTGATGCGCGATGAGAGTTCCTCGTCGTTTGTCACCTCCTCCGAGATCTCAACCACCTCGACGCCCTCCACCTCGGGCTCGGGCATCAGGCCGCGAGCACGCAACAAGGGATCTTTGTTAGGCTCGGCGCCGCGGAACTTACGATACATATCCATGCCTGGATACTGTCCACCCTGTGCCAAGAGGTTATAGCGGAAGCTTGTGGCAAGCTCCTTATCGCAGATGTCGCTACACTCCTTGAAGGCCTCAAAGGCATCCTTATCGAGCACCTCGGCCCAGAGATAGAAGTAGTAACCTGACGAGTAACCACCGTTGAAGATGTGGGCAAAGTAGGTATAACGATAGCGTGGCTCAATCTCGGGAATAAGACCGCGACGTGTTGCAAGGTTATATGTTTCAAAGGCATTCACATCGATTGAGGTGTCGCTCTCGAGAGTATGGATATCCATGTCGATAAGGGCTGCGGCAGCAAGCTCCGTAGTGATAAATCCCTGGTTGAAGAGCGCCGCCTTCTCTATCTTCTCGATAAGCGAGTCGGGAATAACCTCACCCGTACGATGGTGAATGGCATACTTCTTCAATATCTCTGGCTCGAAGGCCCAGTTCTCCATAATCTGCGATGGGAGCTCCACGAAGTCACCCTCAACCTCCGTAAGGCCGCGATAGCGAACGTCGGCAAAGAGGAAATGCAGGGCGTGACCAAACTCATGGAACATGGTCTCGGCCTCATCGAAGGTGAGCAGCGACGGTGTCTTACCCACGGGGGGCGTGAAGTTGCAGACGATACCTACGACAGGAGCCTTACGCACACCATCGACATATCGCTGCTCGGTGAAGTTGCCACACCATGCGCCACCGCTCTTCGACTTACGAGGATGAGGATCGAGATAGAGAACGCCGAGGTGCGACATGTCGTGGTCAAGCACCTCATATACGCTACACTCCTTATGGTAGCGAGGTGCCGCTATGGGGCGGAAGGTGACGCCATAGAGGCGGTTAGCGAGGTAGAACATACCATCGCGCACGTTATCCAACGAGAGGTACTGACGCACAGACTCCTCGTCGAGCTGATACTTCTGCTTGCGCACCTTCTCGGCATAGTACCACCAATCCGACTTCTCGAAGTTTTCCCCGGGATAATCCTTCTCAAAGAGCTCCTTCATCTGCTCAAGCTCGCGCTTGGCTGACTCCAGCGCAGGGTTGAATATCTCCTCAAGGAGTGAATATACCGCCTCGGGCGAGCCCGACATCTGGTCGGCTGTGACGTAGTGCGAATATGACTTATAACCCAACAGGTGAGCCTTCTCGATACGCAACGAGGTCATGCGCTTGATAATCTCTTTATTGTCGTACTCGTTGTCGTTGTTGCAACGCATTAAGTAGCCGTTATATAGCTCGCGACGCAAATCACGATTTTCAGAGTAGGTAAGGAAGGGGAGCATGCTCGGCTTGTCGAGCGTAAAGATATATCCACTCTTCAGACCCATATCCTGGCGTGCTTGACGAGCCTGATTCTTAACACCCTCGGGCAGCTCCTTCACCTGCTCCTCCTCGAGATGAAGAGTGAAGGAGCCATTCTCCGCGAGAAGGTTATTACCAAAACGTATAGTGAGAGATGCCAGCTCGGCATTTATCTGCATCAGACGCTCCTTGTTTTCACCCTCGAGCAGAGCTCCCGAGCGAACAAAATCGTTGTAGTTCTTCTCGACAAGACGCATCTGCACGGGATCAAGCCCCAGGCTCTTGCGCTTCTCATAGACACTCTTAACACGCTCAAAGAGCGCATCGTTGAGCATGATGGCATTGTAGTGCTCCTCAAGACGAGGCATAATGCGCGTCTGCACCTCTTGCATCTCCTCATCAAGATCCGAGGCCGAGAGCATGCCGAAGATAAGCTTTATCTCCGAAAGACGTATGCCCGAATTATCCAACGCAACGATGGTGTTCTCAAACGTAGGCTCCTCCTCCGAGGCGATGATAGCCTCAATCTCGGCATTGTGCTCCTCGATGGCGTAGTTGAACGCCGGCTCGAAGTGTCTGGTCTTAATCTCATCAAACGGAGGCACACCATGCTCGGTAGTCCACTCCTCGAGCAGAGGGTTATCCTCGGGCATGATAACGTCGCTTGTACAAGCAATATTCATGGTCATAATAAACATTAATGACGATAAAAGTGAAATAGGTTTCATCTATAATATTTTTATATTAACTTTGCAAAGTTAAAAAAATTATTGGCAATGCAACTATTTTATGCACCCGAAATTTCACTCCCTCGTTACACGCTTTCGGAGGAGGAGTCGAAACATTGCGTTAAGGTATTGAGAATGAGGTGTGGAGATGAGCTTCACATTACCGATGGTCGAGGCACGATGTATCGCTGCAAGGTGGTCGATGATAACGCCAAACACTGCACTGTTGAGGTTGTCGAGAGCATCCCGGAGTATGAGAAGCCTGAATATCGCCTCACAATGGCCGTGGCACCCACGAAGAATATCGACCGCTTCGAGTGGTTCTTGGAGAAGGCTACCGAGGTGGGTGTCTCGGAGGTATATGCCATAGAGTGTGACCACAGTGAGCGCCGACAGATAAAGAGAGAGCGCGAGGAGAAGGTTATCACCTCGGCCGTGAAGCAGTCGCTCAAGGCCTACCACCCTACACTGCACGACATGACTCCCGTGCGTCAGTTGATGGAGATGCCCTTCGAGGGTGAGAAGTATATTGCTCACTGCAATTCGACACTCGGAGAACGTGAATATTTGGGCTCTCTCGTAAAAAAAAGCGAGAATACACTCATTTTAATTGGTCCCGAGGGTGATTTTTCAGAAGAAGAGATTACCTTTGCACTCCAAAATGGCTTTAAACCCATAACATTGGGTCGCGAGCGACTACGCACCGAGACGGCTGCCGTTGTGGCAGCGGTTGTCGTGGCAACAATGAATAAACTATAACTCAACAACATACACTATGTTATTTTGTACACTGCTCTCTGCACTCGTAGTGGTTGCCGTGATACTCGCCATCTTTCTTACACCTGTAAGACAGAAGGTGTGGGTAGCAACAGGCATCATCTCTGTAGCTGCAGTTGCCGCCATTGCACTTGCCGTGGTGGCCTTCATGCATGGCGAGGTTGAGCTACTGCGCTTTGCGACCACATTCTTCGGAAATGAGTCGTTGGTGGTAGATAGACTATCGTCACTCTTTTTAGTAATCATTGCCATTGCATCCATCACCACGGTGCTCTACTCTAAAGGCTATGTCGAGGGCTATATGAAGCGTTTCTCGGAAACGCATATCTCACTGCACTACACCTCGTTGGTGCTTCTTGTCGTGTCGATGATGTTTGTCGTTATGTCGAGTGGAGGCTTCTCGTTCCTCTTTGCGTGGGAGCTGATGACCATAGCTTCGTTCATGCTGATACTCTTCGAGGCTAACCGTCATGAGGTGCGTCGCGCAGCGCTGAACTATCTGGTGATGATGCACATAGGATTTATCTTCCTGGTTATCGGCTTTGTGCTCCTGCACAACGTTACAGGCACGTCTGACTTCTCGGCCGTGGAGCACTACTTCAAGGTGGCGAAGCCTCTGCCTCTGTTTGTTATCTTCCTAATCGGATTTGGCATGAAGGCGGGTCTCTTTCCTATGCACATATGGTTGCCAGAGGCACACCCCGCAGCGCCTTCGCATGTTTCGGCGATTATGTCGGGTGTGATGATTAAGACGGGTGTCTATGGTATTATCCGCATGATGCAGGCCATTGACCGCAACGTGGAGCTCCTCTTCACCATCGGTCTTATCATCCTTCTTGCCGGTATAATCACCGGTTTGTGGGGCGTGATTTTGGCAGCCATGCAGAACGACATCAAGCGTCTGCTGGCATATTCAAGCATCGAGAATATCGGTGTAATACTTATCGGCTTGGGCATTGCCGCCGTAGGCCATGCCGCAGGTAGCAACCTTATAGGTATGTGTGGCATGTGTGGTGCATTGCTGCATATCGTCAACCACTCGCTCTTTAAGAGTATGCTCTTCTTGAGTGCCGGTAACATCTACTCGAGGATGCACACCACGGCGATGAACCAGATGGGTGGTCTGGCCAAGCACATGCCCATAACGGCTATCCTTATGCTCTTTGCCACGGTAGCCATCTGTGCTCTGCCTCCTCTCAATGGTTTTGTCTCGGAGTTGCTCATCTATATCGGCATGTTCAATGGTGTGAGCGACGGACATGAGGTGCTCTACTCGATTGGAGGCATCATCGCGTTGTCGCTTATCGGAGGTATCGTCGTATTGGCCTTTACTAAGCTCTATGGCGTAGTATTCTTGGGCTCACCTCGCTCGACACACGTTGCCGAATCTATAGAGGTGGATAATCTGCGTATCGCGGCCATGGCCATACCCGCTGTCGTGATACTCTTTATCGGTCTGCTACCTCAATATGCCATCATACCTATAGCAAATATAGCAAGTGCCGTGACAGGTGGCGATACAAGCATGGTGGCTGTGGAGTATTTCGCGCCCACGCTACGCACCTTGAGCTATATATCGTTTGCGCTGATAGCTGTAATCATATCTCTCTATCTTCTCAAGCGTCGCGCACAGAGCAAGCGCGTAGTAACCGAAGGCCCGACGTGGGGTTGTGGCTTCACGGCAACGAACATACGCATGCAATATACGGGTGAGTCATTCTCCGAGGGCTTGGAGAATATCGGCAAGCCTTTGATGAAGGATGTGGTGGATGGTCGCGCAGTGGATAAGAGTGAGATATTCCCCGCAGCGCACAACTATCGCATAAGGCACAAAGATAAGGTTGATTCGTTGCTCGGCACATGGTGGGTGAAGATGATGCACCGCATCAATGTGTATGTCATGCGTCTGCGCACGGGTCGTGTGAACAACTATGTGACCTTCGCTTTGGCTTTCCTTGTGGCGGTCTTGATATTCACCATCTTCGGTATTCTCTAACCTAAAACTGATGATGCTATGATACAACTACTCAATACGCTGTTAATGCTCGTGGTTGCACTCTCGATTACGGGTGTCATCAACCGTACGCGTGCCCTGCTTGCTGGCCGTAAGGGCATACGCTTCATGCAGCATGTATATAACGTACGTCTTCTCCTGAGCAAGGGCGCCGTATATTCAACTACAACCACAGCGCTCTTCCGTATAGCTCCGTGCGTATATCTCGGTGCTACGCTTTGTGCCTTTCTCTTTATCCCCGTTGCCGATCTTGAGCCCCTGCTCTCGTTCCGCGGAGATATCATCTTGGTGGCCTACCTTCTGGCGCTGTCGCGTGTAGCCATTATTCTTGCTGCGCTTGACACGGGTAGCTCATTCGAGGGCATGGGTGCTGCACGTGAGGCTCTCTATGGAGCTCTGGTTGAGCCTGCACTGATGATGGGTATGGCGACGTTAGCCCTCTTCTGTGGTTACTCTTCGTTTGCCGATATCTTCGCCATGGCACAGGAGCTCGACATGAATCTAACAATCGTGCTGTTGCTTGTCGCCTATATATTCATTGCGATAATGTTTGTCGAGGCGGGACGTGTTCCTGTGGATGACCCCAAGACACATCTTGAGCTCACGATGATACATGAGGTTATGTGTCTTGACTACTCGGGCGTGGATATGGGTATGATACAGATTGCAGGCTGGCTGAAGAACGGCATCTTCGCGATGATTGCGGCCAATGCCGTGGCTGTGGTCTTCTCGTTCCACTGGTGGTTTGCTGCACCCTTGGCGATTTTGGCCGCCGGTCTGTCGGTAGGTGTCGTCGAGTCGCTGCGTGCGCGTAACAAGCTATCTCATAACCCGACATACATACTCACCATCGTGGCAATGTCGGCATTAGTGTTGCTTATAGGCTTTCTCCTAATTCAGAATATAGATATTTAAGATGCTATGATACTATCACTTATAATATTATATATATTGTCGCTCATCTATCTTGCGATAGCTGACCGCTTCCGTAGCCATACGTCTATCCTCGCCGTGCAGGGATTTCTGCTCTTCGGCATAGCTATGGCTCGTCTGCATGAGTTTCATCCCGTGGAGATGGGATTTATCGTTGCCGAGACCCTCATCTTTAAGGCTATGGTCATTCCGGCGATACTTATGCGCGTGATACACAAGACGAAGATTGATCGCATACACTCCAGCTCGTCGCAGTTCGGAGCCTTGGTCATGTCAATTATAGCCCTTGTCGCCAGCTGCACGATAACCTACTACATGGCCGACCAGCGTACCGATATGATCTTCTTCGGCGTAGCTCTCTATGCTCTGCTCTCGGGACTTATACTTATCGTTATGCGTCAGCGTGTCTTCGCCCACCTCGTAGGCTTCCTCGTGATTGAGAATGGTGTGTTCCTCTTCTCGATGGCTATTGGAGTGGAGCTGCCGATGCTTATCAACTTGGCTATTACGCTCGATATCCTTATCTCGATACTTATCCTCGGTATGTTCCTCCGTCGTTTGGATGACGATATACACACCGATGCGAGCGATGCACTAACCTCAATTAAAGACTAAACGAAGATGGAAATGTTAATATATCTGATACTCTCGGTACTCTTGGCTGTAGCTCCCCTCTTCGTACGTACGGAGCGCGCAACAAACGTTATGGCGGCACTCTTCTGCGTTGTGCAGGTCGTAGCTCTATCCCTACTCTTCATATATGGTCGCGTTGACAGCGTGATGCTCGGCATCTTCCGTGCTGACACGCTTGCCGTGCTCTTCCACTTGCTTCTGACCTTGGTGTTGGTTTTCACGCTGATACATTCTTCTCAATATCTGCGTGCCGAGAACATCACCGTGGGCTCATATAAGGCATACTATACACTTGTGATGCTTCTTGCCGTAGCTATCGTCTGCGTCTATTACTCGGATAATGTCGCCATGACATGGGTCTTCCTTGAGGCTACGACCATCTGCTCGGCAGGTGTTATCTATCACCGCGAGTTCGAGCAGTCGCTGGAGGCTACATGGAAGTATATCTTCGTCTGCTCAACGGGTATTGCCATGGCCTATCTCGGCATTCTGCTCCTCTCGACCGTGTCCGAGCATGGAAATCTCGACTACGCCTCACTACAGGCCGTTATCGCCAATGGCAACCCCCTATATTTGAAGGTTGCCTTCCTGCTTATCGTCGTAGGCTATAGTTGTAAGATGGAGATATTTCCGCTCTACACGGTAGGTGTCGATGCCAACTATGCAGCTCCGGCTCCGGCCTCGGCATTTATATCCACGGCGCTGGTCAATGCAGGCTTTATCTCGATTATGCGTATCTACACGCTCTATGCCTCATCTGTCGAGGTGTTTACGTGGGCACGACATATACTCGTATTCATAGGTATATTATCTCTTGCCGTGGGTGCTATGTTCCTGCGCCGCACGAACAACTACAAACGCTTCCTGTCGTACTCGACCGTCGAGAATATGGGTATCGTGACCATAGGCATGGGTATTGGCGGTGTGGCTCTATGGGCTGCAGTCTTCCATGTGGTATGCCACACGCTGGTTAAGAGCTCGATGTTCTTCCAGGTGGGCATCATGCGACATATATACGACAGCTATAGTATCAACCGCATAGGTAACTACATGTCAATCAATCGTGTGGGTGCTCTCGGCTTTATCGTGGGCACGCTCGTGCTGTTGGCCTTTCCTCCCTCGCCTCTCTTTGTGTCGGAGGTGATGATCTTCTCGGAGATTATTTCTGTGGGTAGCTGGTGGCTGCTCGTAGCTATACTCCTGCTTATGTGTGTGGTCATCTACTCTATATGGTCACGCACACTACGTCTCGGCTACAATGCCAACCAGGATGAGCTGCACCTCTCGGCCGTAAACCGCCGTCTCTCATACTCGGCCGCCGTGCTTCTTGTTGTAGCTCTGGTGCTTGGCATCTGGCAACCCGAGGTATTGAAAAATGCTATAGATACAATCGTAACACTATGTTAGTACCATGAAACTATACTATGTAACGAATAATACGGCTGCAGCGGTCGCCATCGACGATATCCCCGTAGTTGATTATGTGGAGCTCTATAACGACCTTAAGGAGCGCATGTCGGATAGCCGCTATCATGTAGGTCACTACTTTGCCACGGAGATAGAGGAGGGGTTACGCTTCTACCTAATACTTCTCGACGATGAGTCGGGCGAGGTACTTATCTCGTCATTTATTCCTGACTACTATGCCGAGGGCTTGGCCTCGCTCACGGCATTGCATGCTGCCTTCCATCCCTTTGAGCGAGAGATGCATGAGCTCTATGGCATACCCTTCGATAACCACCCATGGCTTAAACCTCTGCGCTTTTCGCACGACCGCCGTAACCGCGAGTCAACGATGGAGAGCTACCCCTTCTATACGATGGAGGGTGACGAGCTGCATGAGGTAAATGTGGGTCCTATACATGCGGGTATCATCGAGCCCGGAGCCTTCCGCTTTATATGTAATGGTGAGCAGGTGCTTCACCTCGAGATAGCCCTTGGCTATCAGCATCGTGGCGTAGAGCACGAGATGGTGCGTAATACCTCGGGGTTGCGTCAGACACTTCTCGCCGAGTCTATCGCCGGAGATACTGCTGTAGGTCATGCTACGGCCTATGCCGAGGTGGTGGAGAAACTGGCAAACTGCTCCATTGACGATGATCTGAAGCTCGAGCGCATGATTGCTATCGAGTTGGAGCGTATCGCCATGCACCTTGCCGATACGGGAGCCCTGGCTACGGATATTGGTTTTCAGCTCTATCAGGTGGTATGTGAGGCTCTTCGCACGGTGACGATTAACACGTCGCAAGCTTGGTGTGGCAATCGCTTTGGCAAGAGCGTTATTCGCCCCTTAGGTACTAACCACCCCCTGACCGAGGCGAAGATTGAGATGATACGTAAGAATATTGCCGATGTGCGTCGTCGCTATGATGAGGTGCGTCAGGATATCCTTGAGGCGCAGACGCTGCTGGCTCGTTTCGAGCAGTGTGGTTTGGTGCCTACGGCCGAGATGACACGCATTGGCGGTGTCGGCATGGCAGCACGTGCCAGCGGTCTTAAGCGCGACCTGCGCGCCACGCACCCATCGGGCTATTATGCTACATCCTTCCACCATAGGCCTATCATTCGCCACGAGGGAGATGTCATGTCGCGCCTCGCCGTGCGTATGGATGAGGTGCTGCAGAGTGCCGATTATATTGAGCAGGCGCTCGCCACATATAAGCCCTCGGGAGAGCTCCCCGCGCCCCGCTATGATGCCGAACTATGCCCTAATGCCCTCTCATTCTCACTTGTCGAGGGCTGGCGCGGTGAGATATGCCATGTGGCGCTGACTAACGAGAAGGGTGAGATTGTAAGGTATAAGGTTAAGGACCCGAGTGTTCACAATTGGCTCGGCCTGGCTATAGCCGTACGCTCGGAGGGCATCTCGGATTTCCCGATTAACAACAAGAGTTTTAATCTGTCGTACTGCGGTCACGACCTGTAATATGTAGATATTATGCTATTAGGAAAAGCAAAGATACTGCGCAGCCATGGCTGGCAATATATCCCCAACTTGGATGGTGTGACCCTCACTGAGGAGTTTCGCGGCTTTCCCATGCTCACCGTCACCGACGACAAGAGCGATGTGGAACGTGCTGCAACGATATGTCCTACGGGAGCGATTAACCCTTCGCCCCTGACGCTCGATATGGGCAAGTGCCTCTTCTGTGGGGAGTGTGCAAAGTGTGCGCCTCGTAATATACGCTTCACGAATGAGCATCGTCTGGCGGCTACACGTCGTGAGGATTTGATTGTTATGGCAGGCCAGACCAAGCCCTGCTTCAATAGGGATGTCATCCGTCCCGAAATAGCCAAGTACTTCGGCAAGGCGTTGCAATTGCGTGAGGTCTCGGCCGGTGGCGACTGCTCGGTGGAGATGGAGCTTAATGCTACGGGTAATGTAAACTTCGACTTTGGCCGCTATGGCGTGGGCTTCACAGCCTCACCCCGCCATGCCGATGGTCTTGTGCTTACGGGCCCCATTACTAAGAATATGGCCGAGGCACTCGATATATGCTACAACTCTATTGCCGAGCCCAAGATATTGGTAGTCTGTGGCTCGGAGGCGATATCGGGCGGTTTGTATGCCGAGAGCCCTGCTATCGACCGCAGCTTCCTGGATAAGTATCATGTCGATTTGTGGTTGCCCGGTGCACCCACCCATCCTCTATGCTTTATCGACGGTATCACGCGCCTACGCAAGAAGTAGTCATAGGAGCGAAGATATTCACTGATATCAAGATGTAATAAACGATGAGGATGGCTAATTTACTTGTTAGTCATCCTTATTGTTTTGTGGAATGCTTGAGATAAATGAGAGAAGATGACCTATTATCGCCGCAAATTAGGGGTGATGGAGATGAATATCTCAAAATTAATCCCTGGCATGGGTCGTGAGAGAACAGATAGATACTCCTCGTTAAAGAGGTTGTTGATGGCACCCTTAATGGAGAGCTCTGCCCAACGAAGAGATATCGTGCGCTCCAAAGAGATGTTGCTCATGAAGTATGGCGGCAAGGTGCCAGAGAGTGAGAGGTCGTTGGAGGACATGGTGTAGCGAGTGCTGTAGTAGCACCACTTGTAGAGAAATGCCCAGCGACGCCAAGAGAGTCTGCCTGTGATGTTGGATGAGAACTCGGGGACATATGGCAGCTGCCTACCTACGGAGCGGTCGGCAGGGCTGTATGGCTCGCCACAGTTTATGGAGGGTGTCCATGAGAATGAGCCATTGAGGTCTATATGCCACTTGCGAGGCAGTGTGAGGTCGAGGTTGGCCGTGAACTCAATGCCATAGGCATGTACATCCTTGACATTGTCGGGCGAGAAGAACCCCTTGGTTGTGGGTAGCCATATAATCCAGTTGCGGATATAGGAGTCAAACCACGTAGCCGAGCCTTGGAGAGAGTATATCTCCTCCCTGCCCACGGCGAAGGAGAGCCCCGCATCGTAGCTCCAGCCCTGTTCGCTCTTAAGGTTGGGGTTGCCTCCCGGGAGGAAGTAGAGGTCGTTAAGTGTCGGGAAACGGTAGTTGCGCGACACTGATGCTTTCGCCACGATATTACCCACCTCCGATATTGTGCCATCGACAAAGAGGGCAGGGATGATGGGTGTCCATGCTTGTCCATAGAGCTCCTCGCGCAGCACCATGGAGATGCCAAATCTATCTATCGGACGCCACTTTACTGCTGCCGAGGCGGAGAGCTCCATGCGTGCCTGACGGTAGCCCATAATACCCTTGTCGCCTTGCTGAATGATGATATTGCGATCGCGGCTCTCAACAAAATGTTGATGCGCTGTGAGTGAGGTGGTGAAGAGCCACTCGCGTCCGAGGTAGTACTCACCCTCGGCCTTGCCATAGATGGTGTTTACCTTGCTGCGCGATGAGGTCATGTGGGCCATCGTGCCATTGCCGAGGTCACGCTTATAGTCGTAGGCCATAGAGGTGTGTATATATCCGCCATTGATACCTATGCGCCAGCTTTCGCGCAGATGGCTCCATGACGCCACTCCCCGGAAGGTCTGCTCGCGCTGTCGATTGTCGAAGTCTGTATCCGTGCCGTGGTCAACAGTGAGCATCGGCAGCTCGCGGTTGGAGTTTATATACCACGCATTGAGGCCTATGCGGTCACCACGTCCCGTATTGTAGTATATCTCCTGTAGGATGTGAATATCGCGGTAGCTGCCACTGCGATTGCGCTCCACGGGGTGATACTGCTCGATGATATTCATCTCCTCGTCGTAGATGTTCACCTTCTTGTCGTGGTTGCGATATTTATAGTCGTTCTTCGAGGTGGAGCATACCGCGCGTGTAGATATCTGCCAATGGTTATTGCCATAGGTCAGACGCAGAAACTCATCGAAGGTCTTAAACGAGCCTATGCCCTGAATATATTGCAGGCCAAAGCCCACAATTTCGGCAGGTCGCGTGGCGAGCTTCACGGCGCCACCTATACCACCCCCAGTCTCATTTACCGAGGAGGTGCCATGTAGCAGCGAGGCATCGTCGATAAAGAAGCTCGGAATCATCGAGAAGTCGGTCATGCCGAGCATTGGACTTGAAATTTTCATTCCGTTCCATGACACCTGCGTATGCGAGGGTGACGTGCCACGAAAGGCTACGGTAGAGAGCGTGGCACGACCATAGCTCTTGATAAATATCGGGGCATTGAAGGTGAGGATATCGGCCATGGAGAGCGATATGGCCTCCTTGAGTGCCATGGTGTCGAGCTTTGTCTCCTTCACTCCTATATCCTTTATCGAGCGTGCACCGCTGATATATACCTCATCGATGTCGTAGTGTCGCGACATGTCGTCCTGCACCTGCGCATATGACGTCAGGGGCAATACTACAACAAGGGCAAGAAGTATGACTCGCAAGCTACGCATCGTTATCTCCAACAAAAGGCTCCGGGAATAAGACCTACATAAAATTCATCCACCAGCTCGGCCTCGGGCGAGTAGCGATATACTTTGCCCTGTTGCGAGAAGTCTATGGCATCGGCGATATAGACATCACCACTTTTGGGCGACACCGTAAGACCATAGTACATCGTGCCCCGACTATCGAGAAAGGGCTCCTCGGGAAGCTTCTCGGCAAGGACATCCATCGCCCACACATCCTCATTTATCCAGTATATCGTATCGCGCATGCCATTCATTGCTATCTCCGAGGCATCGGTACCATGGTTCATTGTGAAGCTCTCCTCGACATAGAACATCTCCGTATCTATGCGGTAGAGCGTGGGTGCCTCGCCGCCACTATTATTCTCGCCCTCGGTCACCACCCATAGCTTGCCATAGCAATCTATCGCCAAGGATGAGGGCTGCATGCCCACCTCCAACTCTCCTACGATGCTATCCGTTGTCGTATCAATCTTTAAGATGCGGTTGCTTGCTGCCCAACAGCATACATAGAGATAGTTGCCCGCGGCCGCCATCTGCTCCGTAGAGCCATGCTCCATGGTCATATATGGCACCTCGATATATCCTGTAATCTCATAGCGTCGGGGATTGACAACGAAGATGCGGTTATCCCATATCTGTGTGATGTAGGCCTTCTCCTCGGAGATGAAGTGCATATATCGTGGCGAGGTTAGTCCTGTGATGCGTCCCACCTCCTTGAAGGTGTTGATGTCTATGGCAAAGACCACATGCGAGTTGTTTACCACAATCCAGCCTATACCATTATGTATGGTCATCGACTGCGCCACGTCGCCTAACTTCATGCCGTTGGCACGATAGAACACCTCATTCTGCACCTCCCGGGTTGAGGGAGTGTAGTACGAGAGCGAGGCATTGCCATATTGAAAGTTTCCCTCGTTGCAGATAAAGAGACCATCGCCCGAGGTCGAGACATCAAAGCTCTCCTCAAGGCCATACTCCCACTTCATGCATGACACCGCAACGAGGCAGAGCACACAAAATATATATCTACAATACGAGCAATACATAACATTACATCTTTACAATTCGCGCAGCGCAGAGATCTCGGTTGATAGCTCTCCTATACGTCCGCACTGCTGCTGTATAGCGCTCTGCACCTTGATAAAGTCTATGTGCGCAAGCTCAACACTGCGCTCCTCTTCATCTATGGCATTATCTATATCGAAGCTATTCTCGCCACCCTCGAAATCCTGCGTCGAGAGGTTATCTGCATAGCCCCACTCAAAGGCGGGATTTATCCATAATGAACCATTGCCCGACTTATCATAGCTGCGTGAGGCAAGACGTCTGCCCGAGAGCGTATAGTTATCCGTCGTAATCCACTGCGGATAGTAGCTTCTTTGTGCATGAAACTCTTCGCTATACTCTACCGAGCCACTGCCACCCATATTATCGCTCCACGCCACAGAGACGCCATCCTCTTGGGGTCGATAGTAGGTGACCGCATAGTTCGACAACGTCTCCTCCTTGCCTGTTTCCGAGCCGGCAAGCTCATACCACGTATCATCGGGCAGACCATTACCATTATCATCCTGCATCACATGGACAATACCCGGCTCCGAAGAGCCCTCATGTGCATTGCCGCGTATGGCAAAATCATAGCCCTCATCGTTTGTAATCCTATGCTCCAAGCCGATAACTATATATCCGCCAAAGGCACCAAGCGAGATAAACTGCTCCTCGGATAGGCGCCTCTCGGCATACTCTATGGCATGTTGGGGTGTGCTCTCCTCTCCCGTGAAGCCACCACGCGGAGTATCACCGATAAACTGCCCTGGCGCCGGCGTATAGTCATAGACCTTCACGTGCTCGAAGACCTCCACCATGAAGGTCGCCTCAACCTCTCCTCCCGAAGTGGTCACGGTGAGCATGATGGTGACGGCACCCACATCCTCGGCTATAAAGGTATAACTATCGTCGCTACATACCTCACACTCATCAATCCTCCAACTATATGTCGCATCCTCAACATATCTATACTTCGGAGATATAGATATCTCGCCACCCTCGACTACGCGATAGGTGTACTTCTTCGCTACAATCTCGGGAGGTAAAAACGTGGTTATCACCTCGCCGCTATTACACGACAAGGTGATAACCATCAACATACTTAATACTATAAACTCTAAATATCTCATTACTTATCAAATCTCACAGCCACATCGTCATAAGCAAAGTAGGCAGGACACGACAATCCATACTCGCCCTTGAGGTCATCACTCGCCTCGATATTGAATGTCACCTTCTGAACAGCGCCCAATGTCGAGAGGTTGAATTTAGACCACTCTGTGATAAGCACGCCCTTGTCGCAGAGCGCAAACGTCGCAACACCCACACGCTCCTCTCCGCCATTGTAGCCCTCGGCAACGATATAGAGCGAGGTCTCGGCCGTAGCCTTGGGACAGAAGTCATTGCCCACGGTAAGTGAGTTTAGCAGATAGCTGGTATTCATCACCCACATATGGTCTATCACGCGCGCTATGCCATCTGCAAACTCCAAGGTGGCAAACTGACTATTGTATATACCTTCATTAAAGCTGTCGAGGTAGCCATTGTGTATGGCGAAGTTGCGCGAGCCGTTGTGTCCGCCATTGGGCGTTGCAAGCTGCAGCTCATACCAATTCTCCTCGCCCTCGGGAAGCTTGCTATAGTCGGCAATAACGTAGTTCGAGAGTGCGTGTCCGCCACCGGCCCAGAAGGGGGTGAGGAAGGAGTGCTTAAGCTCGGTGTTGTCTTCATCATACCAGCGATATGTATGCTCGGTATAGTCGCCATATAGGAGCTTGCCATCATACTGCGCATCATCTACGAGGTCGCTCCATGTCGATACCGTATGCTCGGCATAGTCAAGGATAAAGGGTGAAAACTTCGCATCAGCATCCTCAAAGGTAAGGATGCGAAGGTCGTAACCGCGCTCATTGTCCGGGGTATGCTCCTTTGAGCAACCTGCCACCATAAGCATAGCTGCTACGCTCATGGTCAGAAATCTTAATCTTCTCATACGTTGTGTTTTAAAATGTTTGTTGGTGTCATTCTCCGTAACATAAACACAACGAGATTATGCCACATGAAGTCACCTGTGGCATATATACCATATATATTATGCCACCACGCGCACCTATACGATGCCCCTATGGTCACTCCTTTGCTCATACATAAAAACTTGAAATACCAAGTCGCAGACTTACCCATTCGCCGCAGGCACAATCTCGTTATAAACGCTTGGCAGGTCTTCTGACTTATCTCGCTCGGCGATGCCTTCCCAGCCCGTGGGGCCAGTGACAATAAGATGTCGCAGAGCACATTGAGACTCACAGCAGCGGGAACTGTTCGGGATTTGCACCCGATTCCCTTTTAATCTTCGAGGTGCATACCACCCCGTTTAGAACCAATGCTTCGGCAAATATACGAGATTTTTTTGTTTCGACCAAACGAAAAAGATTTTTTCTTAACAAGAAGGGAAAAAGAGATGAAAGAGCTCAGAGTACAGATGAACTTTGCGATTAAGGCGAGGGTAGAGCGTGCCCGTGAGCCTACGATACCATCGACCTAATCGCAGAGTCTATTGATCTCTATATCTCGTACTTCGATTTTGAGGGAAGGGCAGCCTCGAATGACTCGAGTAACGCCTTACGGAGCTCTTCATAGCGCTCCTCGCTTAACTGCACATCGTTGATGCAGGTGAGCTTATGTGTTGGACGCTCGATAAACTTACGCAACTTGCTTGCCGAGACCACGCCCACGGAGAAGTGTTTCTTTGAGAGTCGCTCGTTGATAATCTTACCCTTTAGGTACATATAGTCGAGGTAGAGGTATTGGTTGAGGTTCTTGGCCGAGCGTGTAGTAGTCATCGAGCCGACAATCTCATCCCCAATCTTATCGTAAAGGCCCTGCACCTCGCTCTTAAGCATAGGCGTACATACATGCTGTGGGCGCAAGAAGAGGCGCGAGGTGCGCATGCCCAGGGCGCGACGTGCCGTGGAGTCGGAGTTGCGACATATCTGCTTAAACATATCGAAGACAAAGAGATGGTGGCTCATGCCCAGAACGCCACGCCCCTCGCGGAAGAAGTCCGTAGGCTTACACTCCTTCAAGGGGAAGATATCGTCGTTGAAGTATAGATACTCCTCGTCGAGGTCGGCGATATTATGCAGGTGCATCTCTATGGGGTTGCAGTTAAATGTCGGCAGCAGGCTCTCGGGGATGATATCCTTGTGCAGCACGATATTCACCTCCTCGCGGTTTATCCATTCGGGCACCTGACTCTCGCCCGACACCACGAGGTGTACCTTGCGGATAAAGGGCATATTCTTGGCTATGCCGCGAAAGAGATACTTCAGCGTGCCCCAGTCACGGAAGCGCTTATCCATAATCGGGGTATTGGTAAACTCCTCATACTGCTTGCGCCACACGGGGTCAAGACCATTTACATAGGTTATAACAATATCCATATATTGTGTTCAATTAATGCTAAATTTATTCGCGGCAACACTTCTTCTCGATGCCGAACTTACGCGCCTGTTTTTCGGGGGTATGCTTCCAGCGCTTGTGTGACCACATCCATAGCTCGGGGCGGCGACGTATCATGCGCTCCAGCTCCACGGCATAGCGACGTGTAATTTCACCCTCGGGGATATCCTCTTTGCCATCGAAAATCTCGATGAAGCGGCCACGGTAGCGACCATACCCCACACGCTCGATATCGATAAAATATACCGGTATATGAAAGCGCATGGCGAGCTTCTCGCTGCCATCGATAAAGGCTGTCGTCTGATTAAGGAAACGATACCACTCGGTGTCGGCACGTAGCACGGGGCTCTGGTCGGAGATAAGCCCGAGCACGGTGGTGCGCTCTGGCGTGCGTGTCTTGATATAGTGGCGCACAGCCTCGGCCATCGTCACCGTGGTGATGTTGGGTGCAAAGCGACGCAGGCGTCTGTAGAAGTGCTCGAATACCGTATTCTTAAGAGGATGATAGACACTCATAAAGGCACACTCCGTATCATCCCAGCATATCAGCGGGAAGTACTCCCACGAGCCGTAGTGTGCCGCCATGGCTATCCAGTCGCGTCCTTTGTTTCGCTCGATATGCTCTTCGATATCCTCCCACACCATAAGGTCGCGGTTATTTTTTGAGGAGATGCCGGCAAGAGATATGGTGCATACCATAACCTCGGCCAACGTGTTGTAGAAGGCGCGCCTTATACGTTTCAGCTCGGCCGAGCTCTTTTCAGGGAATGAGTTTCGGAGGTTGGTATCAACAACCTTGCGGCGATATCCCGAGATGTGAAGAATAATCACAACAATGGGTCGGAGCACGTGGAACTTAAACCATCGTGGCGTGATGCTCACAATGCGACAAAAGCCCCAAAGCATGGCAAAACCTATGCGCTGTGCCATGTTTAGTTCATTATGTTTTGCAGCTCCCATATATGGAGCACAAAGTTATAACATTTCGTTGTTAAATGCAAATATGTCGTCATAAGAGTATTAAATTAGGTGCTTCTCGTTGCTATTTTGCGCAATGTTTCGTATTTTTGCGTCACCTAAACTTTAGAATGTAGCAATATGGTTAGCATAAACAGTACACGTTCACGTCTTCTTCTTGTTCTACTCTCCGTGGCGTTGCTCTCTGCGGGGTGGCTGGGACTCTCGGGACTTACCGAGCTTGTGGCGTTGGTTCCTCTGTTGATTATCAGCGAGGGTTACGGCTCTTCGGCGCGCGACTGGTGGAGGATGCTCGGCTGGGCAGCCCTGACCTTTTTGCTGTGGAGCGCTGCAACGATATGGTGGGTGTGGATAGCCACGCCTCTGGGCCCTATTGCTGCGGGAGTTGTCGGCACGTTCTATAATCTCTGCGCGGTGATGACCTATCACTACGTGGCGAAGCGTGCGCCGCGAGCTTTGGCCTATACGCTCCTTGTTACGGTGTGGATAGCCACGGAGTGGGCCTATAACTCGGCCGATGTGATGAGCTTCCCATGGTTGCTCCTCGGTCAGGGCCTGGCGCGCGATGTGTGGGCCGTGCAGTGGTATGAATATACGGGAGTCTTTGGTGGTACACTCTGGGTGCTGGTTACAAATGTGGCTATTTTTGAGATGTGGCGAGTAGGGGGTAAGTCGGCACGCTTGCGCGCTGTGTTGATAGCTACGCTGCCTATGCTCTTCTCTGCGGTGCTTTACTTGCGTTATGAGCCCTCTGCCGAGGAGGCGCAGGTGGCTGTCGTGCAGCCCAATGTTCCATGCTATGAGGAGGAGCGCGCCGAGTCGAATATCGGCAGTACGCGTGAGAATTTGCGTGAACTTCTTGCCGAGGTGGAGGAGGGGTGTCTGTTTGTGCTTATGCCCGAGTCGGCCTTGGCATATCTCCCCGAGGTGGGCTCGATGGATGAGGCTGCGGTGGATATGTATCAGCCTCTGTTGCGATATGTGTCGGGTGAGGGTGATGATGCAGCAAAGTATATCTATGGTGCTTCGACCTCTCGTTTCTATGGTGCGGAGCCTGCAACAACGACTGCGCGCTATAACGACTTCTACGGCTGGTATGATAGATTTAACTCGGCGCTGCTTGTCAATTGTCGAGGCGAGGTCGAGAGTATATATCACAAGGGTCGTCTGGTGATAGGTGTTGAGGCTATACCCTTCAAGGGCTTGTTCGACCTCTTTGAGGTGGACTTGGGTGGTATCTCGGGACAACTCGGCTGGGGTGAGAGGTATGTGCTCTTCGAGAATTGTGGAGTAGAGATAGGCCCTGCAATTTGTTATGAGGGGCTGTATGGTGAGTATTATGCCGGTTTTGTCAAGGCCGGAGCTACGGTCATGGGTGTTATCTCGAATGATGGTTGGTGGGGCGATACCCTTGGCCATCGTCGCCTCTACGACTTCTGTCGCCTGCGAGCAATAGAGACTCGCCGTGCCATAGCGCGCAGCGCCAATACGGGTATCTCGGGCTTTATCTCGCCACGTGGCGACAGCCTTGTAGAGCCTCTGGAGTGGAATGAGCGCGGCGTGCTTACGGCAGATGTTGAGCTGCGCCGCGAGAAGACCATATATGTCGAGTATGGCGATTGGGTGGCGCGTGTATCGACATATATTGCGGTGCTGTCGTTATTCTATTATGTTGCTTATCGTGTGCGTCGTCGCAACCATTTAGTCGATTAATAAATATAACTCAAAGATATGAATTACACACAGACAATCGATTTTCTCTTTACGGCAATGCCCTCGTTTCAGAGGGTGGGCGCCGATGCCTATAAACCGGGGTTGGAGCGCATAGCGGCCTTCTGTCAGCACCTCGGTAATCCGCAGCGCAACTACTATACGATACATGTTGCCGGCACGAATGGTAAGGGCTCGGTATCGCATATGCTCTGCTCGATACTTCAGCAGGCAGGCTACCGCACAGGTCTCTTCACCTCACCTCATCTTGCCGACTTTCGTGAGCGTATCAGGGTAGATGGCGAGATGATACCCAAGCAGAAGGTGGTAAACTTCGTGGATAGACATAAGGCAAAGATGGAGGAGCTTGACCTCTCCTTTTTTGAGATGACGGCAGCCATGGCCTTTGACTATTTCGACCAGGCCGATGTTGAGGTTGCCATCATAGAGACGGGACTTGGTGGTCGCTTGGATGCTACGAATATCATTACTCCCATTTTGAGTGTTATCACCAATGTAGGTCTTGAACATACCGAGTTCTTGGGAGATACTATCGCGGCTATAGCATCGGAGAAGGCCGGAATTATAAAGAAGAGTGTGCCTGTGGTCGTTGGCGAGGCTTCGGAGGAGGTCAATGGTGTTGTTGAGGCGCGTGCCGCGGAACTAAATGTCAAGGTTATATATGCCGAGCAGGAGTTCTTGCTCAGTGGCGTGGAGCACTTCGATGATGATAATCAGCATTTCAGCGTTGTGCGAACACGCGATGATAGAACCTTTGAACTCGATGTTGACCTGTTGGGTGATTATCAGCGACGTAACATCATTACGGCATGTGCTGCCGCCGACTATCTCGCCGAGCAGACGCCCCTTACCATCTCGCGTCGTGCCTTCCGTGAGGGTTTGGCTATGACGGCTGCATCGACAGGCTTGAGGGGACGTTGGCAGGTTATCTCTCGCGAGCCATATATCGTATGCGATACGGGACATAATGCTGACGGTATGCACTATGTCGTGGAGCAACTTGAGCAGCTTGAGTGCGACCGTCTCTTCTGTGTCATTGGCTTTGCCAGGGAAAAGAGCCTGGATAAGATTATGCCTCTGCTGCCAAGCAAGGCGCACTATATCTTCACGCGTGCCGAGGTGGAGCGTGCCCGTGCCGTGGAGGATATCGTGGTTATGGCCGAGAAGCTTGGACTAACGTTCGAGACTATGCCTACGGTGCGTGAGGCTGTGGCACGAGCCAAGAGCCTTGCGTTGGCGAGTGATGCGATATTTATCGGTGGTAGCAACTTTATTGTTGCCGAGGTTGAGGAGCTCTTCGAGAAGTAATATATTGTTTTTTGTTTGTAAGTTTGATAATCCGGAAATAATTTTATATATTTGTTGTGCGGAATTATTCATAACACAAATAAAACAAACACTATAGACCATGAAACGACTATTGTATGCACTTGTGGCGGTCTTTGCCGTTGCTTGTGTGGAGGATCAAATCACGGAGGTGTGCCCCGATATGGCGCAAGCACCGAGGATTTATGCCGCGCTGTCGGATGATACGCGTGTTGAGCTCAATGACGATAAGAAGACGGTATGGAGCGCCCTTGATGAGTTGTATGTCGTTAGTGCCTCGTATGAGGCGACGTATCGATTTATCGGCAATACTGGTGACCGCAAGGGTATCTTTGAGCAGTTGAAGAATTACGAGAATTACTCTTGGAGCGATTTGGGAGATTATGCCTATGCTCTATATCCGTTGTCTGCCCACTATAGTACGGGATGCTATACCGCAATTCCCACATATCCATTGCCCTTCATGACTTTTAATAGAGTGCAGAACTATAAGGAGGGTAGCTACGACCCGGCATGTAACTTTATGGTTGGCCAAAGTGAGGATGGTGTGAACTTCAAGTTTAAGAACTTGGTGAGCTACTTGCGCTTGAGCCTAACGGGTGAGAAGCGGGTGCGCAGTATCACGGTTCAGAGTAATAATAACGAGTATTTGGCGGGAGTGCTCTATTTCGAGCTGCTGGATACCGATGTTTGGGCGTGGTATTCTGATCCCTCTACGGAGATAACCCTCGATTGTGGCGAAGATGGTGTGCAGCTTACCGATAGCCCCAAGGACTTCTATATCGCCTTGATGCCCATGACATTGAGCAATGGACTATACGTCGAGATAGAGTTCACCGATGGTACGACCTACCATAAGGCTACCTTCAATGAGTTGGTTTTCGAGCGTAATACTATTAAGCCGATGGTGACGCTTGATACGGCCAAGGATATCGCATGGGAGCGTGTGAAGATATACCACACAGGAGAGTCAATAGCAGATCCTATAATATATGGTACATCTTTAGGTACTATCGACTGGGGTGATGGCAATGTGACCGATGTCGTCGAGGCTTTCATGCCCTACATCTTTAAGGATGGCGAGGATGAGCATGTTGTCGAGATTAAGACGCTCTACTCTACCGAGATACATATCCCCAGCTGTGAGGGTGTGACACGGTTGGACTTCTCGGAGTATTTTGTAAATGCAACACGAACAAACTAACGACTGCTGATTATGAAAAAGATAGCACTATTACTCCTATTTGTGGGTATCTCTGTAGGTGCCTTCGCTGCCCCTATTAAGGAGTCGCAGGCACGAGCTATGGCTCAAGAGTTCTTTGCTACATATGCTACGCGCTCTGCATCATGTGAGGTGGAGCTGGAGTGGGCAGGTAGTGATTTCAATGTTACACGCTCCTCGGCAGACGAGTGGCAGAATGCCGCACTCTACATCTATAACCGTGTGGGTGGTGGCTTCGTGGCTATTGCCGGTAACGACTGCTCGCGTCCGATTGTGGCCTACTCGTTTGATAATAACTTCGATGCCGACAACCTCGCCGAGACTACACGTGAGCTGCTCTCGGCATGGTGTAGGCAGATTGCTGCGTCGGAGAGTAACCCTGTGATTGTTACACGTGCCGATAATGGTATAGGTAATGTCGTTAAAGAGTACACAACAGCACTCTGGGATCAGCAGGCGCCATATAATTTACTCTGCCCATATATCGATGGAAATCAGGCCGTAACAGGTTGTGTGGCTACGGCGATGTCTATCATCTGCCACTATAATAAGTGGCCCGAGACAGCCTCGGGCACGATGCCGGCCTATGACTATGTAGATTGGTATGGTGGTGAGCGCTCGTTGCCCGAACATACATTCTACGGTGAGTATGACTACGACATTATGCCGCTGCCATACTATGGCGAAGACGGTAGTCTATACCTTTCATATACCGCTGAAGAGGGTGAGGCCGTGGCCAAGCTGATGCGTGATATGGGTGCTTCGGTATATATGGGATATCACTATGGAGCATCAGGTTCTAATAGCCTGAATGTGTTACTCGCCATGACCAGCTACTTCAGCTACTCGAAGGATGCTTATATCTCGTGGTACCACACTTCGTACGAGTCGTGGGTATCTTCGCTTCAGGATAATATCAGCAATTACGGCCCTACATATTTCAGCGGTTCGAGCGCTGGAGGTGGTCACGCCTTTGTGCTTGACGGCTATACCGATGCCGGATACTTCCATATCAACTATGGCTGGAGCGGCGTGGCCAATGGCTACTACCTCCTACCCAATATAGATTACTACATGAGTCAGGCGGCAATCTTTGGCCTTACGCCCGATTATGATGGATCATCTAACTATGTTGATAAACTCTCATTTGTTGATGTCGGCCCTGTGGTATTCACCTCAAAAATAACACCGTATAAGGAGTTTGACCTTTATATTGGAGGCCTCTATAACGAGACTGCAACGACCTTTATTGGAGAGGTGCAGGTGTGCCATTGCGATAAGTATGGAGAGCTTAAAAGTGTCGTTGGCTCTGCCGAGATTGAATTGGCGGCTACACAAGCTGTAGATTGGGTAGGTGTAAATAATACCATCTCCGTTTCTGTTGCCGAGTCTATGGATTTTGGCGATAGGTTGCGTATTCGTTACCGCGGCGCATACTCCGATGGAGAATACCAATGGATAGATTGTGGTACTGCATCTGCACAAGTCGAGGTGATTATTAAAGCTACCGCCGAAGAGATGGCTAAAAATATTCGTGTCGCAGTGATTCCTCCTTTGCAGGATGACAATGGCCAGAAATATAAGTCTTTATACTTTAGGTCATCAGATTCTAAAATACCCTTTACATATAAGGTGTTTGATGCCGAAACAAATGAGTTTATATTAGAGAGAGAAGCTGACAACGTTAACTGGTCTAGTTATAGTGTGTATCTTGAGACTCCTGTAAGAGATTACATCTTCCGTATCTTTGATCCGTCGGGGGAGGAGTATTATGAGATGGTTATCACCTTGTAATTTGTTGTGATAAGGCAGCATCTGC
>JAZNFC010000035.1:0-11708 GCA_045588935.1 Alistipes sp. | reverse complement strand
GTATGTTATACCGTAGATCCCAAGTATAACGATGGTGAGGAGCACGAGTAGGTATTTACCGATGAGTACTTCCTCGCCAAGGCTCGCCAGATGGCAGAGCTCGGTGCCGACATGATTACCATTAAGGATATGTCGGGCCTTATTCCTCCCGCACGTGTTGCGGGCCTTATTAAGCTCTTGAAGAAGGAGCTCGGCGTAACCGTGGACTTCCATACACATTGTACCCCTGGTTATGGTCTTGGCTCGGTATATGCAGCTATCGTTGCCGGCGTAGATATCGTCGATACAAACTGCTGGTGGTTTGGTGGTGGTACGGGTGCTCCTGCCGTGGAGCTCGTTTACCTCTTCTGTAAGAAGCTCGGCATAGAGCTTGGTGCAAATATGGAGGCTGTGGCAAAGATTAACGAGCAGCTTAAGGATATCCGCAAGGAGCTTGAGCTCTCTGTATTTGGTCAGGAGAAACCCCTGCCCAAGCCCTTCAACCCCCTCACTGACGCTGTGCCTGCCGAGGTGGATGCTCTGCTCGACCGCTGCGTAGCTGCTGCACAGAATGAGAATTGGGATGAGCTTCTTGAGGCATCACAGGCTATCGAGGCTTACTTCGGCTTCCCCGCACCTAACAAGCTTGTTCAGGATGCCGAGATTCCCGGCGGTATGTACTCTAACATGGTTGCCCAGCTCAAGCAGCTTGGTGCCGAGGATATTCTGCCTCGCGCCATGGAGCTTATTCCTCCCGTACGTTTGGCTGCGGGTCTTCCCCCTCTCGTAACACCTACATCGCAGATTGTTGGTGCACAGGCCGTAAACTGCGCTATGGATGAGAAGGCTGGTCGTGCCATGTACACTAATAAGAGCGCACAGTTCGTAGGCCTTGTAAAGGGTGACTATGGACGTACTCCTGTGAAGATTTCGGAGGACTTCCGTGAGAAGATTTGTGGCTTCCGCGAGGAGCGCCCCTATGATACATCGAAGTACCAAAAGCAGCCCAACCCCGCATTGGAGGAGGCTGGAGGTGTCCTCCTGGCCGAGAACGAGAAGGAGGAGCTCTTACTCGAGTTGTTCCCCTTGGTTGCCAAGACATACCTCACGGGAGTTAAGAAGGCTGCCTATGCCGAGAAGGTTGCTGCCGATCCTTCACTCAAGAAGGAGGAGAAGGTGGAGCTCCAGCCTATCACCGGTGATACTATCTGTGCACCTCTGCCCGGTCGTGTTATCGAGCTCAAGGTGAAGGTGGGTGATACCGTGGCTGTAGGTCAGGAGGTGGCTATTCTCGAGGCTATGAAGATGGAGAACTCTATCACATCCGACTTCGCAGGTAAGGTTAAGCAGATTATCGTGAAGGAGGGTGACACCGTACAGGCCGAGGGCATTATCATTGAGATTGAGAGTGCCAAGGCGGGTGCCGCAGCTGCAGGTAAGCGCCCCGTAACAGGTAAGACTGTATGCGCACCTCTGCCCGGTCGTGTTATCGAACTGAAGGTAAAGGTTGGTGATAAGGTTGCTGCAGGTCAGGAGGTTATGATTCTTGAGGCTATGAAGATGGAGAACTCTATCACATCTGACTTCGCAGGCTTTGTGAAGCAGATTCTCGTAGCCGAGGGTGATACCGTAGCTGCTGATGCCATCCTTATCGAGGTTGCTGACTCTATGGAGGATGGCGGTGAGGCTGTTGCCGAGCGTAAGGTTACGGCTGCTGACGGCAAGACTGTAAATGCACCTCTGCCCGGTCGTGTTATCGAGATTAAGGTTAAGGCCGGTGATACTGTGACCGTCGGTCAGGAGGTTATGATTCTTGAGGCTATGAAGATGGAGAACTCTATCTCTTCTGACTTTGCCGGCAAGGTGCTTGGTTTGTTGGTTGAGGAGGGTGATACCGTAGCTGCTGATCAGCCACTTATCGTAATTGAGTAATTCTCGATTTGTATAGGGCATCTTCGCCCATCGGAAACGTAAGACCCCGAGGGCAGTACTTTAGTGTACTATCCCTCGGGGATCTTCTTTTCAGATAGGATAAATCTGCTCCTATAAAATCAAAAATTAAAATCTGTTGTGATAAGAGGTCGAGATGCCAAATGAGAAATGAGAGAGCAGAGAACAGAGAGCAAAGATGAGATGTGAAACAATTATTTTGGTCGTTTAGATAATTTTTATTACATTTGCACAGATGTGTGACCAAAGATATTAAATACATGTAATGAAAAGAGTGTTATCTATTTGTGCTGTGCTTATGATGTTTGCATGCACAGAGGGTATTGACGAGGTAAAGAACCCGATGCAGAACGGCATGCCGACCATTGAGGTGGGATTTGAGCAGGAGGATACCCGTATTCAACTTAATCAGTCGCTGCAGACTGTATGGAACAGAGGTGATGAGGTGTCGGTATTCTATAACAATACCGTAAATCAAAAGTATAAGTACAACGGTGATGATGGCGCGCGTCTTGGCATGTTGGAGTATGTCAGCGGTGATACGGGCGCTGAAGCCACATTGTCCGACATCGTGGTGGTGTATCCCTATAGCGAGAGTGTTATAGCTAATGCCTATGAATATATTCACAGTGTACAGGTGCCTGTAGCCACGACACAGAGCTATGTTGCCGGTAGTTACGGTAAGGGTGGTAATGTTATGATTGCGAAGAGCACGAATGGCAATATCATGCTTAAGAATGTTTATAGCTGGATAGAGGTGAAACTCAAGGGTAATGGTGAGCGTGTGCGTACTATTACGTTTAAGGGTAATAACGGCGAGTATATTTCTGGTGGACAAATATATATAAACCCGGAGACGGCAATTATCTCGGATGCTATGGATAGTGGGCATACGAGTACAACTGTTACACTTGATATGGGTGATGGCGTTGTTTTGACCTCTACACCGACATCGTTCTATATAGGTATAGCTCCTATGCGATATGGAGATTATAGTCTGGTGGCGACCTCATTTAACCGCGGTTTTACTGTTGTGGTTAATTGCGACGGCTACAAGCCTATGGAGCTAACGACGTCTGCTCCGATAACGCTATCTCGTAATACTATTCAGCCGATGTCCGCTGTGACATTTACCAGGAAATCCACTCTGGTATTGCCCGAGGATAGCGAACCTGCGAACCTGACATTCAAGCACCGTGTGCTTATGGTTGATCATACAGGTGTTGGCTGTAGTAATTGCCCTCGTGTGATGGATGGCCTTAAGGCTTTGGCTGAACGCACCGATTGGGATGAGTATTACAACCTGGTGACATGCCATGGTGGAGGCTTCGCAACGGGTACATATACGGATAATGCTTACTCGGAGGCCGCTGCGGAGATAGATGGTTACTACAAACCTTCGGGATATCCCTGGATTAAGTTCAACTATAAGGGTGGCAATGGCAGTAGTGGCGACGTTGATACCTTTGTAGCAGATAACTCGAATAAACTTGCGCAGTTGGTAAATAAGGGTGGTGCCGATGTAGGTATCTCTATTGCTACAGATGTTGTGTCGTCGGCAGTGGATGTCTTGGTTGGTGTTAAGGCCAAGGTCGCTGACGAGTATAATATAACAGCGTGGTTGCTTGAGAGCGATATCTATAATCCTACCCAGATACATGCGACTGAGGACTACCACTTCATCAGTGACCATGCCCTTCGTGCTATTGCCGGTACAAAGGAGTATAATAGCCGAGGTGTCTTGACAAGGTTCTGGGACTCTGTAGGCACTATCGGCGAGGGTGAGGTTAAGACACACTCGTTTACCATTCCTCTTGAGAGTGGCTGGCAGACAAGTAATATGGATGTCTTGATCATCGTGAGTGATGCTACGGATGTCGTAAACACGGCACTCTGCAAGGTTGGCTCGACAAGAGCTTATGAATATACTATTGTCGAGGTTGAGGAGCCTAAGCCTGCCACGGTGACACTCACGGCAAGCAAGAGCACTGTAAAGGCAGATGGCTCGGATGCAGTTACCTTTAGCGTAACAACCGAGAATATCGCTAATCCGAGCGAGGTGAAGATTGTCAATGTGGCAACAGGTAATACGGTTGGTACTACCTTCTCTACAACTGTGGTAGGCGAGTATAAGTTTCAGGCGGTCTGGGGCGATGTGAAGTCTAATATAGTAACTATTACAGCCACATCTACCAAGCAGTACAGTGTCGGTGACCTCTATAACGAGAATGGTGTTGAGGGTGTAATCTTTGCTATCAAGGAGGATAATAATGGAGCCACATGGTGCTACCTCTTCTCAATGGACGAGGAGGACTTGCAGTGGTCAACGGAGAATGTATATTGCAATTGTAACTCAGCCAAGGGTATTTGGAACACCTATGACCCATTCGATCCGGTATATTCAAGGGCTGATGGAGGTGTACGCGATATCAACAACTATCCGGCATTCAAGTGGTGCATGGAGCATGGTGATGGTTGGTTCTTGCCTTCATATACAGAGCTTAACTGGATGTGGGAAGCTATCACCAATGGTGAGCGTGATTTCAATGTTCCAAGCGTTGCCGCATTCAACAAGGTCTTGACAGACCATGGCGGTACTGCTATTTCACAGGATTACTATTGGTCTTCAAACGAGGAAACCGCAGATATGGCTACACTCGTAGCATTTATGGAAGACAGCATAGTATGTCTCGATCCGCAGAAGACGCAGAGTTATCGTGTACGTGCCGCATATCGTTTTCAGCTCTAATACATAGATAACCTTTGAAGTATGAGGTTGAATAAAAAGTCTGTTTTTCGCTCTTTGCAAGCCTAAAACTATACTTTTTATTCAGCCTCTCTCTTTATCGGCTTTTAGATTTATATTGTCTTTCCGTTTTCCGTTTTCCACTTTGCTTTGCCTCCGAACAATAGGTGGGTGACTATTTTACTTTTTAGTCATCCACTATTTTCTTATGCCTATTTTTATTATTGACACAAATTGTCAATCTGCACACCTACCTTTGCAGTGTGAAATTAAGGGTTTGACCTTAAGATATCGGGTGATTGATATTAACTAAATAAATATAGGTATATTATGAAACTTGACATTAAGATTTCGATTAACAAGCGTTTGGACTCGCAGCACAACACCTTCCTTATGCGTTGGAATCCGGCTATCTCGTCATATACCATGGCGTGTTTGAATAACGATATGGCGGAGTGGAGCGAAGGCTTCTGGGAGGAGGAGTTCGAATGGAGCATATATGCGTGGCAGCAAGCACGCAAGGGTGACCGTTTCTTTATGGTGTACGAAGGGGAGGGTAGCACGGGTATCTTTGCTGCCGGTCGTTTCATTTCTCAACCCTATAAGGGTAAAGATTGGTCAGGCAAGGGCCGTGAGATATATTATGTGCAGATGGAGTTCGAGGCGGTGTTCCACCCCGAGCGCTCGGAGATTATCTCCACGTGTGACTTGGAACGCGAGGTGCCCAACATAGATTGGCGTCGAGGTCACTCCGGTGAGCTTGTGGATAGCGAGACCGCGGATAAGCTGGAGTTAATGTGGCGCGACCATATAGGTCGTAATAAATCTATGTATCTACCCCGCGCAGCCAAGAATGATGACTACGACTCACGCTCGGATATAGATAAGGCCATAGAGCTCGCATCCAAGGCGCATGCTGCGGACTACGACCTCGATGGTAACCCCACAATATTACATCCGCTGGCTGTGGGCATGATGGGCCAGAACGACACCGAGCGCATTGTCGGCTTCCTGCACGATGTCGTGGAGGATACGCGCTATGACTTCGATGACCTTATCAGCGAGGGCTTTTCTAATGAGGTTATAGCTGCATTGCGTCTTCTCACCCACGACAAGACGCTACCCTATATGGAGTATATCGAGCGTATATGCAAGTCGGGGAATATGACGGCTATAAATGTTAAACTCAACGACTTAAAGCATAACCTTGCGCGTGGTCGTGCCGGCGGACATATGCGCTGCGTGGAGAAGCATTTGGTGGCACAGGAGTATATCGAGCGCCATATTGCAAAGATGAAAGAGCGATGAGGTAATATGAGGCTCGATAGGAGAACTTATCTGAATCCCGCTTTCTCATTTACACAATATTTTGGACACTGCCAGCAAAAACCATTAATAGCTTAATAATCGTTAGCTCACCTCTCCTTTCTCCTCTCTTATTTAGCGTCCCGATATGAAATTAGCCCGAATGTGCTGTACTAAATCGTACTGCTCATTCGGGCTAATGATTGAGAGGTCGGGAATGACCCCTTATCTCAACAAATCTTACATTGCACGCTTCGCACTCTCAAGGAAGTTAATAAAGCCCTCGATGTTGGTGTCGTAACCACGAGGACCTGCCAAGACGGTCTGGCCATCGGGTGAGAGCAAGATGTAGCCGGGCTGTGCATTTACACCCCAACGATCCTGTGCAAGCTTCGAGTTTATAGAGCCCAAACGCTTGCCGCCCTCAACCTTCGTATTGTCATCAACATAGAGCGCGCAGATGACGAAGTCGTTACGCAAGATGGGCAATACGCTGCTGTGGCTCCATACCATAGTCTCCATCTCACGGCAGTTGTTACAAGCGTGACCTGTAACGTCGATGAAGATGGGTTTGTTCTGCTTCTTGGCATCGGCAATCGCCTCCTCCAAGTCGAAGTGGCCCTCAAGCTGGTGGGGCAGGTGGAGGAAGTCTGCATACTTACGACCCGTGTTGGCATTCTCAACACGACCATTAACCTGATAGTCCTGCGTACTCATAGGAGGAATATATCCAGAGATGCCGTTCAGCGGTGCACCGAACATACCGGGGATCATATATACCACGAATGAGAATACGGCGATAGCCAATGTCAGGCGGAATACAGAGACGTGCTTAACCTCGTCGTCGTGAGCAAAGCGCAACTTGCCAAGGAGGTAGAAGCCGAGCAATGAGAATGTCACAATCCAAATGGCGAGGTAAACCTCACGGTCGAGCAATCCCCAGTGCATGGTCTGGTCTGCAGTCATCAAGAACTTCAAGCCGAGGGCTACCTCAATGAAACCGAGGACAACCTTCACCGAGTTCAACCATCCACCGCTCTTGGGCAGGTTCTTAAGCAATGAGGGGAACCATGCCAGGATGGTGAAGGGAAGAGCAAAGGCAACAGCAAATGCTGTCATGGTGATGATAGGCATCCATACGCCACCGCTTGTAGAGCTGATGATTACCGAGCCTACGATGGGACCTGTACATGAGAATGATACCAATACGAGTGTCAAGGCCATGAAGAAGATACCGATCAAACCACCCTTATCGGCACCTGCGTCACTCTTATTTACGAGCGATGAGGGCAACGTAATCTCGAAAGCACCAAGGAACGATGCTGCGAAAATCATGAAGATAACGAAGAAGATAAGGTTGGGAATCCAGTGTGTACCGATGGCGTTGAAGATATCGCCTGCCACGTTAGTGCCAAATGCGTTAGAGAGGAGCACAAGGATAGCTATGGGCAATACGTAGAGGGCAATGATGAAGAAGCCATACATCAGTGCGCGGAAGCGACCTTGTGCGGGTGTCTGTGAACCCTTGACGAAGAACGATACGGTCATGGGCACCATGGGGAATACGCAAGGTGTCAACAACGCAGCAAAGCCCCAGAGGATAGCTGTGATGATAGAGCCCCAATCCAGAGGTGCAGCCGTGCTTGTTGCATCCGCCGTGTTTGTTGCATCTGCTGTATTCTCGCTGACCGCAACGGCAGTCTCGCCGGGCATCTGAATAGAGAATGTCGCGGGGTTAGATGTACACTGGTTGGTGTCGTTTGTGCAGATTGTAGCACTTACATAACCTGTGACCTTCTTGCCGGCCGATGCCTTGATTGTGTGAACATAGACAGCCTTGTTGTAGTAGATATACGAAGGACCGCCTGTAAGGTCGTCGATGCCATGCTCCACAGGAGTGAGGGGCTCGACAATGTCGCCCACAACCTCGGCGTTGTCAAACTCGAAGTAGGGAGCAGAAAAGTCGGTCATGGGGTAGCCATGATAGCCCTCGGCAATGGTTGCCTCGAGGGTGATGGCGTAGTTGCCATCCTCTAACTTCTCGGCGCTGATAGCCCACTCCACGGGTGCGCCCTCATTCTCATTGACTACCTCACCGATAGTCTTCTCAGCCTCCTGTGCAAATGCTGCGAAGGGCAACATGAAGGCACATGCAAGCATGAGTGTTGTAAAAAACTTCTTCATAACGATTTAAATTAGTTGATTATAGAATTATTTAGTTGTTTCCGAACTTGTTGTCTTCCGCCATGATGCTTTCGTACTCCATGCCGGGAAAGCCCTCATTTGCAATGCTCTCATTTGTGCGTCCATCCCATATCTTGTAGCGTGAGGGCGATACTCCAACCCTCTGCTTGAAGTACTTGCCGAAGAAGGACTGCGAGGCAAAGTTGAGTTTGGCGGCAATCTCGCGGATGCTCAGACGAGAGTATTTAAGCAGTCGCTTGGCCTCATAGACCACCGCTTCGTCAATCAGCTTCGAGGCGTTGCGGCCACTCTTCTTCTTGAGTATAAGCGAGAGATACTTGGGTGTGATACCCATCTTCGAGGCGTAGAACTCCACGCTGCGCTCCGTGCTGCAATTCTCACGCAGCAGTTCAAGAAAGCGATTGAAGAGCTCATCTGTGCGGTTGCTCACAGAGCCGTTATTCGGCAGACTGTGTCGCTGAAGGATGCCCATGACGTAGTGAAACATCGCTGCAAAGAGTGAGCTGATAATCTTCTCACGGATGGCCGTAGGCTTGTAGTCACACAGTACCGAGCGCATCAACTTCGAGATGTCGTGTATGTAGCTTGCCTCCTCGGGAGCTACCTGCACACAAGGCTCATTCAGGAAACCGTGATATATCGATATCAGGTCCTGCGTATCGACATGTATGCTGTTGAGGAACTGTCGTGAGTAGGTAATCATATATCCCGATGAGCGTATCGAGGCCTTCACCTGCTCGACAACCGTATTCTCGTTGAAGATAAAGAGTGTGTTGGGGCGCAGCTCATGTAGCTTGCCGTTAATCTTTATCTTGGCAGTACCACTCACCGTGACACCTATCGACACACCCTGAATAAGGGCTGTGATATCGTCAAGCTCGCGAAACATCACCAGTGGCGTGATGACCATATCCTCGGAGTAGTATGCCGTCTCGAAACGCGACTTAAGCCTCTCAATCGAGGCCCTCTTTATTCCATCTTGCTTCATCTATTTTAGGTCTTTATACCTTAAATGTTATCTATTTCGTTGTTGAGATTAGCAGCGTACACGTATGCTCGACATGTCGCAGTGTACACGTATCGGAAAGTCGGGACCACGCTGTCCATCGACATCCGTATCTTCATGTAGCACGTTGCTTATCTCAATATTCGTCGTCTGCATGTAATGCACAGCCCGGGGCCTGCCACCACATAGGTAGCGTAGCATATTCCAGCACGTGGTGACGATGTCATGGTACTCGAGTATCAGCACATCGAGCAAGCCATCATCTATCTTCGCCTTGCGCGCCAAGCGGAAGCGACCCGCAGTCTCACCAATGAAGGCGAGAAACATCAGAGCGTCGATATCAAACTCCTCTTTGTCGCTCTTGACGTGTAGCGGCATGCGGTGCATGTGGAATAGATCCTTCATGCCGACACGTATGTACGCCAACTTGCCTATGCGTCGCTTCACCTTATCGGGTGTATGTTGCGATGTTGTCGTCAGCACACCAAAGCTCAAGACATTGATGAAGTGACGTCCGTTGACTACACCGCAATCCACCATGCGCTCCTCGCCCGAGGCAATCTTACGCGCTGCACGGAGAATGTTTCGCGGCATGCCGAGAGCTCCGGCAAAATCGTTGGCCGTGCCCGCGGGAATAATGCCGAGGGTGATATCCAAACTGCGCTCACGCATGCAGTTTACCACATAGTTCAACGTGCCATCACCGCCACATACAATCGCCAACTTACACTCCGCAGCGTCATCAAAGGGGTTGCGGTCGAACTCTACGGCTCGAGGCAACAGCTCAATCTCGTGCTTGCGAAATATCTCCACGATAGGCTCTATGTGGCCATTTATGCGACCCTTGCCCGCCTTGGTGTTGTATAGTAGTAGCCCCTTCATGCGCTTCAACTTACTTTAGCTCCTCGCTGCACTCCACACGATAGCCGTAGCAGCTTGCGTAGATAAAATAGTACTTCCATCCCCTCTCCTGCTCGCAACGCTTGGCAAGCTCCAAGGCTCCACCCGTCGAGCCCATAGCCATAAACATCGTGGCTGCGGCATCTGCTTCAGTGCATGTGGGTGCAATGACCGTCACGGAGAGAAGGTCGCTCACAACGCAGTAACCTGTGCGTGGGTCGATGGTGTGCACCACCTTGTCGCCACTCTCGGTACGGTAGAAGCGTCGATAGTTGCCCGATGTCGCCATAGCGCAATCTGACGCCTTGATAATCTTCTCTATCGAATCCATCGCGACGTTACCATCATAGGGAGTCTCGATGCCAATGCTCCAGTTGTGTCCGCTTGCATTTACACCACGACATCTTATCTCACCTCCGATATTTACCATGTAGTTGTCAATCTCCAACTCTTCGAGTCGCTGTGCCAATAAATCCACGGTATAGCCCTTGGCTATGGAGTTTAGGTCTATCTGTGTGCGGTAGTCGCTACGTACAAGATGCCCATTGCATATTTCAATCTTGTCGAGCCCGATGAACTGCAGTAACGAGTCGATATTGGGCGTTGCATTCCTCTCTTCATGACCAAAGCCCCAAGCGTCGGTTAGAGGCTTCACGGTGATGTCATATGCCCCATTGCTCATGTCGTATAGTTCACGAGATACGCCAATAAGATGAGATATATGACTATCTAACGAGTCGGTCTCGCCGCGGTTAATCTTCGATAGTAGCGACTCGGGGTTGAATATCGACATCGAAGCTTTGGCATCGCTATCGACACTGCGTATAACCTCGATAAGTTTTTTGCTCGAAACATCCGTTTGGCACTTTACTTGCACGTTGGTACCAAGCGCATTGCCGCTGATGGAGATATACTCCTTCTGCGGCGTGCAACTCAATAACACAAAGACCATTAATGTGGTCATTGCGATTGTGTATATCGTGCTCTTTATCGTGGCTATCATTTCAACTGCTATATTTAACCCAACAAAGGTAGCGAAAATTTACAATTTTCCACCATTTTTACCCAATATTTTTCCTTTTGCATGAGAAATATGGGAGAATATCTTATTGGCGGGTAATCTATTTGTAGTCTTTTTTATTCGGTATTTTTTCATATTGTAAGGGTATATTGCATTGTAATAAGGATATAAAATATAGCGTATTGAAGCTTGTTTGAATCTCTGCATTTCTCATAGAATAGGGGTGTAATTGCGATGTTGTCTTGCGGTTTTTGTTTGATAATTTTTGCCATGTGATGAATGTTTTATCTTTTTCTTTGAAAAAGGCTTTGGTAATCAGGAAAAAAAAACGTATCTTTGCCGCACGCTCCGGCAGAATCTATGGTAAGGATGATCTGTCGTGGAGTGGAACCAGGCGCGTAATCCTCGGGAAATGAGCGGGATGCGCACCATAAAACTATTTAATTTTATGTATTTGACACCTGAAAAGAAGCAGGAGTTGTTTGGCCAGTACGGCAAGTCAACAACCGACACAGGCTCACCCGAGAGCCAGATCGCGTTATTCACCTACCGTATCAACCACCTTACCGAGCACATGAAGAGCAATCGTCACGACT
>JAZNFC010000034.1:0-27135 GCA_045588935.1 Alistipes sp. | reverse complement strand
TGCCGCACTATCTCTAAATTGATGATACCCCATAGTGAGAAAGTCGTTAAAGAGCGGAACGACCTCTCGGGATACTCGTCGCACGACCTCCTTGGGCCACGCAATTAAGCCAATTTTCCCTGAAAATTAGGCAGCGAGTGCGTAATTGTTATTGCCATTTATAGCTTGAGCGTTCAGTTTTACGAGACCCCACACAAGGCTCGACATGCTTACAATCGAATTCTACCTGCTGTCAAAACCGGTCACCCCCTTTAAGATGCTGTTTCTGGTATTTGTTGGCTTTCTTGTCGCTCTTTTTGGTATCTTATTGTTTTGACTTTTTGTCAATAGGTCAACTATTGCCTTCAAAGTCAAAAGCACAATCTACACAAAAATAGCTTCCAACCAATCTCAACAAATACCAAAAACATCATCTTCTATTTTCGGCACTGTTGAACGTCGCTTTTTGGTATCTTATTGTTTTGACTTTTTGTCAATAGGTCAACTATTGCCTTCAAAGCCAAAAGCACAATCTACACAAAAATAGCTTCCAACCAATCTCAACAAATACCAAAAACATCATCTTCTATTTTCGGCACTGTTGAACGTTGCTTTTTGGTATCTTATTGTTTTGACTTTTTGTCAATAGATCAACTATTGCCTTCAAAGCCAAAAGCACAATCTACACAAAAATAGCTTCCAACCAATCTCAACAAATACCAAAAACATCATCTTCTATTTTTCGGCACTGTTGAACGTTGCATTTTGGTATCTTATTGTTTTGACTTTTTGTCAATAGGTCAACTATTGCCTTCAAAGCCAAAAGCACAATCTACACAAAAATAGCTTCCAACAAATATCCCAAACATTACCTTTGAGAGATATCTCTCGCAGATGTGTCCGTTGTGTTGCATCAGTGGCAATTCCAATGCGGTGCAAAAGTAGTGAAAATTTTGCGGAACACAAAAATATTTTTTACATTTGCGCTACATTACTAATTAGACTATCATTACAATGGGCAGACGTGTCATAGACCTACACAACGTATCTATATATCATGGTGGCGCAGGGCGCAAGGTGAGAGAGGAGCACGACCTCGTGCTCTCGGATGTAAATCTTACAATCGACGAGGGTGAGTTTGTCTATTTCATCGGACGTGTAGGTACGGGTAAGAGCTCCTTGCTCAAGGCCCTATATGGCGAGGTGGATATTGCCGAGGGTGAGGCCTCGGTCGTGGGCTTCGACCTGAAGCGTCTGCGTCGTCGTCAGATACCTATGCTGCGTCGTTCGTTGGGTATTGTCTTTCAGGATTTTCAACTACTCACCGACCGTAATGTCTTTCTCAACCTCTACGATGTTATGCGAGCTACGGGCTGGGATAATGAGGAGGGCATGCGTCGTCGTATAGGCGAGGTGCTCGATCTTGTGGGCTTGGCGCATAAGAGCTATAAGATGCCCTTTGAGCTCTCGGGAGGTGAGCAGCAGCGCCTGACTATAGCTCGTGCACTGCTCAATAATCCGCGTCTTATCCTGGCTGATGAGCCTACGGGTAACCTCGACCCGGTCACTGCCGAGGGTATTATGGATATATTTCAGACTATTGCGAAAAAGGGTTGTGCCGTGGTTATGTCCACGCATAATATCTCGCTTATCGAGCAGTATCCTTCGCGCACGATACTCTTTGCGCAGGGACGTATAAATGAGGTGGATGTGGCGTCGCTTATTGCCGAGTAGGGCGACTAAAAAGAGGCTGAATAACCTTCGAGCAAAACGAGGCTGACTCGCAAAACAAAATGTGGGTGACTGTTTTTTACTTTTAGTCACCCACATTTATTATTCGGTAAAATCTATTACTGGCACACTGCGCTTAAGTCAGCAAAGAGGCCTGCGAAGCTCTCTGCCATGTCGCGACGCAATGCAGCATAGTGCTTCTTTGTGAGCGAGCGGTTCTTGGGCTCGGCAGGGTTCATAGCCTTAACAAAGAGGATGTTACGTAGCTCTACGCCCTTCTGCATAAGCTCTACAATCTGCTCCTCCTTATTGGGCTGAAAGAATGCTGCCATCTCGCAATCGAAAACAAACTCCTCCAAACGGTAGTCAATCTCCTTCTTCAATACTCGTAAATTTGCCATAATCGTATTAGTTTTATTATTTTTTATGAATTTCGTTTGCTTTAGCTATTATGCAAAGATAGCAAAACGAATTTATTTATGCAAATTTTTGAGTGTTATTCCTTCAATGCGTACTATTATTCGGCCGCATACCCCTCGGTCTCGCCACCAAGGTCTATTATAACTCCCTCCCATTCGTTCACTACGACAACCTTATGTCGCCTGTGCTTGCCGTGATGTCGGGGGCGCTCCTCGACGATATACTCATCCACTACGGCTATCACCTCGGGCTTGGGTGGCGAATATTCGCGGCTCTCGGAACTTCGGTCTGCGGTATATGTCACCGTGACTATGGCGCGACGCATATCGGGGAGCACATCCTCCTTGAGATACTGCCATGCTTCGTCCTCCCTTTTTAGTCGTTTATCCACGACCATAGGTGCTTCGTCGGTGTTGACGATGCGTATCAGGTCGTTGCGGTTGTTTAGCTTCGAATGCTCCAGCGCATCTGTTGTTGCGCTCCATGGCTCGACATGCGAGGTTATGGCAATCTCGTTTGTCGGTAGGTTGTAGCGCTTGGCTATCATTGTGGCGAGGTGCTGTGCACGTTGACGTGCTAACGTGCTGTTGTGTGCCACCGTGCCATCGGGCGAGGCTATACCCTCAATGGCGATGGAGGTTATATGTTTGAGCGTGTCGCCCTTAATGTTTAGAAATAGGGCATCCATGGCCGCTATCTCCTTGTCGTTATTCTCGAAGTTGATATTTGCATCTGCCGAGTTTATGGCGAAGAACACCTCATATTCGTCGCTGTGAGGTGTCTTATCCTCGGTGATATATCGTCTTACGATGTAGTCGCCCTCGCGCCACTCGCCTACAAGTGTGCGTCGCGGTGTCTGCGCCTGCAGCATCACGGGCAGGGATAGCGCCATGGCTATAATCCCGATGTGTAGTTTGATTGTGTGTTTCATATTCCTAATTTTTTTGTTACACAGCCTCCCTCCCAACAACTATACCGATAAAAGTCTCGATAAAATAAAAAATTATCACTATCTTTGCATATATCTAATAAACAATATATAATTATTAAGTCTATGGCAGCACGTATTTGTCCGGAGTGTGGTGGTCTTGTGGCATCAACCATCAGTCGATGTCCCCATTGTGGATACATTCTTGAAGGCCCGTTTGGCTCTACTGAATCCTGCAATGCACAGAATTGCGGCGTAAATCCATATAATAGTATAGGGTGGAGCATCGTGTCGTTGCTCCTGTTTTGGCCTTGTGGCATCGCCTCGTTAATCTACTATTTTAAGTCGGATAATAGATGGCAGGCCGGGGATGCTGCTACAGCCGAGCAGTATGGCCGAAGCTCGGTGCGCTGGGCAAAGGCCTCGCTATGGATTTTATTGTTCCCTGCATTGTATCTTATCTTCCTATCTGCATTTGTCTGTCATGCGTCTTAATGCCAACTGTAAGATAAACCTCGGTTTGCACGTTCTGCGTAGGCGCGAGGATGGATATCACGACCTTGAGAGTGTGATGATACCCGTAAGGGAGCTCTACGATGTAGTTGATGTGGAACGTCAGGAGGGTGATGGTGTATGTTTCACCTCGCACGGCATAATCATAGATTGCGCCGATGATAAGAACCTTTGTGTGCGCGCTGCGCGACTCATGCAGGAGCGCTATGGCGTGGGTGGTGTGGCTATCACTTTGGATAAGCGTGTGCCCTTTGGTGCAGGTCTTGGTGGTGGATCCTCGGATGCTACGGCGGTTATCGTCGCCATCAACGAGATATATCACATCGGACTGGATAGGCCTACGCTTGCTGTGCTCGCTGCGGAGCTTGGTAGCGATACCTCCTTCTTTGTCTATAACGAGGCGATGCTCTGCACGGGGCGTGGTGAGATTATGGAGCGCGTGGATATCGATCTTCGCGGAAAGTATCTGGTCGTAGCAAAGCCCTCTGAAGGGGTATCTACGGCCGAGGCATATCGCGGTGTTAGGCCGCGAGTGCCTGTGCGTAACCTTAAGGAGCTACTACGCCAGCCTATTTCCGCGTGGCAGGGTAGTGTGGTTAATGACTTTGAGCCTCATATCCTCGTAGCACATCCTGCGATTGCGGAGCTGAAGCAGACGTTGCTCGCTGCCGGTGCGCTTTACGCCTCGATGTCGGGCTCGGGCTCTGCGGTATTTGCTATATATGACCATCGGCCCGAGTTATCGTTGCCCGAGGATATCTTTATGCATGTCGAGTGTGTGGAGTAAGCTACTCTATATGCGGAATACGATAGGCCTTCAACTCACGGTTGAGGGCCTTCTCTTTACCCTCGACAAGGGTGTCGAGGAGCGCATGAAAGGCTGCCGAGTGGTTGTGGTAAAGTGTGTGGCAGAGCTCATGCAGGATGATGAACTCGCGCAAGTGGTCGGGGAGGAGCATCACAAAGAGCGATAACGATATGCCGTTACGACCGGAGCATGAGCCCCAGCGTGTATGTGCCGAGGAGATGCGTAGCGAGGTGTATTGAAAGCCGTGACGTGAGGCGAGTGTTGCGACCATCGTGGGCAGCATGCGGTGTGCCTCCTTGCGCAGTCGTGCCACCTCCTCGCGAGTGATTGTGGGGATGGAGGTAAGTCGCTCCTTAAGGCGTGAGCGTGTGTTCTCTATCCACTCTATGCGGCTCTCGGCAAAGGCTATGGCGCAACTGCGTGAAGCGAAGAGAGGGTAGGTGAGGCGTAGTGAGCCGTCGCCACGCACAACAAGACGAATAGAGCGTGCACGCATCGAGCGCACACACTCTATATCTCCCAATACCTTATGTCGTATTATCGTCATTAGTCGCCTATACGCTGGCGCACCACCTCGAAGAGCATGATGGCGGCTGCGGCAGCTACGTTGAGTGACTCGGTATGTCCGATAAGAGGAATAGCTAACTGCTCGTCGCAGAGCTTCAATACCTCCTTCGATATACCCTTATCCTCGGCACCCATGACTATTACCGTAGGCTTCTTAAAGTCGGCATCGTAGAGCAACTTGCGGCTCTTCTCCGTTGCAGCAACAATCTGAAAACCCTCCATTTGCAGTGACTTCAGCGTGTTGCGTATCGAGCCTACACGACATACTGGGATATTCTGCAGGGCACCTGCCGATGAGCGTATAGCGTCGCCATTGACGGGTGCAGAGTTCTTTAGCGGGGTGATAAGACCATGGGCTCCGGCACACTCTGCCGAGCGAGCTATACCTCCGAAGTTGCGTACATCGGTCACGCCATCGAAGAGTACGATAAGTGGTGTCTCATCCTCGGGCACGCGCTCCAGTATATCCTCCACCGTGACATACTCTATGGCGGCAATCTGTGCCACCACGCCCTGATGGTTACCCTTTGTCAGGCGGTTGAGCTTCTCGATGGGCACCTCCTGCCAGCGCAGATGGTGGCGCGCCATAAGATCCTTGAGGTCATTCATCAGCTGACCCTCGGCCCCCTTCTTTATATATATACGCTCGATCTGTCGGCGTGCCTCTATAGCCTCGGCTACGGGACGTATGCCAAAAATAATGTTCTCCTTCTCCATATTGCGTGTTAGCTTTGTTCTGTTATCTCCAACTCATAGGATGCCTTCTCCCACTCATGCATAAGGTGGTCATACTGCTCCTTAAGCTTGTTGTAGGCATTATACTCCTCGGCGTTATACTCCGTTGCTGCGGCAAAGCGTGCATCGTATGTCGCAATCTCCTTCTCCACCTTTGCCAGCTCCTCCTCGACCATCTCTACGGCCTTGCGCAGCTTACGTAGCAGCTTCTCCTGTTCCTTCTTCTGTTCGTATGATAGCTTGCCCGTGGTGTTCTCCACGGCCTTTGCTGCGGTAGGCTTATCGTGGCGCTCAATCTCTTGCAGCGACTCCACCTTGCGCTTCTCGAGAAAGTACCATATATCGCCAAGGTACTCTCTCACGCCACCATCGCGGAACTCATATATGCGATCGACCAAGCCATCGAGAAACTCTCTGTCGTGCGACACTACGACCACCGTGCCGTCATACTTCTGCAGGGCACTTTTAAGGATATCCTTTGAGCGCATATCCATGTGGTTTGTAGGCTCGTCGAGCACCAAAAGGTTGTAGGGCTCAAGCATAAGGCGCGCCATGGCTAAACGTGAACGCTCACCACCCGAGAGCACCTTAACCTTCTTGTCGATATCCTCGCCACGGAAGAGAAAGGCTCCGAGGATGTCGCGTAGGCGTGTACGTATATCGCCCACAGCCACACGATCCAAGGTGTCGAATACCGTGAACTCGCCATCCATCAGGTCATCCTGATTTTGTGCGTAGTAGCCGATATTGACATTTGCACCGAGCTTTATCTCTCCCTCCGTCTTTTCGAGCTCGCCGATAAGCATGCGGGCGAATGTCGTCTTGCCCTCGCCATTGCGACCCACGAGTGCAATCTTCTGTCCGCGCTCAATAGTGAACTCTGCACCCGAGAATATACGTTTCTCACCAAAGGCCTTACCCACACCCTTGACATCGGCAACAATCTGTCCCGAGCGAGGCGCGGGGGGAAACTTGATGTTCAGACGTGATAAATCCTCATCATCGACCTCTATACGCTCCAGACGCTCCAGCTGCTTCACGCGTGATTGCACCTGATTACTCTTCGTGGGCTTATAGCGGAACTTCTCGATAAACTCCTCGGTCTTCTCAATCATGCGCTGTTGATTTTCGTAGGCGGCCATCTGCTGAGCGCGACGCTCGGCGCGGAGCACCACAAACTTCGAGTAGGGCACCTTGTAATCATAGACCTTGCCGAGCGAGAGCTCTATGGTGCGTGTCGTGACATTATCGAGAAAGGCACGGTCGTGCGAGATGAGCAACACCGCACCGTTATAGTTCTTCAAATACTCCTCCAGCCACTGAATACTCTCGATGTCGAGATGGTTTGTAGGCTCATCGAGCAGGAATATCGAGGGACGACGCAATAGCAGCTTTGCCAGCTCAATGCGCATGCGCCAGCCTCCCGAGAACTCGCGCGTAGGGCGCTCGAAGTCGGTGCGTTTAAATCCCAAGCCGAGCAGGGTGCGCTCGATATCGGCCTCGCGCGTGTCGCCACCAAGGATATGGTAGCGGTCATTGGCATCATTGAGGCGATGTATAAGCTCGGCATACTCTGCCGACTCATAATCCGTGCGCGATGCTATCTCTGTAGTCAGTCGCTCGATGTCGGCCTCAATCTTGAGAACCTCATCGAAGGCCTTGGCCGTCTCGGCTACGAGGGTGGTAGTGTCGGCCACGCGCATCTGCTGTGGCAGGTAGCCAATCGAGCACTCTCCATTGATAGATACAGCGCCCTCGGTAGGTTGCTGCTCGCCCGTGATTATACGCAATAGGGTAGTCTTTCCCGCGCCATTCTTACCCACAAGGCCTATGCGGTCCTTGGGGTTAATCATGAACGAGATGTTGTCAAAGAGAGTCCAGCCTCCGTAGCTTACGGTGAGGTTATCGAGCGATATCATCTATTGCGGTATCTCTTTATGAGTTAAGCATATCTACGATGGACTGCTCGGGGCTCTCGGCACCAAATACCGAGCTGCCGGCAACCAATGCCTCGGCACCGGCATTGAATAGCAGACGTGAGTTTGAGGCCGAGATGCCGCCATCCACCTCGATGATAAGGTCGTGAAGACCGAGCTCCGCCTTCTTCTTTGCAAGGTATTCGCACTTGGCGATAGACGAGGGCATAAACTTCTGACCTCCAAAGCCGGGCTCCACACTCATGACAAGCACAAGGTCAAGCTTCTCGAGCCACTTATCCAACACCTCTGGCTCGGTACCGGGCTTAATCGAGATACCCACCTTGGCACCCGCCTTGCGGATAAGGTCGATACACTCCTCGATATTCTCCGTAGCCTCATAGTGGAAGGTTACGTAGTCGGCACCAGCCTCCACGAAACGTGCAACATACTTCTCGGGTGCCGTAATCATAAGATGGACATCGAGAACCTTTGTCGTGCCCTTGCGCAGAGGCTTCATCAGCGGAAAGCCAAACGAGATATTGGGAACAAAAACGCCATCCATAACATCTACATGTACCCACTCGGCAGCCGAGCGATTAAGCATATCGAGGTCGTGGTTAAGATTTCCGAAGTCGGCAGAGAGCACCGACGGAGAGATAATACGTCTCATGGTTATAGTTCTGTTTAGGTTATTGTTGTCGTCAATCGTTGTGCGCTACTTCTCTACGAATATCTGAAAGAGCAGGGGCGAGAAGGCCGGTATCTCGGTTGAGGTGGTTGTTGTAATCACCGTCTGACTATCTCCGCTATCTATCGTAGGATTGTTATAGCCGTAGTAGTAGGGGTTATAGCCGTAGTAGCCATTGTTGTACATGTTGCCATAGCCATAGCCGTAGTAGCTATTCATATAGTTCATGTAGTTGTAGTAGTTCATATAGTCGTAGTAGGCGTTGGTTGAGGAGTTATCCTCGGTTGTGGTGTGTGAGCCTACCTGTCCCGATATGCCGTAGCCATATGTCGATACGGCGAGCAGTGCCGCCCACTGACCATAGCGCAACGTGGGTATGGCGTGATTCCACATCGGAATATATTTGTTTTCATCCACATTCTTGGTGTCGAACTCTAACGCCTTACCGGCACTTGCTACCTCGCCATAAACAATCTCGCGCACTTCGTCAATGTTGGTGTCGAAGATAAAGCCGTCGAGGAAGCGTCCTATATACCATATCTTTGCCGTAGCTTGTGTGTGTAGCGAGTCGGCCTCGAGCACCTCCTCGCCCGATATACCGGCGCCAAAACGCTCGACAAGAGCCTGATTGATACGAGCGTCGAGGCCGGCAAGGGCGTCGTTGCCATATATCTTGCCAGCATCGTAGATGTTCTCCATGGGATACATCAGCGTATCTGCGCCTACGGCATTGTAGTCGAAGGTCTTGGTTGCAGGCGAGTAGGCGTAGTTTACATATAGGTGCGCCATAGTATCTACGGCCTGGTGCCAGCGACCATCGAAGAACTCCATGACACGTGCCTCGGCCTTGCTGTTGTCACTATCGCTGCTCTGGCCACGTGTCATATGACGACGGTAGTGGCTTTTCGATGCCTTCTCTTCCTGATTCTTTGAGGCATGTTCAAGACATAGGCCTCCGTTTATGTTTGTGAAAGCATCCACACGATTACCTTCGTAGGCTACGGGATTTGTAACGTGTCCATATACCTTCATCTCGACAATCATAGGGCGATTACTATCGAGGGCAAACTCACCCTCATAGCCGCCATCACCAATTAAACCGCTGCCCTCCTCCACGAGTGATGAGGGGAGGTATAAACGTAGCTTGGTGCCGTAACGTACCTCGAACTTATCCATGCTCTGACTCTCCTCGTTCCAGATGTCGAGTGCATTGAAGGTGGCAAGGTATGTGCCCTCGAGTAACGAGTGTGACTCCTTACCACTGAAACGATAGGCCGGAACATAGTGTGTATATGCGGTATATGTACCGAGTAGTTCTGCGAGGTTGGCGCTGCGTGTCTCACACACATTGCCATCGAGGTCACGGCCCGTGAAGTCGTACCACAACCATACATCCTTGCCCGTCACGGATGTCGAGTCTGCCACGCCTGCATCGAGCACCTCGACATAGTAGCCACCCTCCGCCTGGTAGTTCTTAACCAGCTCGGGGTGGTGCTTCTCTATCCACGCCTTGAGTGAGCGTTGCTCAAGATCCTTATAACTGATATTCGGCTCCTTGATACATGCTACGTTGAGGATGCCGAGTATCACGGCGATGATAAGTATGCGGTATTTCATCTCTATGCTGTTCTGTTAATTAACACTTTGGATATTTATAAACCATACTACCGAGGACTTTTCAGGTACCAAGCCTATAAACTTCTCGCCATAAGATTTTACGTAGGTGAGATATACCTCTATGCTATCTCCCTCGCGACAACCTATAATCGCTCTCTCGAGGCTTGATAGAAGCTCACCCTTACCGAGGGTTATCTCCATGGGCTCGCTCGACCACTCATATGAGGTGTTGAGCCCAAGGCTCTGCAGCTGCTCGATATTCACAGGATCGTTGGTGGCGAAGAGTGCAGATATGGAGGGTGCACCATTTGTAAATACGTATGCCGAATATATAATCTTGATGGTCGCACCCTTCGTTATCTCGGTACGACTGTCGCGCCCCTCATCATAGTAGGTGGCTATGTAGCGGAATGCATCCAATCCCCACTGCGTGTAGAATTGAGGCTCTTCGTCGAGTGACTCCGACACCTCCTCCTCGGGAATTAGGCGTGGCTTATGCTGTCCTCCGAGATAGCTCTTTATGGCGTTCTGCTGCGAGGTTAGCTGTGTGTCCATCTCATTCTCGCACGACCACCCGAGGAGCATGGCTACAACGAGTAGTATAGATATAAAAATATGGCTTATGCTCTTCATAACTATATAATCGTGCAAATTTAATAAATATTTTGCAAAGGCCTCGCTTTTTCGTAGAAAAAGTCGCTTTCGGTTATAGGCGTTTCAGTGCTGCGCGTATAGCCTCCTCAACGGGAAGCGTGGGGCTCTCCTTGAAGATTGCCGTGAGAACCTTCTCCGTGGCACTCTTCTGGAAGCCGAGTAGCGATAGTGCCGCCAAAGCTTCGTCGAAGGTTTGGTTAGAGCTTTGACGTGTCGCACTCGATAGCATCATATCGCTTGCTCCAAGTTCGAGCATCTTGCCCGAGAGCTCGACGATAATCTTCTGCGCTGTCTTAAGACCTAAACCCTTGACATTCTTCAGCAGTACGGCATTCTCCGTGGCGATAATGTTTTGCAGTTCCGTGGGTGTATATGTCGAGAGTATCATGCGCGCCGTGTTACCGCCCACCCCCGAGACGCTTATCAGTTGACGGAAGAGCTCGCGCTCGATTTTCGACGAGAAGCCGAAGAGGACTTGTTGATCCTCGCGCACGATAAAGTGCACATATAAGCGTGCTTGCTCGGCGTGCTCAATGTCGGCATAGGTCTTCAGTGAGATGTTGATGTAGTAGCCCACGCCCGCTGCCTCAATCACAGCATAGGTGGGTGTAGCCTCGGCTATTGTGCCCGATATATATTCGTACATAGTAAAACTTCAATATTTGAGGTTTTGAAAATAATTACAAAATTTCTACAAATGTAAATAAATTTTCGTACCTTTGGGCTTTGAATTGCGAAAATTAACTAAACAAAGAATAAAAATTATGAAAAAGAGTCTTTTGTTTCTCTTTGCCGTAGCTTCGGTGTTCACGGCTTGCGATAGTGCAAAGAAGGGTGATGCTGTTGCCGTGGAGAGTAATGCTGCGGAGGTGCAGGTTGTTGAGTGTGTGGCAAGTGGCGATGTTGTGTATATTGACCTCGACTATATCATGTCGGCAAGCCAGCTCTACGCATCGGAGGGTAAGGCCCTTGAGGCGAAGGTGGATGAGTTCCAGAAGAAGATGCTTGCTACGCAGGAGTCTTTGGCGAAGAAGGAGCAGTCGTTGGCGTCGGAGTATAATAAGCTGCAGGGTGATGCAGCAAAGCTTGAGCAGGACTATGCCAAGGGCCTGATTACCACGCTTAATGCACAGCAGAAACAGGCCGAGTTGCAGAAGAAGGGCGAGTCTATACAGACACGCATGACGGCTCTTCAGAACTCTATGCAGAAGGAGGGTGAGGCTCTGCAGAAGGAGGAGCAGGCGTTGACCGAGGAGCAGATGGTATTGATGAATCGTTTTCAGGATTTTACACGTCGTGCCGTTGACGAGATTAATGCCGATGGTCGCTACAAGATGATTCTTAATGCCGTGTCGGTTGTCGATGCCGATCCTACGCTCAACATCTCGGATCTTGTGCTCAAGGCCATAGATCAGCTCTACGCTGCGGAGACTGCTGCGAAGTAGTGGTTTTTATGCGACGTATGCTAAAATTGCCGATTTGCATTTGCAAGTCGGCAATTTTTTGACTAATTTCGCACCGCAATAGGGCTTGAACAATAAAAACGTTGTAGAAGATGGGATTTATACCTTTCACCTTTGTTGATGTCATAGACATTCTCCTGGTGTCGTCACTGCTTTATGGTCTTTATCGTGCCATGAAGGGTACAAGTGCGCCATATATTATGGTCGGCATCTTTGTGATATATCTGGTATGGATTCTTGTTAAGACCTTCAATCTTGTTCTCTTCTCGACAATCCTTGGTCAGATAATCTCTGTCGGCGTTCTGGCGATACTCATCATCTTTCAGCCCGAGATACGTCACTTCCTTCAGGTTATAGGTCGTCAGCGTGAGCGCTTCGAGTGGCTCTCGCGTATCTTCAATCTCCGCAACCGCAAGCAGCAGGCGGAGATAGAGCTCGATGCCATCGTCGAGGCTTGCCGCGAGATGGGCGAGCAGAAGGTTGGTGCCCTGATTATAATCAAGCAGTCGAGCGACATCAGCATTGTTGTCGAGAGCGGTATCTCTATCGATGCCAAGGTCTCGACGCCTCTCCTTGAGAATATATTCTTTAAGAATGCCCCTCTGCATGACGGAGGTGTTGTCATTGCCGGCGATAGGGTTGTGGCGGCGAAGTGTGTTCTTCCGAGCACGCAGCAGGCTGTACCCAAGTCGTATGGCATGCGTCATCGCGCAGCTCTCGGCATGAGCGAGGTGTCCGACGCTATCATCATCGCCGTGTCCGAGGAGACCGGAGGTATATCTTTGGCGCACGATTCGGTTATTAAACGAAACATTGAGCCACAACGTCTTAAGCAGTCTATACGTCAGATGATGCGTATAAACAATCAACGTATTGAGAAACCCGAGTAATTTGTTGTGATAAGGCAGCATCTGCGGCCTTTCAATCATTAGGCTGAATGGAATGTACATTCAAGTACTATCCATCCAGCCTAATTTCATGTCAAGACCACATCTGCAACCTTCTGACAACAAATTTGTAGTGATAAGGGGTCATCTACTTCCGCTAACGAATTATCTAACCCCTTCTGACAACAAATTGATTTGTTGTGATAAGAGGTCATTCTCGCCCTCTCAATCATTAGGGCTTCTATGAAGTAGTATGCGACTCATATTAGCTCATTACACTTTCCACTTTCATCTTTGCACTTTGCCCTTTCCACTTTCATCCCGTTATCCCTTTCTATGCGGGCACTCCTTGTCGCACGACGAACATTGTGTCGTGCCACATGTGAAGAGGTGCCAAATACGTCGTACCACGATGATTGCCACAACCACTGCAATAGCTGCTATTATCCACTCCTGCCAGCTCATAACAATCACATTATTAACATAGTTAGGTGATATGCTCCCCATGCCAATATCCATGCTATGGCCGTGTTATATATAGCCGAGCCTACAGCCCAACGCCAGTTAAGCTCGCCGGCAATAGCTATAATCGTAGCTATGCACGGCAGGTAGAGCAGTGCAAATATCAGGAAGGCTATGGCCGAGGGTGTAGTCATGCTGCTCACTATGCGGTCGCGCGCCGTGGCCGATAGCTCCTCATCGCCCACCTCCTCATCCGGATGTGCATAGAGGACATTCATCGTGCTCACGACAATCTCCTTGGCGGGTATGCCCGAGATAAGGGCTACAGAGGCCTGCCAGCCGAGCCCCATAGGTCTAAATATGGGCTCCGAAAACGCGCCTATACGACCCATATACGACTGCTCGTAGCCGACATTCGATGGCTGACCCTCCTCCACCTCGGGGCGGGGGTAGTAGCTCAGGAGCCACACGGCAATCGAGGCTATAAGTATCAGCCCACCCATCTTCTTGATATACTGCGCACACTTGCTCCACATATGTCGCAGTGTGGTCTTTAGCGAGGGCAGGCGGTAGGGTGAAAGCTCCATAACGAATGGAGCCTCCTGCTTCTGAAACATAAAGCGACGCATAAGGCGTGCCGAGATTACGGCCATAAGCATGCCGAGCACATAGAGTAGGAAGAGCACCGTGCCGGCATGGTTGGCGAAGAAGGTGCCCACAATCATCATGTATATAGGTAGTCGGGCACTACACGACATAAAGGGTACAACCATGATGGTTATAAGTCGCGAGGTGCGACACTCGATGGTGCGACACGCCATGATTGCCGGTACGTTACATCCGAAGCCCATGACCAGGGGTATAAACGACTTGCCGTGTACGCCCATGCGGTGCATAACTTTGTCCATGATAAAGGCTGCGCGGGCCAGATATCCCGAGTCTTCGAGGAAGGAGATAAAGAGATATAGTATCATGATGTTGGGCAGGAAGACGAGCACGCTGCCCACGCCATTTATCACGCCATCCGTAAGCATATCGCGCAAGGGGCCCTCGGGCATCATGCCATGTACTCGGTCATAAAGCCACGCAATGCCTGCATCTATCCACTCTTGCGGGTAAGCACCCAGCGTAAAGGTGCAGTAGAACATAAACCACATCAGCGCAAAGAAGATGGGGAAGCCCCAGATGCGATGTGTGACAATGGCGTCGAGCTTATCACCCAGTGTGTTGCGTACACGCTGGGTCGCCACAAAGGTCTCCTTCAATGCTCCCGAGATAAAACCATATTTATGGTTGGCTATGGCCGTCTCGATATCTTCGCCCAGGGCGCTCTCGATTTCTGTGCGAGCCGTTGCGGACATCTTTGTCCAGCGCGAATAGTGGGGTGCCGACTCAATAAGTTTCATCACCTCCTTATCTCCTTCAATCATCTTCAGTGCGAAGTATCGGGGCGGGAAGTGTGCAACAAGCTCCTCGCGGTGGCGACGCATATCGGCATTTATGGGCTCGAGGTGCTCCTCGATGACAGAGCCGTAGCCGATATGTATATGTCGTACGCGGCTGTCGCGGTTTTCGTGCACGGCGATAATCGTGTCGAGAAGCTCCTCGCGACCACGCATAGAGTGTGTGACCATAGGTATCATCGGCACGCCTATCATCTCTCCCAGCGCCTTGTGATCGAACTGCGCACCGCTACGCTCCAGCTCGTCGTACATATTCAGTGCGATAATCATCTTGGGGCTGATGTCGATAAGCTCGGTGGTGAGGTAGAGGTTGCGCTCGAGGTTTGAGGCCACAACTGTATTGACGATGATATCGGGCGTGTTCTCGATGATATGTCGTCGCACATATATCTCTTCGGGCGAGTATGCCGCAAGAGCATAGGTGCCCGGCAGGTCGGTAATCTCTATGGTGTATCCCTTATACAGCAGTGTGCCACGCTTGGCATCTACCGTAACACCGCTATAGTTACCCACATGTTCGCTACGGCCACACAGCGCATTGAAGAGCGATGTCTTGCCCGAGTTGGGGTTGCCGACCAGCCCCACGGTGATATGCGTGTGGCTGTGCTCCACGGCGCGCTCCATGATATCGGCATCGTCGATACGTCGCTCCTCGGGCTCCGGTATAAGCCTCTCGGCCTCCTCGCGAGTCATCACAACAATCATCTCAGCCTCCTTGCGACGCAACGAGATGTCGTAGCCCATGATGTTATAATCTATAGGGTCCTTCAGAGGTGCATCGAACACGGCCGTAACCTCCTGACCGCGCACAAAGCCCATCTCTATTATACGACGACGGAAGCCTCCATAGCCAAGCACCTTGACTACCGTAGCCGTCTCACCCTTCTTTAGCTCACTTAAACGCATATATTAATTTATCGAACCTCCCTTAAGAATATATTTTTCTAATTTTTTTTGCAAAGGTATAAAATATAGTGTGTGGATGCAATCCCCATAAATAGGTATTTTGACAATATGTGTATGGCAAAATAGCCCGATATGTCGGAAAATCACATCATTATGAGTGAAAAAGTTGAACAAAAAGTTGCAAACCAAAAATAAATTCATAACTTTGCATTGGAAAAACCTATAAACACTATTGTAATATGAAAACATTGGTAGAGAACATCGCCGCCCAGTATGAGGCATTTGCAGCAAACGCAGCTTTGCAGGTAGAGAAGAATAATAAGGCAGCCGGCACACGTGCTCGTAAGGCCGCTTTGGAGTTGACGAAGCTTCTTAAGGAGTTCCGCAAGGTCTCTGTAGAGGAAGCGAAGAAGTAATTTTTCGATTTGTATAGGTCATCTGTGACCTTTCGATTAGAGCTCCGAATGGACTGTACATCCAAGTACAATCCATTCGGAGTCTTTTCATTTTGCTCTCTTATTTGTAAGAAATAGCATCGTATCCACGCTATCGGCATAATCCGTGAGCGTCGGACGCTGGGCATAGCCAAAGGGCACAGAGCCTGCTATGTCGTCGTGCGATACCACGCACTGCACCGAGTCTCTGTTCGTCGATAGCCACTCTCTGACCTCCGAGATATCGTCATACTCGCGCAGTGTCACCTGTGCCAACGAGCGCGGAAACTCCTCTCCGCCAAGCATGATAAATCCACCGCAATCTATAAAGGAGCCTCCCTGCATGGTGTATAGTGCACGCATCGAGCGTAGGTTATTGTCAAGTTTCCTATTATGGGGCTTGCAGTGGGGGATGGCGGGGCACACGCCACGAGGTGTGAAGAGCATAGACACGGAGCGACAGCCCAAGCCCGAGTAGGCGGTTATATCCTTTACAAGACCCTCCAGCTCCTCGCGACTCTCATCACCGCGCAGCACGGCTATCGAATGGCGGCTGCCACGCAGCAGTGCGCGCGTCGTGGCGAAGTGCTCACTGAAATATCTATGAGCCTCATCGCTACCCGTGGCGATAGCCATGTCGTATGTGTCGTTGGCGTCGTACGTGTATATTGGTATTGAGCTCTCTATATCGCGCAGTGTGTTAACGACATACTCCATAAGCACTCGATCCTTGCTCGAGGGCTTCAGGTAGCAGTGGTGGCCGCTCATCACCACACACAGAAGGTCAAAGAAACCAACCAATGGGATATTACCTGCCATAATCACAGCCACGCGACGAGGCGTTGTTGACGGAGTGTAGCTTGACATCCAGCTTGTAAGCTTCTCGCGGTCGAGCATATCGAGGCGTATAGCCTCCATAGCCTGCAATATATCCTCCTCGGTGAACCATTCATTCTCGGCCATGGCACATGCCATAACTTTGCGTGTGGCATCGTCATGTCCAAAGCTACGCAGCCGCTCGCCCAATATATGAAAAACCTCTATCCACATACTTCGTTATTTAGCCGCATCGTAGGCGATAACATTCTCTATATGTGCCACATTCGTACCATCCTTTATAAGTACACGCTTCTCCTTGTCGAGGAGGTAGAGCGAGGGTATGGCATTGAGGTTATAGAGCCTCTGTGTGGTGAGCGCCATCTCCTTGTCGTAGCCACATATCCATCTGTGCGGCATATTGGGTAGGTAGCGGCGCCACGCCTTGATATCCTCATCGGGATAGATAGATATGGTTGTGAGCGTACCTCGCTCGGTGAGCTCGTTAAGCAGTGGCGAGGAGGTGATAAGGTTCATTATCTCGCGACACATCGGGCAGTCCGGGTTACTGAACATAAGGATGGTATAGTCGGCATCGATGTCGTGTAACCATCCTGTACGGCCATCAGCAAGCGTATATTCGAAGTTCGTAGCGACTCTTCCTATACGGTTTTTAAGGGCTATGTCGAGGTCGTAGCGTGGCGCTATCTTCTCATACTCATCAAACAGCGGTGAGGCAATGACGCACTCTAAAATAGGGATATAGTACTCGTCGTTGCGCAGTGGCGAGTTGGGGTCGTGTAAGACTATTTCCGATATCTCGTAGAAGAGGTCGAATACCTCACGGCTTGCCGAGGCGCGTTGCATAAGTGTGCGCAGCAGCTTATCGGCATGCTCGGGCTCGATATAGATAACATAATCGACGAAGAGCTGTGCTATGAAGTCCTTATCATACTCTGCGACATTTGCTCCCGCCTCGAAGTCGAAGTCATCCCAATAGTGCTCTATGGCCGTGCGATACTCCTCATAACTTGTAATCTCTGCGGGGTTGAAGCTACACTCCATGTGTCGAGGTCTCTGCACCTCAGACTTCTCTGTGCCACTCTGCGAGGTGCCTCGCGAGATACAGCCCATAAGGAGCATGACACCTATCACTGCTATGTTACGAAATATCCTCATCATATATAAAAAAGAGTGTCTGCCGCTTGGTCGGAGACACTCAACTAAATCAACTCTATTACATGCGCTCCGGCACATTGATGCCAAGTAGCGACATTGCCGAGCGTATCACGCGAGCCACCTCCGAGGCGAGCTTCAGGCGCAACGAGCGCACGGCTTCGTTCTCCTCCTTAAGTATCGAGTGGTCGTGGTAGTAGCCGTTAAACTGCTTTGCGAGGTCGTAGGCATAGGCCGCAACCACCGAGGGTGCAAACTGCTCACCTGCCGTGCGTACCACTGCGGGGTATTCCGTGAGAGCCTTGATAAGCTCCACCTCCTCGGGCAGGAGTGTAGCCTCAAGGTAGTTATCGCTCTTGATGTCGCCCTCCTCGGCCTTACGAAGGATTGAGCGGATACGTGCATGTGTGTATTGGATGAAGGGGCCTGTATTGCCATTGAAGTCGATAGACTCGCGAGGGTCAAACAACATAGTCTTCTTGGGGTCAACCTTCAAGATGAAGTACTTCAAGGCACCAAGACCCACCATCTCCGAGATAGCGGCAGCCTCCGCCTCGCTTGCACCATCTAACTTGCCGAGCTCCTCGGACATCTCGCGTGCTGTGCCCACCATATCTGCGATAAGGTCATCGGCATCTACCACCGTACCCTCGCGCGACTTCATCTTACCCTCGGGCAGTTCAACCATGCCGTATGAGAGGTGGAAGATGTTATCGCTCCACTCATAGCCGAGCTTCTTGAGCACGAGCTTCAATACCTGGAAGTGGTAGTTCTGCTCGTTACCCACAACATAAATCATGTCGTCGAGCTTATTCTCCTCGAAGCGGCTCAATGCCGTGCCGAGGTCCTGTGTCATATATACCGATGTGCCATCGCCACGGAGCAGTAGCTTTTGGTCAAGACCATCAGCCTCAAGGTCAATCCATACGGAGTTATCCTCCTTTCGGAAGAAGACGCCCTTCTTCAAACCATCCTCCACGAGGCTCTTGCCGAGAAGGTAGGTTTGCGACTCATAATATACCTTGTCGAAATCTACTCCCAGCGCCTTATATGTCACGTCGAAGCCCTCATATACCCAGCCGTTCATCTTCTCCCAAAGAGCATATACCTCGGCATCCTTGGCCTCCCACTTACGTAGCATCTCCTGCGCCTGAAGCATGATGGGAGCCCTCTTCTTGGCCTCATCCTCGGCCATGCCACCGCTCATGAGCTCTTTAACCTCGGCTTTGTAGTGCTTATCGAACTCGACATAGTACTTGCCTACGAGGTGGTCACCCTTCATGCCCGAGGTCTCGGGGGTTTCGCCACCGCCATAGAGCTGCCATGCGAGCATCGACTTACAGATATGTATGCCTCGGTCATTCACCAGGTTCACCTTGATGACATTGTGTCCGTTAGCCTTGAGTATCGTAGCTACCGAGTAGCCGAGGAGGTTGTTGCGGATATGTCCGAGGTGAAGGGGCTTGTTGGTGTTGGGCGATGAGTACTCGATCATGATTGTGCGGCCCGACTTGGGTGCCATACCATAATCCTCGCTCTCGACAACCTCTCTAAAGCGAGCCGCCCAGAATGAGGCATCAACCACAAGGTTGAGGAAGCCCTTAATTACATTGAAGCTCTTAATCTCGGGTGTAGATGCAATAATCTCCTCGCCGAGCTCCGTGGCTGTAGCCTCGGGAGCCTTCTTCGAGGCACGAAGCAGAGGGAAGACAACGACCGTGTAGTCGCCCTCAAACTCCTTGCGTGTCTTCTGTATTTGAAGGTTGTCGCTTACGCCATATAACTTCTCCGTGGCACGTGCGACAACGTCTGTGATGAACTCTTCGATATTTACCATAGTTTACCTATATTTATTTACTCGTGGCACAAAGGTACGTTTTCTTTGTGAAATAATCACTATTTGCCGCGAAAATTTCGTACCTTTGTACCTAAATTTGATTGATGCTATGAAAATTGCAGATATAGAGCTTGGCTCCGAGCCCCTCTTCCTCGCGCCTATGGAGGATGTCACCGACCCCTCGTTTCGTTATATGTGTAAGCGTTTTGGGGCAGATGTGGTATATACCGAGTTTATCTCCTCGGATGGACTGATACGTGATGCGTGGAAGTCGCGTGCGAAGCTCAATATAGCTGATTATGAGCGCCCTGTGGGTATTCAGATATATGGGCACCTTATCGAGCCTATGGTCGAGGCGGCGCGTATTGCCGAGAGTGCCAACCCCGATATTATAGATATCAACTTTGGTTGTCCCGTGAAGAAGATTGCAGCGCGTGGTGCCGGCTCGGGCATGATGCGTGATCCGGACCTTATGGTCGAGATGACACGACAGATTGTACGCGCTGTAAATAAGCCTGTTACCGTGAAGACACGCCTTGGATGGAGCGACGAGATGAAGAATATCGAGGAGATAGCCTTGCGACTGCAGGATGTGGGCATTTCAGCACTGACTATACATGGTCGTACACGTTCGCAGATGTATCGCGGTGAGGCCGACTGGACGCTTATAGGCAAGGTTAAGAACGACCCGCGCATCACCATACCCATAATCGGTAATGGCGATGTCGATTCTGCCGAGAAGTGTAAACTTATGTTCGACCGCTATGGTGTCGATGGTGTGATGATAGGCCGTGCTACGTATGGTCGCCCATGGATATTTCGCGAGTGTCGCCACTACCTCACCACGGGAGAACTCCTGCCGCAACCCTCGGTCGTTGAGCGTGTTGCAATAGCCAAGGAGCACCTCGATAAGTCACTTGAGATTAAGGGCGATAGGGTAGGTATTCTTGAGATGCGACGCCACCTTACCAACTACTTCAAGGGTCTGCCCGACTTCAAGCAGACGCGCCTTAAGCTCGTCACTTCGTTTGATGTCGAGGAGATACGCTCGACATTGGATTATGTCGCCGAGCGTTGGGGTGATTTTGATATGAGGGAGATAACCCCTGCGCCACTCTCGCACGATATCTAATTGTGTGGAGGAGAGCTCTTGATGACAATCATTATGAAAAAGCCACCAATGAGATGTACTATCCATTGGTGGCTTTGATTGAAAGGTCGCAGATGACCACTTATCACAACAAATTAGAAGAGATAGCCCGTGTTTATATAGAACGCTCCCTTGCCATCCTGCTTGCGCAGCTTACCTACGGGCAAACCATACTCAAAGGCTACGATAAAGTTCTGATTCATGATGAAGCGTAAGCCGCCACCCACAGTGATATGTGGCAGGTCGCGTCCTTCACCCTTCGCCATATAATCCTCATAATCCGCACGATACTGCTCTTCGCCGCGGAACGACATGTCGTAGTTGCGTGTCACCATCGTACCATCCGAGAAGGCGCTCAAGCCAAAGGCGATATTCTGCTTCCACAGCGTGAATGACACGAAGCGCCAGCGCAACTCAATATTATATGATGCCACGTCAAGACCCTGCACGCGGTTACGCATGATGCCTCGTGTTGTGCGGTAGCCACCCATGCCATCGCGGTCAAAGGCCTGTCCCATGGTTGTGAGGAAGGGTAGGATATAGTAGGGAGCACTCTTGCCGAGTGTACCCTCATAGTTTAGACGGTATGCCAACGTAAGGATATCGTTCTTAACGATGGGGATATAGTGGCGGAAGGTTGCCGAATAACGATAGTAGGGGTTTGTTGTGCCCAACCACTTTGGCGCGAGCATCATGTGTGCCTCGGCCCAGATGCCACGTGAGGGAGCACCCTCCTTGTCGCGTGTATCGAAGAGAAGGCCTACGCGCAAGGTGCTGTTCACGCCGCCCCAAGCCTCCTTGTCGGAGATTATGCCCCACTTGCGGTAGAGGTCAAAGATGGGCTCCTCGTAGTTCTCGGCCGTAGGATCCGTGGGAAAGACCTTATCCTTTGCCTTGTTCTTGTTTATCTTCTTGAAGTTCAGTGCCTGCTTATTATCATAGCCCTGCTTGATATAGCTCAAGTGGTAGCCTGCCTCCCAGAAGAACTTGTTATCCCAGATGTTGCCTATAAAGTCGGTCTTGAAGAGCACGGCAAGGCGGTTTACGCGATACTTCGGCGTGTAGATAAATTGGTCGTGGTTTGACTTATCCTTACCTGCTGCCACCTTCTCATGGTCGTAGTAGGACATATAGCCGTTGAAACCATAGAAGTCCATAGCCTTATCGTTGGTGATAAAGAGAGCTGACGACCAACGCACTCCGGGGATAAGGAAGCGGTTGTCATACCATGCTACAATCTGCAATGAGCCCTTGGTGAAGAATGAAGCCTCCATGTACCACTGCTGGCGTGTATTGGGGTATGTCGAGCCGTCACCAAAGTCGTAGATGTTGAGTAGCGCACCGAGTTGGAAACCCTTATCGGCATCAAAGGCTACGGCGGGTAGCGGACCAAAGTTATATCCCGTCTTTACAATCTCCTTCTTGGAGGGCTCCTCCATGTTGTTGTCGGTATTCACCTCCTGTGCCATAACATTGAAGGCGAGGAGCAGGGCCATAGCGGCCAAGGTTATCTTCTTAATCATATATAATTTATTTACTAAATATTATCTCTCTGATTTCTCGATACTTATTGCGTAGTTCATGACAGCGCCACAGCTTTAGGTCGGAGCGGAACAGACGTAAAATGCGATAGCTCTCCTCGGCTACGATAGGGCCTGGCAGGAGTATCAAGGTTAGGGGCAAAGCCCACTGCCACGGCAGGAAGATATATGCCAATGTCGAGTATATAATCATCAGCAAGGGCCACATCACAAGGTTGACAACATAGCGTACCGAGTTGCGGAAGGCGTAGTCCTTTATCACACGGAAGAGCATCCTGCACACTAACGACATAGGCGCAGATAGCAATGTCACGGGGAGTGAGTAGGGTAGCGTGAGGATGAAGAAGAGAACCTTGAGTATGCGCGACAGCACGATATACTTCACCGAGACCGATGATAGGCTTATTCTCTTTGCTGTGCGCAGCTCCGAAGCCTCCGCACCCAACTTCATAAGACGAGCGTGAAGTTCGGGGTTAGCCTCCTTGAGGTATGCTATATGCTTTGCGGTCATGTTGTTGGCGGCAAAGTGAGCATCCAGACCACGCAAGCCTTTCAGCTCGATGTCATGCTTCAGATGTCGCACCTGCATCTTCACTACGGCGGCACATATCTCGTATGTTGCGGCATAGTTCTCATCATTGGGAATGTAGAATATCGAGTGCTTCATGCGCTCGTCGAGCTCCTCCTTCATGATGTTGATAATCTCCTGCGTCGTGCATCCCTCATGGCGTGCAACAAACTCACCCACGTTGATAGGTTCGCCCACCTGTACACGCACCGTAGAACGAAAACGGAAGAAGTTACCATAGCGCAGGCCCATAGGTACGATATATAGCGGCATGTCGGGTATAAGAGCCTGTGCCTGAAGGGCTATGCGGAAGATGCCCTTGGATAGTGGGAGTGACGAGTACTTCGCCTGGTGTGTACCTTCGGGGAAGATGCAGAAGGGTACATGGTCGCGCAATACATCGACAGCCCTATCTATCGTTTCGTTATTCTTCTTTACCTCCTCAAAACCGTCACGCATACGCATGATGGGCATAATTTTGAGGAAGGTGAGTATCTTTGCGAGTGTCGGATTGCGGAATATGTCGGCACGAGCTACAAAGACCTTGGGGGTGCGATCCATAGCGAGGATAACAAGTGCATCCATAAGCGCGTTGGTATGGTTTGGAGCATAGATAACAGCTCCATCCTGCGGTATGCGCTCACGACCGACATAGCGTATTGTACGGTATGATAGCTTTAGCGCCAAATCAACATAGTGACGCAAGAAGCTATATAGGGGGTCGTAGTCCTGTATCTTCCTCTCTCGCTGTGCCATAATTATACCTTTTTTACGCCAACTTTCTTCTACGGAAGATTGAGGCTACGGTGAGTCCTGATATGATATGCCATACTCCCCATAGTGCCGTGATAAGCACCATGCCGCCATTGTTGCTCCAAATTGCAGGGTCGAAGATTAGCGGGTTGAAGAGCAGGGCAAGGCCGAGACCCGAATTCTGAATACCTGTCTCGATGGTGAGTGAACGCAAATCCTTCTCGGAAACCTTCAGAAGCTTACTTGTGAGAAATCCTGTGCCGAGTACCGTGGCATTGTGTATTACAACAAAGGAGAGTACGGTGAGGATGCCGAGGTATATCGTCCACTTCTGGTCGAGAGCCGTAAGCACCTGTGTTAGAGATACGGCAACCATGCCCATAAAGAGCAGGATTGATAGTATCTGTGATGGCTTCTCGAGACGTTTTGCCGCATTGGGGAAGTAGTGCGAGAAGAGAATACCCAAGACAATCGGAATGCCGAGAATGATAAGTATCTGGTGCAACATCTCGCTAAAGGGGAGCTCAAGTGTAGGAATATCCTTGTGTATGGCTGCGTACTTGCAGTATAGCGTACCCCAGAACCAGAAATTGAAGGGTGTGATAAAGGGAGATGCTATGGTCGATATCGCAGTCATCGACACCGAGAGCTCGATATTACCCTTCGAGAGTGACGATATAAAGTTCGAGATATTACCTCCGGGACACGACGCTACGAGCAGCATGCCGATAGCTACCATAGGAGTGATAATTGGGTTTAGCAGAATAACAAGCAACGTGGTTGCTGCGGGAAGACCTACCCACTGCAAGAGAAGACCCGTTATTACGGATTTGGGTTGCTTGAATACATCCTTGAATGTATCGACCTTGATGCCGAGAGCAACGCCAAACATCACAAGGGCAAGGATTATATTTACAACAAACATCTCTCCGGCACCCAGGTTTATCTTCAGGGCGTCCATCGTCTCCAAAATCTCCTTCATAGTAAGTTTGTTATACGAGGGCACTATGGCTCCTCGCAGGGTTAATAATCGTGTGTCGGCAATATCGAAATATGTGTTATATGCCACAAAGAACAACATTGCACCATACAAAGTTATTAAAATAATTTAAAGAGTATGGTTGTTTTGAGCAGATTTAGATATCATGCATATGATAAATAGGTATTTATACCTATTATTTAGATCCATTTGTATAATAATTCTGGCATCGCATAGCTCGCTACAGAAAAAGAATATATCTTTGTGTTGAGAAAAAACTACATTATGACCTACCTGATATTAACCGCGCTCTTTTGTCTTATGCCGGCCGTTGTGCTATGGCTCTGTCGTCGTATCTCTATTTTGGGTAAGATAGGCCCCATCATGGTGCTCTATGCCATAGGTATCATTATTGGCAACCTCCCCTATAAACCCGAGGGAATGGCCCTTGTGCAGGAGATAGCGACCTCGGCGGCCGTGCCCTTGGCTATCCCCATGATGCTCTTTGGCTGCACCTTCACGCGCAGTGAGTTTAAGAAGCAGCTCAAGGTTATTGCGTGTGGCTTTCTTTCGGTTGCCATAGCTGTGGTTGTAGGTTATATCTTTTATGGACGACATATCGAGGAGGGTGCAAAAATCGGTGGTATAATGTCGGGCATGTACACAGGAGGTATGGTCAATGCTGCAGCCCTGCAGGCGATATTTAAGGTTGAGGAGCAGCGCTATGTCATCATGTGCTCCTACGACATAGTCATCTCCTTCCTCTATCTTGTTTTTCTGGTATCTGTGGGATATAAACTCTTTCGCAAGCTCTATGGCGAGAAGGCGACAACAAGACTCTCGGCGAGTGATCGCGAGGAGCTTGATCGCGAGATAGAGAAGAGTAGGCGTAACCCCTATGCCGGTTTGTGGAGTAAGGCAGGTATGATGGAGCTCGGCAAGATTGTGGGTGTCACACTCCTTCTCGTTGCTATATCGGCTGCCACTACGCAGCTCTTTCCCGAGGATATGTTTATGGTTATCTTTATCCTGATGTTGAGCACCCTGGGCGTCGTCTGCTCCTTTTATAGGCCTATCCGCCAACTTGAGCGTAGCTTCGATATAGGTATGTACCTTATATATATATTCAGTATCGCCATGGCATCTATGGCCGACTTTTCAAATCTCAATATCACAGAGGGTGTTAATCAGATTATATTCCTCACTATCACGGTCTTTGGCTCGTTGCTTCTGCATGCTTTGATGTGTCGCGTGTTTCGTGTTGATGCCGACTCCATGGTGGTATCATCCGTAGCCTTTATCAACTCGCCACCTTTTGTGCCCATGATGGTTGCCGCCCTAAAGAATAAGAGTGTCCTTATTCTTGGTCTTGCTGCCGGCATTGTGGGCTATGCTTTAGGCAATCATTTTGGGGTGGTGATGGTTAAGATATTAGAGCTCCTATAGCTTGGTGGAGCTGTGGAAATTGTGAATAGTTACGTCTTGCTTGAGAGGAAAGGAGAAAGGAGAGAGGAAAGTATTACCTCATCGAAGCACATATTACCTCATTACTCTTTCATCTTTGCTCTTTCAGTTTTCCACTTGTCTTGATTATGAAGAATAGACATGAATTTTATAGGATGGTGAATAACCTCCACGAGATGTACTACAGCGGATAGTTATGTATAAGTTCTATGTTATCTATATTGATATTGCATAAATCTGTGCTGACGATAATGTACTTGCTTTTTTGTAGGTATTGTGTATAAAAATTTTGCAAATCGATATATTTTGTTTACTTTTGCCCCGCAAAAGCTATGATAGGCATGATGTTGAGGATTGTTTGACGCAAGTTTATAGTAGCTGATGTTGAAAATAATAGGATGGTTCCGTAGCTCAGCTGGATAGAGCAACAGCCTTCTAAGCTGTGGGTCGTGGGTTCGAATCCCGCCGGAATCACGAGCGTAGAGAGAGCGCAAGCAGCACCGCAGGTGCAAAACGAAAAAGAGAACGAGTTGAGTTTACTCAAACATCGTTCTCTTTTTGTTTTGTATTGCCATTGGCAATGCTTGCGCTCTCTCTGCCGAGGATTCCAAGGGAAAGGCGTTAAGCGGAGCAGACCTTGGTCTGCGAAGTAGCCAATCCCGCCGGAATCACTTTTG
>JAZNFC010000033.1:0-17091 GCA_045588935.1 Alistipes sp. | reverse complement strand
ATAAATGTTTAGACGACTTTTGTACGGACAATCAGTCCTCAATCTAAACAACTTAACACTTTGTCAATCAATAAGTTTTGCAGAATGCTTCACTGTCCACATTCTACAGAGGGTCTAACTTTAAGATAGACACTACTCATTGTTGAGAGCCAATCTTCGCCAAAAAGATTACGCAATGCTGCAGTTAGAGGAGAGCCTGACACATTCTGCGACATTTTATAATTAAATTTGTACGGCGCATCAACCTTGTCGGCTATGTGAGCATAACTATTTTTCTTTCCGCTGGCCAATTTTTTGGCAATATCCTCAAAGTCGAAGTGTTCTTTGCTCTTACGATAGAATAGCGGCTCAATGAGTCGAACTTCGTCAGCGTTCAACATTCGCAGTTCGCTGTCCGCAGGAGTTTTAATCTTGATGTTGTTGATAAAACACAACATCCTGAATTCCTCAAAGCTAGGATGCGAAATAGGGCATCGAGCCTTGTCTTTCTCGAAAGTACAATTACCTACCAATCCCTTTTGCGACTTGAGAGGTCGCTGGAAGAAGATTGCTCGATGTAGAGCCTTCTGCAACTCCTCAGATAGATTTTGCTTCTCGGAAATAGCCTTAAACTCCTTTTCATAATGCGAAATACGGCCTGCATAGCCATATCCGTCGCTGGTGCGAATCTTCTCGCCAACAAGGAATAACTTATAATAAAATTCTCCCAAATACTCGCAACCAGCAGCAGTCATATCTTCATCGAGTTTTTTGATAGCACCTTTTACAGCTCCCTCATCGCTGCTTTCCTCCTTACGATTGCTCAAGAAACCACGTCGTTGTGCGAGGTGGTAGAGCGCACGACCGAGAGTATATCTATCTGCCGTAACCGAGAGGTTTAGCTGCTCGGTCAACGCCTTATAACGGTCTGCATAAGGATTGTTACTATCGCTACTTCGTAGCCATAGCATAAACTCATCATTGAGAGGATATTGTTTTTTATATCGCCAATTATCAAGTTGCTCCTTATCCAAATAAGGACAAAGATCATTGGCAATTAACACTTTTAGGAGTTCAATTTTTCGCAACCTGCGACGAAAGTAGTGACGGCGCAATGCTCGTGCATCGGTACGAGTTTTAACCATTGGTTCCTCGCCACTTTTGGTGCGAGCAACGCCCTCTTGGAAAATATCAACACCTTTGTCCAACAAAGTGTAGTTATCGTCTTGTTGTTCGGTAATCGCCCAACCAATAGAGTTAGTACCTAGGTCTAAACCTAAAATTTTTGCCATATCGTAATTTGTGTTAGATTTTTCTTCCGTAAAATTAGCAAATAATTTTGTGCTTTCAAAGAAATGGGCTATATTTGCAACGTAAGAATTTCTACATCTTACCACAATAAGGCTATATGCCGAAGGTCTATGTACCTACGCCCTCGCTTCGGTGAGGGCTTTTTGTTTATGGCTCGGCATACACCCACGACCCACAGCTTAAAAGGCTGTTGCTCTAACCTATTTACCAATTGATGTGAGTATTGCGTGAGTGTATCTGCCGCAGATTGCACAACTCTTTGTGTATTTGAAGAGAATAGGTAGTAACACCCCTACCGCCGGAATCACATAAAACCGCTTTACAGATGCCTGTGAGGCGGTTTTTGTTTGTTTTTGCTACCATTTTCCCTACCAAGTGTGTAAAATAGTCAATACCACACGCCTCTAATTGTGGTAGAATCATTGCACGGTAACTATCCGCTGTAGCACATCTTGTGGTAATTATTTAGAGGCTTTACCTTTGTGTCATAACGAAAATAAAAACAAGGATCATAAGTTATGGGTTCAACACAAAGGGACAAACTGAGTAAGTCGGAGGCTTATTCGTTTAGAGAGGATTATTTTTCTAGTGGAAAGCTTCCGAGTCTCTTTTATCGTCGCGTATGTCGTCGCGTAGGACAATGGTAGTGGTATTAAGACAAGAAAACCCGAATGGGATACACTGATGAGTGTGCTTCCCATTCGGGCTGCGATAAAGCGACGCCAATGCGCCACTGTCACGACAAATTACTTATAATAATTATTATTAATCCGTTGCAACGAAAGTGCAACGGATTAGTATGTTATATGCGAGAGAGCTCTATCTGCGGCGCATGCCTCCGCGCTGCATATGGCGCATCTGCTGCTGCAGGCCGCCTCCGGCCACACTCTTCATCATCTTACGCATATCCTCAAACTGCTTCAATAAGCGGTTTACATCGGCCATAGTCGTGCCCGAGCCCTTGGCGATGCGCTCCCTGCGACGTGCATTGATAATCTCGGGGTTCTCGCGCTCCTCGGGAGTCATAGAGTCGATAATCGCCTCGGTCTGCTTGAAAGCATCATCGGGGATATCGACATTCTTAAGCATCTTGCCCATGCCGGGAATCATCGAGGCGAGATCCTTGAGGTTGCCCATCTTCTTAATTTGGGATATCTGCTCGCGGAAGTCGTTGAAGTTAAAGGTATTTTTAATGAGCTTCTTCTTGAGCTTGCGAGCCTGCTCCTCGTCAAATTGCTCCTGTGCACGTTCCACGAGTGACACCACGTCACCCATGCCCAAGATACGGTCGGCCATACGCTCGGGGTGGAAGACCTGCAAGGTATCCATCTTCTCGCCCGCCGAGATAAACTTCAAAGGCTTATTTACCACCGAGCGGATAGATATCGCTGCACCACCACGTGTGTCACCATCGAGCTTCGTGAGCACCACGCCATCGAAATCGAGGCGGTCGTTGAACCCCTTGGCGGTATTCACCGCACCCTGACCCGTCATGGCATCGACAACGAAGAGCATCTCCGAGGGGTTTACAGCCGCCTTGATAGCCGTAATCTCCTGCATCATAGCTTCATCTACGGCCAAACGACCTGCCGTATCGACAATCACCGTGTTGTATGACTTCTGGCGCGCATACTTAATTGCATTCTCGGCAATAGCCACGGGGTTGTTATTGCCCGCCTCGGTATATACCTCGATGCCTATCTGCTCGCCGAGAATCTTCAGCTGGTCGATAGCTGCGGGACGATAGACATCGCCGGCAACGAGCAGCACCTGACGTCCCTTCTTGCTCTTGATATGTGCTGCGAGCTTACCCGAGAAGGTTGTCTTACCCGAGCCCTGAAGACCGGCGATAAGAATCACGGCAGGCGAGCCCTCGAGCTTGATATCGGTGGCTGTACCTCCCATAAGTGCCGCGAGCTCATCGCGCACAATCTTGGTCATCATCTGTCCGGGCTTCACCGAGCGCAATACATCCTGGCCTAATGCCTTCTGCTTAACATCGTCGGTGAAGGTCTTGGCGACCTTATAGTTGACATCGGCATCGATAAGTGCACGACGTATCTCCTTGAGGGTCTCGGCGATATTTATCTCCGTGATGCGACCCTCACCCTTGAGTATCTTAAACGACCTTTCGAGTTTCTCGGTAAGATTTTCAAACATATATCTTCGTAGTTTTTATTTGCCTTTATTTTTAGTGCGCCAAAGGTACGTATAATTTCTGAAATATCCTACTGCATAGTAGCTTTATACCACTCTGTTGTACTCCATGCCTCGCGATAGGCGGTGCTTGGCGCCGAGGTTGTAACGCCCGAATAGACATCTGTGTTGATGGGGTAGGTGCCAACTGAACCATAGGCCGAATAGAATGAGGGTAGCGTAAACTTCGCCACCACGGCCTTGTCGAGTTGTCGGTTGAAGGCCTCGAGTGCTGCGGCATCCGTAGCTACGCAGTTCACCCACTCGCCAAAGTCGTAGAAGAAGTGCTCATGCTGACCCTCGTATGTCTGTAGCTTTGTGCGGTCATACTCCATATTCATACCCTGTAGAGCCTGGCGTGTAGTCTCGGCCAGAGCCTCCACCTCGCTACAGTCGTAGAGCGCAATAGAGCCACAGCGCGAGTTGTAGGTATATTCGTCACGATAGAAGAGATAGTAGCTTTCGGCAGCCGCTGCATACTCCGTGTCATTGCCCTCGTTGGCAAAGAGGTGGGGTAGTGTACGATGATAGGGAAAGCCCTTACCCATAATCTCGCAGGGTGAGGCTATGATATAGTTGGCGCAGTTGCGTAGCGTATATATAGTCTCGATGTTTGACATAAAGCAGGCATCGAAGAGTATATAGTCGAGTTCCACCTGTGAGTGCTCCACGGCCATGGCTATCTCCGAGGGGTTGACCATTACGTTGCGCTCGCCATAGGCACGTGTCACCTCGGCGCCAAGGGCCGGTATCCAGGGGTTGTAAACCTGGCTGCCGATATAAAACTCCGTTGCACCACCACCTTCAAGTACCTCGCGCGGTATCCAGCCATGACCATGACCTGCCATGATGATGCCATATCGCTCGGCAGGTGCAGTATTGGCCATCATCGAGATAAAGTTGCCGAGTTGCTCGGGGGTGAGCTGCGGGCCCTCAATAATGATATTATCATGCAGAACCACCTCCATATGCTTCCCGCTATCCGTGTCGAGAAGCACCTCGGCGATATATGCCTCTGTAGTGCTTCGCTGCCGGAAATAGATGACGCGATTTGAGGAGCCTAAAATACCCTGCTCGATAGCTATGCCTGCATCTGCGATATTGGTTTTGAAGTAGCTGCCAAGGCTTGTGCCGAGAAAGAGATACATAAGCGTATGTCGAGCCATACTCTTCGGGACATCGAGTTGAACGACGCTAAACGACGCCTTGCGATATCCCGGGGCTGTAACCTCTACGGTGGTTGTGCGCTTCTCGCCATGGTTAGGCTCAAGAGTGAGGCGCAGAGTGCCCGGCTCCGAGGCCTCTATCTCCGTTATCCAGCTGTCGTGAGCATGTGCGCTAACTCGAACAGGCTCGGCCTTGCCATTGGTCGCATGTAACGTGTAATTGACAACCTTCTGTGTGGCGTTATGTGAACATATCACCTGCTCGGGAAGATCTACATCTCCCATGGGTGTCACCACGACCTCACAACCTCCAAGGATGGCGAGTGTGGCGATGGTTAGTAGTATTTTAATGCTCCTTATCATTACTATATTATTTATACTCTTTAACGCCAAGGTTGTTGAACTGCCAAGTGCGCTCGCGCTTGAAGGTTACATCCTCGGGCTTATTGCGATATACGCGGCTATAGTCAAAGTAAAATCCCTTAATTCTATCCTCGGTCTTGCGTGTGAGGGGTACATACTCGACATTACGGCTGATGATACGTGCCTCGTTGTATGAGTATCCCTTGGAGGCTAAAAGGTCGTAGGCATGCGAGAACATCAGTATATGCCATGGTGACTCCTCCTTGCGGCCCGTTCCCGAACTCTCGATGGCGTGTAGTATTCCATTGAGATGGTCGAAGTATAGCTGCTCGCGCTTCGGGTCATCAAGTGCACCATAGGCATAGGCCATGAGATTGAGAACGCGCGGACTGAAGGGGTCGAGCTCCATGGCCTCGCGGCCATACTCGATAATAGCCTCAAGGTGCGTCACCGAGGGCTGCGTAGGGTCGATGAGTGCTACAATCTCGAACATCTCGTCGAGAGCCCTATTCTCAACAAAGGGTCGATAGCTCTCCTGATAGAGATAGCCGTAATAGAGGTAGTAATACTCCTCTGCGGTGAGTGGCTCCGTGCCGTTGTGATACTTGAGCAGTAGATTTGTGTAGTAGTAGGGTGATGAGGTAGAGAGTGTCTTGCGTAAGATATCCTCCTCATCGGGTACGATGGGTGTGGCGTCATGTTGCCCCATAACGCTACAAACCATGAGCAATGCACCAAGTAGTGTTATAATCCTCTCCTTCATATAGATTACAACGCTCGACTACTTCAAATCGTATCTCTCGATAGCCTTATTTATGCTCTCGCGCAGCTCTTTACTACCCTCGACAAGGGGCAGACGTACCTCGTCGCGCGTGATACCCATCAGCGATATCATGCACTTCGCACCCGTAGGGTTGCCCTCCTTGAAGAGTAGGTCTATAGGCTCGGTGAGCTCCTTCATCTCGTGCTCCGCCTCTGCAACATTGCCCTCCATTGCCGAGTGTACGCAGTGGCAAAAACGAGAGGGAAAGGCATTGGCAGCCACCGAGATAACACCCTCGCCACCGCGCTTTATAAGCTCCACGGTAAGCCCGTCGTCACCCGACAGTACAAGGAAACCTTCAGGGCGACCATCGAGTATCTCCTGCATCTGGTTTATATCGCCACAGGCCTCCTTTGTTGCCACGATGTTTTTGTGGTCGCGAGCCAAGCGCAGGGTTGTCGCTGCACTCATGTTTACGCCCGTACGTCCCGGTACGTTGTAGATAATCACCGGCACGGGTGAGGCGTCGGCGACGGCCATAAAGTGGCGGTAGATGCCCTCCTGCGAAGGCTTGTTGTAGTAGGGCACAACGCTAAGTATAGCTGCCGCACCATCGAGGTTGAAGCTTTGGAGCTCCTCGATAAGTTGCCGGGTGTTGTTGCTACCCATGCCGGCAACGACAGGCACACGGCCATCCACCTCTCGGATGATAAAGCGTAACACGGCATCGCGCTCCTCCAAGGATAGGGTTGCGGTCTCGGCCGTAGAGCCGAGGGCTACGATATAATCGACACCGCCACGAATAACATGCTCCACCATGCGACCAAGCGCCTCGAAGTCAATCTTGTAGTTGTCAAAAGGGGTAATCAGGGCTACGCCCACACCCTTAATCTTATTCTGTATCATAGTTCTATTATATCAAAATATCTTTTTTTTAGTTTATCCCCCCCCCGGATTTTCATCTCCACGGCCCTCTTCAATTTAGAGCATCCTGCAGCTTCGCCTGCAATGACACATATTGGTTTTGCGGCGGGTGCTCGAACACCACAATGCCACGAACTCATTAATGGCCGGAGCTAAAATAGAACGCCCTGTATCGGTGTCGCCTCTTCTGCTCCTCGCTCCATCTTCACCCTTTGCGGTGTCGGGGGCTCTGCCTCGACTGTTATTGCAGGCTTCTGTGGCTCGGCATCACCAATCATCGCATAGAGCTCCTCCTCGCTGATGATGGGCACACCCAACTTCTCCGCCCTCTTCAGCTTCTCGGGCCCCATGTTTTTGCCGGCTACGATATAATCGACATTTGCCGATACCGAAGATATGTTCTTACCGCCATGCGCCTCGATAAGCTCCTTAATCTCCGTACGGCTACGTGTGAATGTCCCTGATACGACAAGACGCTTGCCGACAAGGGCGGTGGATTGCAGTTCGGTGGCACTCTTGCTCAACTGCACACCATAATTGCGCAGACGTTCAATCATCTGCACGTTTTTCTCCTCGGCGAAGTATGTGATGATGCTCTCTGCGATTTTTGCACCTATATCCTCGGTCTGCTGCAGCTCCTCGAGTGAGGCATTGCGTATATTATCAATGCTCATAAAGTGGTTGGCCAGGCTCTTTGCCGTGGTTTCACCTACATACGGAATGCCTATGGCGAACAACACCCTCTCGAAGGGTATCCTCTTCGACTTCTCGATATTATCGATTATGGCCTTCGAGGTCTCTCCCACGAGGGTGCGACTATCCGGAACAACGATATTGCGAATTCTCGCCACATCCCAATCAAGCAGCTCGCGCGGCTCATTGATTTGCTCCGTGTCGAGAAGGTGTCGAAGAAGCTTTACATGTCTTACCTTTTGCGGATACTTATTGTTTCGTATAAGCGTTAGCAGCTCCTCTACAAAGTCATTCTTACTCTTCACCTCGCTCACCATCCACTCAAATGGCGTTTGTATGGTGGATAGCTGCTCGACATGTAGGTCGTATAAATCGACGAAGTTGCGGATTATGCCCTTTGACACAAGCTGCTCGATAATCTGGTCGCCGAGGTCGTTGATATCCATTGCCTTGCGACTTGCAAAGTGAATGATGCGGCCGACAATCTGTGGCGGACACTCACTCTCATTCGGGCAGTAGTGCTTGGCTTCGCCCTCGTAACGTACCAACGGAGTGTTGCACTCGGGGCAGTGGGTGATATACTCGAAGGGCTTGCTCTGGGCATCACGCATAGAGAGCTCCACGCCCGTAATCTTCGGGATAATGTCGCCACCCTTTTCGACATAGACCATATCTCCGAGGCGGATATCCAGCTGCTCTATCTGATCGGCATTGTGTATCGAGGCGCGCTTGACGATAGTGCCTGCCAGCTGCACAGGGTCGAGGTTGGCCACGGGGGTGATGGCACCTGTGCGGCCCACCTGAAAATCTACGCTCTTGAGCTTGGTTAGTGCGCGCTCGGCCTGAAATTTATAGGCTATGGCCCAGCGTGGTGCCTTTGCCGTGGAGCCGAGGGTGCGCTGGTCGCGATAGCTATTCACCTTGATGACTATGCCGTCGGTGGCGTAGGGTAGCTCCTTACGTCGGGTATCCCACAAGGTGATATAGGCTTCGACCTCCTCGCGTGAGCGACATATCTGCGTATATTCCGAGACCTTCAATCCCCAGCTGCGGGCCGCCATGAGGCTCTCCCAATGTGTCGTGTAGGGGAGGTCGCTGCCCGCCATGTTGTAGAGGGTGCAGTCCAGTCCGCGGTGTGCTACAACCTGCGATGATTGCAGCTTAAGTGTGCCTGCTGCGGCATTGCGCGGGTTAGCCATCAGAGGCTCGCCTGCAGCCTCGCGCTCGCGATTAAGCTTGTCGAATGAGGCGTAGGGCATGATTACCTCGCCACGTATCTCGAAGAGGGAGGGGTAGCCCTCGCCACGCAGTTTCAGAGGTAGGGAGGTGATGGTGCGGATGTTGTTTGTCACATCGTCGCCACGACGACCATCGCCACGTGTCACAGCACGTAGCAGTGCGCCATCTTCGTAGGTGAGCGATATAGCCGTGCCGTCGAACTTCAGCTCACAGACAAACTCCACCTCGCCAATCTCCTTCACTACTCGATCTATCCACTCGCCTAACTCCTCGTAGGAGTAGGTGTTCGAGAGCGACTGCATGGGAAAGCGGTGTTCGACACTCTGAAACTCGGTCGTCAGGTCGCTGCCCACACGCTTGGTCGGGGAGTTTGGATCGGCCTCCGCGGGGTGCTGTGCCTCCAACTCCTGCAGCTCGCGCAACAAGGCATCGAACTCGAAATCAGATATTTCGGGTGCATTCTCTACATAGTATTTGTAGCTGTGATGGTCGAGGAGTTTTTCGAGCTCCCTCATTCGCTGTATATCGCTTGTGTGGCTCATCTACCTTTGTATATATAATTCCGTGTAAAGTTATAAATTTTGTTTGTAATAGCGAAGAAAAATATAAAAAATAAAAAAAATATTGAGCAATGCTTGCGCATTATCAAAATGTAGTTACATTTGCAGAAAATTTTGGTTTAAGAGAATTTAAAAATAGATTTACTATGGCTACTACTAATACGAAGAGACGTCTTATTACAAGTTTTCACAATCTCACACCCGAGCAGCAGGCCGAGGTAAAGGCTCTCTATCCTTTGGGCTTTGGCGAGGTTATGATGCGTTATGACAAGCCCGATGGCACCTTCTTCTACACCGTGCCTTATGAGACGGAGGATACCTTCTATATGGTGAAGATTGATGTTAAGGTGGATGATGGCTCCGATGATGTCGATGAGGGATACTACGATGACGACTTGAAGGGCGCAGATGAGCTTGCAGATGCCTCGGAGGAGCCTTCAGATGACGAGTATTAGCAGTCGATATGTAGGGCAGGCGATAGCAGATTTCACGAATGTGGAGTCTGCTTTTATTTTATCTTGATGATAGGTATGGTTTATGCGTTGTGTCGTAGCGTTAAACAAATACCTATAAGAGATGAAAAATTTTGCTAAAGAGCTATTGTTGGGTGTTGCCGCTTTTGCGCTGGGTGGCGAGATGGCTGTTGCCTGTACGGGTATGTCGCGCAGGGCGGCAGATGGCAGTGTCGTTGTGGCACGTACTATAGAGTGGGCTGCGGGGGCGCTGAAGAGTGAGTATGTTGTTATTCCGCGCGGTGAGCCTCTTACCTCCTATACCCCTTCAGCGGAGAAGGGCTTGACCTTTGAGGCTCGTTATGGTGTTGTGGGGCTTGCTGTGGTGGAGCCGCACTTTATTGCCGAGGGTGTCAATGAGCGGGGGCTGGCTGCGGGGCTCTTCTTCTTTCCGCGCTATGGCGGGTATCGTGCCTATGATGCTTCGCAGCGCACCACGACGCTTGCCGACCTGCAGGTTGTGGAGTGGATACTCTCGCAGTTTGCCTCAATAGACGAGCTTAAGCAGTCGATTGGCAGTGTCGATATTGTGGCTCTTGAGCCTAATGCCGTGATACATTGGCGTATTGCCGAGCCATCGGGTAGGGAGGTTGTGATGGAGATTGTCGATGGCGAGGTGCGCTTCTACGAGAATAGCGTGGGCGTGATAACCAACGCCCCGGGCTTCGAGTGGCAGCTTGCCAACCTCGATAACTATGTCAATCTACGCCCGGGCAGCGCATCGGATTATGAGCTTGGCAACCATAAGTTACAGCCCATAGGTGGCAGCTCGGCCATGCTCGGCTTGCCCGGTGACTTTACGCCTCCCTCGCGCTTTGTGCGTGCTGCCTTCTTCCGCAATACGGCACCACAGCTCGCCACGGGCATGGATAGTGTGTTGCAGTGCTTCCACCTGCTCAATAACTTCGATGTGCCCATAGCTATTGAAAATCCTGCGGAAAAGAGCCTGCCAAGTGCCACACATTGGACATCGGCCATAGACCTTAAGGCACGTAGGGTCTATTATAAGACGGCATATAACAATACGATACGCTGTATCGACCTTACGAAGATAGATTTTGACAAGGTGCGCTATGGCTCCTATCCCATGGATAGGGTGCAGCAGCAACCTATCGAAATGGTAGAGATATAAGAAGAGGAGAGCAGAAAGCAGAAAGCAGAACCCAGACCCCAGAACCTCTCTCCGCTACAAAAAAAAGGAGTGGCAAAACCACTCCTGAATTTTTTTTGTAGCGAGAGAGAGACTTGAACTCTCGACCTCATGATTATGAATCATGCGCTCTGACCAGCTGAGCTATCTCGCCATGCCTTAAAAGCGAGTGCAAAGATAACGACAATTTTTATATCTGCAAATTTTTTATTAACTTTTTTTGCTGATAAAAATATTTAAGGGTGCTAACCCATTGAGATTAGCACCCTTAAGAGATGATGGGCTATTAATCCTCCTCGATAGCACCTGTCCAGTTGCAGGTGATGTGGTTGTTCAAGTAGTCGTAGCCGTCAAGTACGATGGTGATTGTACCATTGTTATTGTCGGTAATTGTTGCCTGGCCATCGACAATCATAGCAAAAGCGGCATATCCGTTGGCACCGGCGCCATACTCGTAGTACCATGTACCGCAGGGACGGGCGAAATTGTCGGTATATCCTGCCATCATGATATTCTTGCCGGGTGTGTATGAGCACTCATAAGTACCGAAGAAATCGCCGTCGTTGCTGGTTGAGTCGGTGATGATGTTGAGCTGAAGAGTATCGCCCGTAACATAGCCATTGTACTTATTCATCACGAAAATCTCATAGCTCACATAGCCACACTTATACCAGTCACCCTCGCAAGTATATTTTGCACGGGGCTCATCGGGGAAGGTAATCTCGTGGTCCCCGGTGAGTGTACTTTGAGGATCTTTCTCCTGTCCGTCTGTAGGCTTGTTTGTGCCGCCATTATCGCCACCGTTATCGCCGCCTTCATTGCCACCTTCATTGCCGCCTTCATTGCCGCCGTTATTATCCTCAATCTCCTCAACCTTCAGGCCGCCATTGTAAACTACATAATGTATCTTGTCGGAGATTGTGAGCACTGCCTCGATGTGGTTCTTCGATACAACGATAGTGCCATCTGTGATGCCATACTCCAACACGGGCTCCTCGGCGTTGTCATCAAGGGTCTTCATCAAGCGGCTGTTTACCGTGAAGGTGTAGGGCTCGCCAGAGGTTGTGGCGTCGAACTTATATGTGCCCTGTGCCACGAAATAGGGTGCACCGCCATCTGCTACAGGACCAAAGAGGTCGAGGTAGTAGTAGGTCGAGTTGGTGTAAACCTGACCGACGTTGTTTGTGCCCTTCTCCGAGAGTAAGAAGCAGTAACGGTCCGAGCCCTCGCCATACATCTGTCCATAGTAGTATCCATCAAGGTACGCAGCCTCGAACTCGACATCTACATGATTAGGCTTGATGCTGTTGCCGTTGCCGTTGCCGTTGCCGTTGCCGGCTCCCTCGTTGTTGTTCTCACAAGCTACAAAGCCTACCGTGAGAGCAAGAATAAAAAATAAAAACTTCTTCATGATTGTTTGTATATGTTAGTTATTTAGATTTTTACGATCATCGCGCATTGTGAGGTCGCCACGATATACCACATAGTGTGTATCGCCGCCCTGGAACGTCGCCTGTAGTATAATCTCATTATCCGAGATGGTTACAGTGGCATCTGTGAATGAGAATGTGGTATCTCTACCCTCGCTGTCGGTCTTATACAGGCAGCTATAAAGCTCGGATATGGTATTTGTCTTTCCGCTGCTCATCAGGTCGAATGTATATACACCGTTGTAGGGTATAAAGGGAGCCTCGGTCTGACCCTTTGCGCCATAGAGGTCAAGACAGTAGTAGCTTGCATTGGGTTGTAGCGACGCATCTTCATTGAAGGGCTTATCCGAGAGCCATAAGAAGTAGTTGTCGCTCGAGGGGGATAGCTCTGTGCCATAGAAAAGTCCTATATACTCCACAGCCGTGAAGACAACATCGGCGTCTATGCTCTGTGCCTCCTGGCGGAAGGTGACCTTCACTGATGAGTTGTGATGTGTGATGGTCACTATAGCATCGCGCTGCTCATCTGTGGTGTTTGCCTCGGCATGTACGGCAATGATGCCGAGCTGTGACTTGTCGGTGATGGTGAGCCATGCCTCTGACGATATAGCATCTACGGTGAGGTCGCTGCCTAAATTCTCAATCTCATACTTAATCTGGAAGTTAAGACCTATGGCTTCAACAAGTACAAGGCTGGGGCTCTTTAGTGAGAGCTTGGGCTCGGCTGTGTGTGTGTTGTTGCTCTCACACGAGATGGTGAACAAGGTCGCGCAGAGAGTCAAAACAAATATTAACTTTCTCATATTTTGGTATTTAAAATTGCTTACTCCTCAAATAGGAGAATACATTGTGCAAATATACACAATTTTTCTGTTATCACGCTTATACTTACCAAAAAACCATGTAGTATTGAATTCCACATGGCTTAAAACTCCTCTTTACTCGTATTGACCGGTCTTCAGACGCATAACCTCCTCCTTGGTGAGGAAGCGCCATGCGCCGCGCTTGAGGTTTTTCTTCGTAAGGCCTGCGTAATATACGCGGTCGAGCTTCTGTACGGCGTAGCCCAGGTGCTCAAACATACGACGAACGATACGGTTGCGGCCGGAGTGAATCTCCACGCCTACGGTCTTCTTATCCTCCGATGCATAAGCCACCTCGTCGGCGAAAATCTCTCCATCCTCGAGCGTCATGCCCTCGGTCAGTGTCTCCATGTCGGCGCGTGTGAGGGGCTTGTCGAGAGTCACCTGGTAGATCTTCTTCTTGCGATTTGAGGGGTGTGTAAGCTGACGTGTGATGTCGCCATCGTTGGTGATAAGAAGCAATCCCAGGGAGTTCTTGTCGAGGCGACCCACGGGATAGACACGCTCGGTGCAGGCATTCTTCACAAGGTCCATCACGGTCTTCTCGGCATGAGGGTCGTCAAGTGATGTGACATAGCCCTTGGGCTTGTTGAGTACGATATATACATTCTTCTCGCCCTGCAGACGCTCGTCATTGAAGCGCACCTCGTCGGTGGGAAGAATCTTTGTTCCGAGCTCGGTTACAACCTGACCATTTACGGTTACAACGCCTGCCAAGATAAACTCATCGGCCTCACGACGTGAGCAGATGCCCGACTGTGAGATAAAGCGATTGAGGCGTATCTCGCCGGTCTGCTTGTTGGGGTTGTACTTGGGATATGCGCGGGGCTTATCCTCACTCTTTGAGGTGTAGCCACGCTTGGGTGCACGCTTATCCATGCGCTTCGATGTGCGCTCGGCATTGTAGTCTCCGCTTCTGGTGTTACGACCATTGCGGGGTGTTGTGCCTGATGTGCGCTTCGATGTGCGCTCCGTGCGGTTGAAGTCACGCTCCACGCGGTTGAAGTCACGCTCGGTGTTATCCACGCGGTTAAAGTCGCGCTCCACGCGGTTGAAGTCACGCTCTACGCGGTTGAAGTCACGCTCCTTGCCACGACGCGACGTCGCCTCATACTCGGGGCGCAGACGGTTGTCGGCAGTGAAGTGTGGATTGTAAGATGTACGCTTGGCTGCGCCCTGGGGGCGACGCTCGCGTTGTCCTTCGCTATCGGCCTCACGGCGAGGACGAGGACTATGCTCAACACGCTCCGTAGAGCTTACACGCTGACGCTTGTCGCGGGCAAAACGCGAAAGGTTGGCAGTTGAGTCTGTGTGATTGTTTTTCATCGTCTATTTTATTTTAAGTATTGCGCTGCAAAGATAGTTAAATTTTCTATTCTTTGGGCCAATCGAGGCAATATCTGTGCCATGTTTGTACAACTTTCGACTTTTAGTGCTACCTTTGTCGCCTAATGAGTGAATAGAGATGAATAGAGAGATACTGCGAATAGCCATACCTAATATAATATCGAATATCACCGTGCCCCTGATGGGCATCGCCTCGACGGCTATTGCCGGCAGAGCATGCAGTGGTGATGCGGCAGCAACCATCGGAGCACTATCTATCGGTGTTGCCATCTTCAACTTTATATATTGGAACTGCTCGTTCATCCGCATGGGTACGAGTGGCCTCACGGCGCAGGCCTTTGGTCGTAAGGATGAACGTGACTATACGCTACTATTGTGGCGCGCCTTGATTGTCGCTCTGGGTGTGGGCGTTATGGCCTTTATGTTGCAGTGGCCTATCGGTGAGTTCTCGTTGTGGTTTATGAGCACGGGGGATGCCTCGGGTGATGCAATGATAGGGGAGTACTTCTATACGCGCATCTGGGCTGTTCCTGCGGGCATCCTGCTCTTTGCCTTCAATGGCTGGCTTACGGGTATGCAGAATGCCGTGGTGCCGATGGCGGTTGCCATCTTTGTGAATATACTGCACGTGGGGTGTAGCTACCTCTTCTCTATTGTGGGCGATATGGGGCTTACGGGCATAGCCCTCGCCTCGGTCGTGGCACAGTGGTTGGGCGTAGTGGTTATATCCTTGATTATCACCGTGATGTATCGTAAACGCCTGGTCAAGGTGTCGTTTAGGGAGGTTGTGGATATAGGTGCCATGCGTCAGTTCTTTGTGATTAATGGCGATATCATCATTCGTACCTTTTGCCTCGTTGCTGTCTATACCTTCTTCACAAAGGCCTCGGCCGATATGGGCGATAAGAATATCTTGGCTGTGAACACTATATTGTTGCAGCTCTTCACGCTCTTCTCATACATGAACGATGGCTTTGCCTACGCTGCCGAGGCCCTTACCGGTCGCTTTATCGGTGCGCGTGATGAGGCCTCGCTGCGTAGGTGCATAAAGCTCTGTGTGGTGTGGTGCTTGGTGGTGTCGGTGATATATGTGGGTGTCTATATCGGTTGGTGGCGCGATATCTTTGCTATGCTTGTTGATGCCAAGACCAATGATGTCCAGGCGCTCACGCCCGGGGCGCAGGAGTATATAGGCTGCATTATCGTTATACCCATAGCCTCGGCCATGCCCTTTGTTATGGATGGCATAATGGTGGGTGCCACGCGCAGCCGTATTATGCGTAACTCTATGATATGGGCCTCGGTGTGTTACTTCGCGCTGCTTTATGGTACGATGTGGTTGATAGGCAACAATGCCGTATGGTTAGCCTTTACCTCATATATGTTCCTACGCGGCTTGTTCCAATACCTTATGTCCGACCGCCTGCGCGATATCTACCGCGCGATATCTACCGCGCGAGTAACGCAGAGTAACGCCCCCGTTACGCGCGTTACTGCGTTACTCGCGAGAGAACAGATAACAGAGAACAGATAACAGAGTGCAGAGAACAGAACATAGGGTATAGATAAGATGTTGAAATTTAGGAGTTTAGATGTTTGCTGCTTGAACATACTTCTATAAATTTCCTAAACTTCCTAATCCGCCTACCACCACCAAGTAACGCGCAGTAACGCAGAGTAACGCGAGTAACGCCCCCGTTACGCGCGTTACTGCGTTACTCGCGTTACTTGTGAGCAAATAGTATAGGAGCAGAGTGATGAGCTAATATGTTTTGTTGCTATGAACTAATCACATATTACCTCATCGAAGCTCATTTCCTCTTTACGCGCTCCTCGACCTCGTACCACGCCATCTGATGTGCCGTACGTTCAATAAGCAATTATCAAATTACTTAACAATAGCTTATTGGACATGGCAATGTCCATTGCAGAATTGTTATTCATATCAATATGGTATTATTAAGTTTAATAATAGCATACACTCCCCCTGATGCCTACATATATATATATTAATATATATAGGTATCTATCAGTGTGTTGTGTATATCTCTTAAGTGGATGACACTGCCACGAAGAGCCGACTAAACATCGTGACATGTGCCATACCGAGGAATTACGATACAAATATACAACATTTGAATGCCAATGTCAAGTATTTTAACATATTTTTTTATCCGCAAGGCCGAGAAAGAGCACTCTGTACTCTGTTCTCTGTACTCTGTTCTCTTTCGAGTAACGCGAGTAACGCAGTAACGCGCGTAACGGGGGCGTTACTCCGCGTTACTCTGCGTTACTGCGCGTTACTTGGTGTTACTATGGAATAGATAAGAATAGTATTGTGGGTATTAAAAATAATACCCGCAATATATGTGTGCGCAGGAGGTACGGTGTGTGGTTAGCGGTGGGCTGTGGGCGGAACATATGGGTCGCACACAAAAGAGAGGAAAGACCCCCACAATCTCACGGGTATTAAAAATAATACCCGCAATGTGGGAGGGAGTCTGTGGGTGTGGGTGTCTGTGGGTGTGGGAGGGAGTGTGGGTGTGTGGTGGTGGTAGGCGGATTAGGGAGAACTAAAGTTGTTTTTACCGAGCA
>JAZNFC010000032.1:0-57411 GCA_045588935.1 Alistipes sp. | reverse complement strand
TGAATAAAAAGTAGATGACTATTTTACTTTTTATTCAGCCTCATTGTGGAGGATATGAGATTCGAACTCACGACCTCTTGCATGCCATGCAAGCGCTCTAACCAGCTGAGCTAAACCCCCATTTGCAGCTGCAAAGATAGCATTATTTTTCGAAACTCTAAAATTTATCGAATAAATAATATAAAAAAAGTCATAACACCTATCTCTTAAAGATAATATAAAGTATATTAAGGTTTTCTTAATATTTTATCTAAACAATGTCCCCGTGGGTGTTGTTCGTTCCCGAAAATTTTTCTAATTTTGTGGTGTCGAAATTGTGGCTATCTGTGTCGCTTTTTCGGCGGACATATTTACGAAAGTGTTTTTCGCAAGTCCTTAATCGAAAATGTGGAAGTTTTCAGAACTGAAGGATAACGGACAGCACTCATCTCTTGTGTAGCTATGTGGCTACGTACTCTCTGTGCGTGTACCCCATACTATCCAAGTGTGGGGCATTGTATCGTTTATTTCAGTTCAGGTCTTTCCACAACCTTCGATTAGATAAACGAAAATCAACTCCACACTTTCTTTGTTTATATACCCCACCATATTGGAGTTGCATGGTTTTGAGCGACAATTTATTATTAACTCAAAACATAAACAATTATGACAAAACTTACAAAGATTGACTACCTCACTCCCGAGGTAGAGGTTATCGCAGTTGCCGTCGAGGAGGGTATCTGCAACAGTGGGAGCACAACTCCTGAGTACAAGGAGGATGACGATGTTATTGTTATCGGATAGCGACAATCATTTAATCATTTAATACACCAAACAATTATGAGAAAACTTTTCTGGTCGGTACTATGTGTTACCGTCCTCTTCGCATCGTGTGCGGAGGCTGACATTGAGGTGCGCCCCGTAATGGGTGGTGAGGATTTCACCGCAACCATTGCCGAGACACGCGCCGAGCTCGATGGTGTTGCCGTTCTTTGGAACGATGCTGACGAGCTTACAATCTTTACCAAAACTGCTCACAACCGCCACTACAAGGTTAAGTCGTTGAGCAATGGCAACCGTAGCGCAACCTTTGGCTATGTAGGCTTCTCGGGCAACGATGGCTCGGCTATCGAGAATAACTATGCCGTATATCCCTACGATGCCGATGCAACACTCGCGGGAGAGATTGTCACTACCAATATTAACGCCAAGCAGGTTTACAATGCTGAGAAGGTAGATTTGTCAAATGCTCTCATGGCGGCTAAATCAACATCTTCGGCTTTGCAGTTTGTAAACTCAACTGCTCTTATGCGCTTCGATGTTGCGAATAATATGCCCGATAGCTATACCTTGAGTTCAATCAAGCTTGTGTCGGCAGCTAATAAGATTGCAGGTGAGGCAACTATCAACCTCTCTACTGATAGCAAGGCCGTTGTAACCGAGAATGGTGTAAACGAGGTAACTCTTTCGGGTATTGATATACCTATTACAGCGGAGAAGCAGGCTTTCTATGTAGTTCTTCCCGCAACCTCATTTGCAGCAAAAGACCTTACTGTAACATTCACCTATGCCGAGGGCGTTGAGAAGTCGTTTGCTTTGCCCGCATTTGACCTTGAGTTGGGCTCTATCAAGACTATTGCCTACACAATCAACGAGGGTGAGGACTTTGAGGGCGAGACTCCCGGAACTGAGGCAAAGCCTGCAAACAACGAGATTTGGTACACCACTACCGAGGGTATGGAATTCAATCCTAATGATATGACGGTCTTTGGTGCTAATCTTATCCATAATACCTATATCGATGGCAAGGGTGTTCTTCTTTTTGATGGAGATGTAACCACGATTGGAAAGAATGCATTCCGATATTGCAGCAGCCTGACAAGTATCGCTATCCCCGATAGCGTAACAGAGATTGGAGAGTTCGCATTCTATGAGTGCATTAGCCTGACAAGTATCACTATCCCCGATAGCGTAACAGAGATTGGGAATTTTGCATTCGCTTATTGCAGCAGCATGACAAGTGTAACTATTGGCAATAGCGTAACTACAATTGGAGATGGGGCATTCTGTGGTTGCAGCAGCCTGACCGAGTTTAAAGGTAAGTTTGCATCTGAAGATGGACGTTGCTTGATTATCGATGGAATACTGAACTCATTTGCTCCTGCTGGAGTTACCGAATATACTATCCCCGATAGCGTAACAGAGATTGGAGATTATGCATTCTATAAGTGCAGCAGCCTGACAAGTGTAACTATTGGCAATAGCGTAACAACGATTGGAGAGAAGGCATTATCTAGTTGCAGCAGCCTGACAAGTATAACAATCCCCGATAGCGTAACAGTGATTGGATATGAGACATTCGCTTATTGCAGCAGCCTGCAAAGTGTAACTATTGGCAATAGCGTAACGACGATTGGATATGCGGCATTCGCTCTTTGCAGCAGCCTGACAAGTATAACAATCCCCGATAGCGTAACAGAGATTGGAGAGTTTGCATTCTATGGGTGTAGCAGCCTTGAAAGTGTATATTGTAAGCCCACAACACCACCAAGTATAGGCGATAGTGTCTTTGATGGCAACGCCTCTGGCCGTAAGATTTATGTACCTGCAGAGTCGGTAGCAGCATATAAAACAGCCGAGGGTTGGAGTGACTATGCCGATAGTATCGTAGGCTACGAATTTTAGTAGTTTCGAGCAATAATACAATTGTGGCGTATGAGCGAGCTACACAGTTCACTACATACGCCACAATTGTTTATTCGCATTACACCCACGGAAGATCTCCCATTTCAGCGCTTTACTTTCAAAAGTTTTATGCGCTTTTGCACTCGTAATTTTTTGGCTTATATGAAAAATGGTAACTTTATCTTATAGTACTACGATATCGCTCTCGGCAGATGCCTCGGGAGTGTTGTCATGTGGGGTATCCTTGATGTTCTGATTGTCGTAGTTGGGCCTATACCCCGAGTGCATCTCATCACCAAATGGGTCGCAGGCGACGACAAGCGTCGCGGCGATAAGGAGTAGCGTAACTCGTTTTAAGCTCTTCATAGCGTGACTTATTAAGTGTTACTCTGCTGAATGTGTGGCCAATGCCTCTCGCAACTTCGTGGGGAAGTCGCTCTTAATATCGCGCTCCATAGCTACAATCATGCTGCATATAGCACGTGCCGACGAGCTGCCATGACCTATCATCACGGGGGCATTGATACCCATAACCTGAAGTCCGCCTACGCTCTCGCCATTCATAGCCTCCCAGAAGTCGTTCTGCCAGTATAGCTTCGGCACTATACGGCCGAGTATCGGGCGCAGGAAGTTCTTCACGCGGGGCTTGCCTCCACCAAGACGGAAGTTTATGCGATAGAGGGCCTCGGCCATCTTTAGAATGCTGTTACCTACAAAGGCATCCGCAACGACAACATCGGCAATCTTACCGGTGAAGATATACGATGACTCGACATTGCCTACGAAGTTATACTCCTTCGCCTGTTTCATGAGGTCATACGTAGCCTTGGCCTGGGCATTACCCTTGCCCTCCTCCTCTCCGATGTTGAGGAGTGCTACACGTGGATTCTCGAGTCCGAGTGCCGACTTGGCATATATCGAGCCGAGGAGTCCATACTGTGCCAATACCTCGGGCTTGGCATCTACGTTAAGACCCACATCCATCAGCACGCCGCGCTGTATTCCCTTCTCTGTTGAGATTGTAGGTATGAGTGTAGCGAGCACGGGACGTATAACACCCTCCACGGGCTTAATAACCTGCATCGAGCCCACCATCATGGCGCCCGTAGAGCCTGCACTCGCAAAGCCATCAATCTTGCCCTCCGAGAGGTGCTTGAAGCCTACGGTTATGCTTGAGTCCTTCTTCGATACGAAGGCCTTGGCAGGGTGGTCACCCATCTCGATAACCTCACTTGTATGTACTATGTCGAACTTCTCGGCGGGGCAGGCATGCTTCTTCAGAAGCTCACGTATGCGTTGCTCATCACCGAAGAGTACGATGCGACTTGTTGGCTCAACTCTCTCAAGTGCCAATATGGCACCTTCAACTGCTACCTCGGGAGCGAAGTCGCCACCCATGGCATCTATGCCGATTCTTATCATATACTATCAGGTTAGGTTTCTATAAAACAAATTGAGCACATCCGGCTTGCGGTGTGCTCAATTTAACATGTTGAAGATTACTCTGCCTTCTTCTCGATAGCGAGCTTACCGCGGTAGAAGCCGCACTCGGGGCATACGCGGTGGTAGAGTACTGCTGAACCGCAGTTCGAGCATGTTACTACAGTGGGAACTACAGCCTTGTAGTGAGTTCTTCTCTTGTCTCGACGTGTTGAAGAGACTTTGTGTTTAGGATGTGCCATTTTACAATATAATTTTTAAGTTTTATGTTTCTTTTGCCTGCGATCTAACTTGACGGATAAGCTCGTTCGCAAACCTCATCTCTATTTAATCCTCCTTGTGCTCCATCTGGCTCTTCAGTGTCTCAAGAAGACTCTTGTTGTAGTCATCCAAACCTACAACATCCTGCTCTTCGGCCTTTGCCTCGAGCTCGGCGAGCTCCTCCTCGCTAATCTCGGTGAAGGCGGCCAGCATCTCGGGGTTGCACTTGCCATCTTCGTGTACGCGGCTGTAGGGTAGCGAGAGGATGATACTCTCGTAGATATATTGCGTGAGGTCGAGCTTATCCTCTGCAGGTGATATCCACATCACCTCACCATCGTAGTAGTCACTCTCATCCGAGAACTTAACCACCAACTCTCCTTCATAGTCGATAGCTATGGGACAATCCTCCAAACAACGATCGCACTCGCATACAACCTCGCCCTCAATGTCGATATTCAGCTCCAACATCGACTCCGAGCGCTTCATCTCAACGTGCACCTTACAGTCACCACCCTTAATTTCCTCGGCCTCAAACGCCTCGAAAAGTGCGCTATCTACCTGAAAATCAAAGTCGTGAACTCCGTTCTTTAGCCCTTTATAGGCTACTGTGTACAATCCAATTTGCTCCATTTCAGCACAAATAGTCTGCAAATTTACGACAAAAAACTAAAATCTGCAAATTATTACTATTTTTGTAGCGAAGAAATAATTAAAACTATGAAAAAGATTCAGCATAAGGCGCCCTTTGAGCTCGCCATTTCTTGTGATTTTAACGAGCTTTGGCGCTACAATATACATATTATCTCTCACGTTCTCTCCGACAACCACCCTGTTGAGGTATTAAAGCATGATGATACCATTGCCGAGGTGGGCGCAGAGCTGACCTCTATACCTAACAATTATAGCCCTAATCGAGATGTTGTGCTTCAGACCAAACCGGCCGACACGCTTATAACATATATATATATAGTGCCGCACACACTTCCCTTTACCACCAGCATCAACGATGCACCACCTTTTGAACTTAATGTGGAGATTAAGCATGACGGTCGTGAGGTACACATGAAAAGGTATGAGGTTAATCAGTGGTCGGGAGAGAACATAACGATTTCGTGTGATGGTGGAGAGTCAGCTAACTAAAAATCAAAGTCCTGAAAGGAAATTCCCTTCAGGACTTTTTATTTGTAGAGTCATGCGGCCTCTTCGAAAGAATAATCGAGGCCTTCGGTCTTTACCTTTTCGCCTTGGTGTTGTGTGACTATAGTAGCTTCTCTATAGCCTGCTCTACCTTCGACATCTCTGTCATCGGCTCGAAACGCGCTACCACATTGCCCTCGCGGTCAATCAAGAACTTCGTGAAGTTCCACTTGATATCCGACTTCGAGGCGTAGTCGGGATCGGCCTCGCCGAGCATCTTTTCGAGGATGGGCGTGAGTTTGTGCTCCTTGTCGAAGCCCTCAAAGCCGCGTTGTGCCTTAAGCCATGTATATAGCGGCGACTCGTTCTCGCCATTAACCTCAATCTTCTTCATCTGTGGAAAGGTTGTGCCATAGTTTAGCTGGCAAAACTGTGTGGTCTCTACATCGCTTTCGGGAGACTGCTGACCAAACTGATTGCAGGGGAGGTCGAGAATCTCGAAGCCCTTTGCATTATACCTCTTATACAACGCCTCAAGCTCGGCATACTGGGGCGTGAAGCCACACTTGCTTGCCGTATTTACCACAAGTACTACCTTGCCCTTGAAGCTATCCAACTTCAAAGGCTTATTGCCTTGTGCCATAACCTCGAATGAGTAGAAGTTCTTGTTATCCTCGCTCTTTGAGCAGCAGCAGCTCTTCTTTCTAATCTCCATAATTATTGTAGTGTATTAGTTTTATTTATTATTATCTATTGCGGTATATTCAAATTCTATTCCACTGCAAAAGTATAAATAAAAATCTTACTACAAATATATTTATTCAAAAATGATAATCATATATTTTTATACGCCTATAAGGAGAATAGATAGCCCTTGTTATATGACTTCTATACATTGAGCGGGTGTCCAGCAAACTTGTTGGACACCCGCTTATCGTGATGGTTATGTACGATATTATTACATCATGCCACCCATACCGGCCCCTGCTGTTGCCAGATTCTGTAGAGGTCCCTCCTCTTTCTTCTCTGCCAAAACGCACTCTGTAGTAAGGAACATCGAGGCGATAGAGGCGGCATTCTCCAAGGCTACGCGCGACACCTTTGTGGGGTCGATGATACCTGCTGCCAACATATCCTCGTATCTATCGTCACGAGCATTGTAGCCAAAGGCACCCTCGCCCTCCTTAACCTTATTAACAACTACCGAGCCCTCGCCACCGGCATTAGCAACAATCTGGCGTAGGGGCTCCTCAATAGCGCGCTTAACAATCTGGATACCTGTAGTCTGGTCGTCATTCTCGCCCTTCAAGCCCTCGAGGCTTGCCACGGCGCGAATGTAAGCTACGCCACCGCCGGGAACGATACCCTCCTCTACAGCGGCACGTGTAGCGGCTAAAGCGTCATCCACTCTATCCTTCTTCTCCTTCATCTCAACCTCGGTAGCGGCTCCTACGTAGAGTACTGCCACGCCGCCTGCCAACTTGGCAAGACGCTCCTGAAGCTTCTCGCGGTCGTAGTCTGACGAAGCATTCTCGATAGATGCGCGAATCTGCTGTACGCGAGCAGCTATAGCCTCCTTCTTACCTGCGCCATCAACAATCGTGGTGTTCTCCTTGTTGAGGGTCACCTTCTCGGCAGTACCGAGAGCCTCGAGGCCGGCATCTTCCATCTTCATGCCCTTATCTGTAGAGATAACCGTAGCACCCGTAAGTGTTGCGATATCCTCCAATATCTCCTTGCGGCGATCGCCAAAGCCCGGAGCCTTACATGCTGCAATCTTAAGTGTGCCACGCAACTTATTAACAACCAGGGCCGATAGAGCCTCGCCATCGACATCCTCTGCGATGATGAGAAGTGAGCGTCCGCTCTGTGCTACGGGCTCAAGAATACCCATAATCTCCTTCATCGTCGAGATTTTCTTGTCGGTGATAAGGATATATGGCTTGTCGAGCTGTGCCTCCATCTTCTCGGTGTCGGTAATGAAATATGCCGAGATATAACCGCGGTCAAACTGCATACCCTCGACAACATCTACATGTGTCTCCGTGCCTTTGGCCTCCTCTACGGTAATCACACCCTCGTTATTTACCTTGGCCATAGCCTCGGCAATGAGCTTTCCAATCTTACGGTCGTTGTTAGCCGAGATGGTTGCCACCTGCTCAATCTTATCGAAGTCCGAGCCCACGACATGACTCTGTGCCTTGAGTGACTCGACAACCTTCTCTACAGCAGCATCGATACCGCGCTTTAGGTCCATGGGGTTGGCACCTGCCGTTACGTTCTTGATACCTACCGAGATGATTGACTGTGCAAGCACCGTAGCCGTGGTTGTACCATCACCCGCGTCATCGTTAGTCTTTGATGCTACCTCGCGTACCATCTGTGCGCCCATATTAGCGAAGGTGTCCTCCAACTCTACCTCCTTGGCTACGGTTACGCCATCTTTCGTTACGTGAGGTGCACCGAACTTCTTGTCGATAATCACATTACGACCCTTGGGGCCAAGTGTCACCTTTACGGCATCGCATAGCGCATCGACACCCTCCTTCAAGAGTTCACGCGCCTCAACATTATACTTTATCTCTTTAGCCATTGTTATCTATGTTTTTATTATTCGATTACTGCTATAATATCTGCCTGTTTCATCACGAGGTACTCCTCACCCTCGTAGTGGAGCTCTGTACCGGCATACTTGCCATACATCACCGTGTCGCCGACCTTCACCTCCATTTTGATATCTGCGGTGCCGGGGCCTGCGGCTATGACCTTGCCCATCAGGGGCTTCTCCTTTGCTGTGTCGGGAATAAAGAGACCTCCTGCGGTCTTCTCCTCTGCCGGATTGGGCTTTACCAATACGCGGTCTGAAAGCGGTTTTACTGCCATAGTTTTACTCTTTTATACTATTATTAAATTATTTCTGTTTGAAATCATGACGCGGCAATCACTGTGCCAAAGCATAAATTGTGCGTTATGTTGACACTATGCGTGACATTTTGTCATGCCTTGTTGTCGTATTTGTCGCCCCACAATGCGCGCATACGTTCGGCAATCTTTGCCTCCTGTGCATTACCCTCATTAGGCGTATAAAAGCATGTGCCCGTAAGTGTCTCGGGCAGAAACTCCTGACGCACGAAGTTGCCTGTAAAGTCGTGGGCATACTTGTACTCTGCGCCATAGCCAAGATCGCCCATCAGCTTTGTGGGTGCATTGCGCAGGTGCAGGGGCACGGGACGATTTGTGGTGTCGTGCTCGACCATCGTTAAGGCCTTGTTTATAGCCATATATGCCGAGTTGCTCTTGGGGCTTGTGGCGAGATATATCGTAGTTTCGGCCAGCGTGATGCGAGCCTCGGGCATACCTATCTTATGTACCGTGTCGAAGCAGGCATTAGCCAAGAGTAGCGCATTGGGATTGGCTAAACCTATATCTTCCGAGGCGAGGATGACAAGGCGGCGGGCAATGAAGCGAGGCTCCTCGCCACCAGCCAACATGCGGGCGAGGTAGTAGATTGCGGCATTGGGGTCGCTGCCTCTGACCGACTTGATGAAGGCCGAGATAACGTCGTAGTGCTGCTCGCCCGACTTATCGTAGAGGGCGATATTCTGCTGCAGACACTCCGTTACGCGCTCATCGTTAATCGTTATATTACCTTCAGAGGCACCAACGATAATATCGAGGATATTGAGTAGTTTACGGGCATCGCCTCCCGAGAAGCGGAAGAGAGCCTCGGTCTCCTCGACCTTGATATTATGACTCTGCAACTCCTTATCTGTGGCAAGGGCGCGGGTGAGCAGTATTTGTAGCTCTTCGTCGTTCATGGGCTTGAGTACATATACCTGACAGCGGCTCAACAGTGGTGATATAACCTCGAACGAAGGGTTTTCGGTCGTAGCACCTATAAGTGTTACTATGCCCTGCTCTACGGCTCCGAGCAGCGAGTCCTGCTGCGACTTATTGAATCGATGTATCTCGTCGATAAATAGAAATGCGGGACGCGTGTTGAAGAGGTGCTGGTTCTTGGCCTTCTCGATAACCTCGCGCACCTCCTTTACTCCCGAGGTTACAGCCGATAGGGTATAGAAGGGACGGTCGAGAGCCGTGGCTACAATCTTTGCCAGCGTCGTCTTGCCCACACCCGGAGGTCCCCATAAGATAAATGAGGGTACACTGCCCGAGGCAATGAACTTGCGGAAGACGCCATTCTCGCCTACGAGGTGTTGTTGTCCGATGTAGTCGTCGAGACTCTGCGGGCGCAGACGCTCGGCCAAAGGTTGCTGTGCCATACTTTAGTGCTGTATATTAGCCATCTTATTTGGGTCGTGCTTATAGCGGAATAATACCCAGAAGGCAAGAGCCACAATGAGGGCATAGCCGGCAAATACAAACCATGTGGTCTCCCAGCCATTCGTAAACTCGGGGCGTGAGAGGAGGTGTCCTCCCTGCCATGTGCAGAAGTGGTTTACAACGCGACCTGCGATATACGTACCTACGGAGGCTCCGATGCCGTTGGTCATAAGCATGAACAGACCCTGTGCGCTGCCTTGCATATGTTTGGGTGCCTCCTGCTGTACGAACATCGCGCCCGACACATTGAAGAAGTCGAAAGCAACGCCATAGACTATACATGAGGCGATAAGCGACATAATGCCGAGGGTGCTCTCCGTGCTGCCGAGACCGAAGAAGCCGAAGCGCAATACCCAGGCGAACATTGCAATAAGCATCACTCTCTTAATGCCGAAGCGGAGTAGGAAGAACGAGGTCATGAGTATGCACAGCGCCTCCGATATCTGCGAGATAGAGACCAGCATCGTAGGGTTTTTTGCAAACCAGCTATCCGAGGTTGAGGCGAAGCTCTCGATATAGGGTGTGGCAAAACCATTGGTAATCTGCAACGACACGCCGAGCAGCATCGAGAAGATGAAGAACATAGCCATGGTCTTTGACTTAAAGAGTACAAAGGCATCGAGGCCGAGACGCTCGGCAAGGCTCTTCTCCTCCGTAGAGGCACTCAACGGACATTCGGGAAGTGTGAAGGCATAGAGACCGAGCACAAGGCCGAGTACACCGCTTATGATAAGCTGCATATATGTCTGCTGTGCCGTAAGCTCCAAACCAAAGGAGAGACTATTAACGAGCCACATCGAGGCGATAAATCCCACCGTGCCCAAAGTGCGGATAGGTGGAAAGGCCTTGACAAAGTCGAAACCACCGCGCGTGAGCGTGCCAAAGGCTACGGTATTTGAGAGTGCGATAGTTGGCATATAGAAGGCGACACTCAATACATATGGGATAAAGATGGGCCAGATATCTCCTACGAAACCCTCCACGCCGATATTCTCCGCTGCAACGTGCGTAGCCTCGATGCCGAAATACGCTGCAACAAGCATAAAGCCTCCGGCCAAAAGATGCGATATGCCGAGAAGACGCTGCGGCTGAAGATACTTATCTGCCACCATACCCATAATCGCGGGCATAAATATCGACACCACGCCCTGTGCAATATAGAACCACGAGATGTAGCTTCCCAATCCCACCTTGCCAAGAAACTGACCTATGCATGTGAGATATGCTCCCCACACGGCAAATTGCAGGAAGTTCATTACGATGAGTCTCGATTTGATATTCTTCATAATCAGTGTTTTAACTATCTGTTAATGCAATCCACGTACTAAAACTTAACAAAGATATGAATTTTTTTTACAATTTTCTTTGCAATTACAAAATAATGTTCTACTTTTGCACCGTCAAAACAAACCATTGGGCTATGGTGTAATGGTAACACTACAGATTCTGGTCCTGTCATTCTTGGTTCGAATCCAGGTAGCCCAACTAAAGCAGTCGATAATTCGGCTGCTTTTTTTGTTTGGTTTCGGTTGTTGGTTGATCCAATAGATAAAATACAGTGCCTCCAAAAGTTTGGATAAAAAACTTTTGGAGGCACTGTACAAAACATGTTAGACAAGCTCCCTCTATTTAGGGTGTTGTCTGCTCGCGATTAAGAGCACTTTGAATAGCCACAGGCCATACATGTAAGACATCCGTTCTGGTATGCCATGTTCTCCTGACCACACTGCGGGCAGCGTCCCTTACCACGTGTGCCATTCTTGATGTACTGCTTCAAGGCGCGCTCCACACCATTCTTCCATGTGTTGATAGTCTCCGAGTCGAGGTGAAGACCATCTACGAGCTGCACAACCTTATCGATAGGCATGCCATAGCGAAGAACACCGGAGATAAGCTTTGCGTAATTCCAGAACTCCTCGTCGAACAAACGTGAGATACCGCCGATGGTATTTATATAGCCATAGCGATCCTGGTACTGGAAATCGTAGCGTTTATTGCCGTCTGCCTCGGTAACTTTGAGAATATGTCCATGGGTAATGGTCTTGGGAATGTACATGGCATCCTCCTCGATCTTACCTGTGAAGATCTCATAGGGACGGTCATCCTGCTTACCTACAAAGGCAATCCAATCCTCGGCGCCATTCTTAAAGCGTACGATGTCGGCAGGAATAGACTCGGGACGGCGAATAGACTCGTTGTTGCTACAGTTCTTCTTGGTTGCGCTCTTGTTATTAACATCGAGTAGCACTCCGTCACGACAACCATCACGATATACGGTTATACCCTTACATCCTGACTCCCATGCCGTGCGATATACATCTGCTACGAGCTCCTCGGTAACCTCGTTAGGGAGGTTTACCGTAACAGAGATTGAGTGATCCACCCACTTCTGTATAGCACCCTGCATCTTAACCTTGGCAACCCAGTCGATATCGTTGGCCGTAGCCTTGTAGTAGGGCGAAGCCTTGAGCCACTCGTTGAGCTCTGCCTCCGAGATGCTCTGCAAGCGCGAGGTGTCATAGCCGTTAATCTCCAACCACTTGATAAACTGGTGGTGATATACGTAGTATTCGATAAACTTCTCACCTGTCTCATCGACGAAGGTTGCTGTCTGCTCCTTATCCGAGGGGTTAATCTTACGACGACGCTTATATACGGGACGGAATACGGGCTCGATACCCGACGTTGTCTGCGACATGAGCGATGTAGTACCTGTAGGTGCGATGGTCAGCATGGCAATGTTACGACGACCATACTCCCTCATCATCTCACGCAACTCGGGGGCCTCGGCGCAGATGCGCTCAATCATGGGATTGCCCTGCTCCTTCTCGAAGTTATACACACCAAACGCACCACGCTCCTTGGCCATTATCACCGATGCGCGGTAGGCCTCCACGGCAAGGGTTCTGTGTACGGTTACGGCGAAGTCGATAGCCTCCTCTGAACCGTAACGTAAACCAAGGGCGGCGAGCATATCTCCCTCGGCAGTGATACCGAGACCTGTACGACGACCCTTCAATGCCATATCCTTAATCTTCTTCCAGAGCTCGAGCTCTACGCGACGTACATCATCATCCTCGGGATCAGAGGCAATCTTATTGATGATAAGCTCTACCTTCTCAAGCTCGAGGTCGATGATGTCATCCATCATGCGCATAGCCTTGGCAACATGCTCCTTAAACTTTTCGAAGTTGAAAGATGCCTGCTTGGTGAAGGGGTTGTCAACATAGCTCAAGAGGTTGAGGGCCAAAAGACGACAGCTGTCGTAGGGGCACAACGGAATCTCACCACAGGGGTTTGTAGATACCGTGCGGAAGCCATCCTCGGCATAGCAGTCGGGTACGCTCTCGCGGATAATTGTATCCCAGAACAATACACCGGGCTCGGCAGACTTCCACGCATTGTGTATAATCTTTGCCCAAAGCTTCTGTGCGTCGATATCCTGCTTAACGATAGGCTTGTCAGCACCAATAGGGAACTCCTGACGGTAGCTCTTGCCCTCGATGGCAGCGCGCATAAACTCATCGTCAATCTTAATCGAGACATTCGCACCGGTGACCTTACCTGTATCTACCTTGGCGTCGATAAAACGCTCGGCATCGGGATGCTTGATAAGAAGTGATAACATCAAAGCTCCACGGCGACCATCCTGTGCCACCTCGCGTGTAGAGTTCGAGTAGCGCTCCATAAATGGAACAAGACCCGTAGAGGTGAGTGCCGAGTTAAGTACGGGACTGCCTGTGGGACGGATGTGAGAGAGGTCATGACCCACGCCGCCGCGACGCTTCATCAACTGCACCTGCTCCTCATCCATACGGAAGATACCACCATAAGAGTCGGCAGGGTTCTTATGTCCGATAACAAAGCAGTTAGAGAGTGATGCCACCTGAAGGTTATTACCTATACCTGTCATCGGGCCACCCTGAGGAATGACATAGCGGAAGTGGTCGAGAAGCTCGAAAATTTCCTCCTCCTTCAAGGGATTGGGGTAGTTGTTCTCGATACGAGTCAACTCCTTTGCGATACGATGGTGCATATCCTTGGGTGAGGTCTCGTAGATGTTACCAAACGAGTCCTTCAAGGCATACTTGCTCACCCAAACCTGTGCAGCGAGGTCGTCACCCTGGAAATAGAGTTTCGAGGCTGCAACGGCATCTTCATAATTTACAGTCTTAAGCTGTTCGTTTTTAGGCTTTTGAGTCATGTCAGTTATATTTTTTATTTCTATTTATTGTCGTAAATCATATAAGTGCCGCCCCCTGCTATTATATATGGGGCATAATTCAGGCATACAAAATTCGTGATTTTTTACGGGATAACAACAATCTTGCAAGTAGTATTTTTCGACACTTTATTCACAAAAATAAAAAGAGCTGAATATAAAGAGTATAATCTATAGTTTTCCTCTTACCTCTTGTCTTGACATGAAACGTGGGTGACTAAAAGTAAAAAGTCACCCACGTTCAGTTTTGCGCTAAATTTTTACTCCCTCTTGATTGCTATTTTTTTGAAGAGAGCGACACCTGCCAAGGCGGATAATATGCCTATGACCATGCCGAGCAGAATATCCTGCGGGAAGTGGCATGCGAGATATATACGCGAGTAGCAAATAAGCAGAGCTATGAGGCACATTATCCACGTAAACCAACGTCGTCCTACGGCAACGATCGAGAGTATTGAGATGGCGACGATGGTCGAGGCGTGTGCCGATACCGTGCCATAGCGCCCATGTTTGAGTGAGGGCGCATGTACATCCTCCAACCCCTCGGTAAACATCGGACGCGGACGTGCCGGGAACTCTGCCCAAAGGTTGGCCAAGGGACCCGAATGCTTGAATATGCCTGCTGTGAGGTCGGCCAAGGCAATGGATATACCCATACCCACGATAAGAGCTATGATGCCTCGCCAGGAGTAGCGTCGCCATACCATATATATGATAAGTAGGTATAGGGGTATCCACATCGCTATGCCCGATATTGCGCGCATCGTGCTATCGAGCCAAGCGGGGCCCGCAAAGTTCAGTATATCGAATAGTGCCCAATCCCAGGTTATATTCTCCATAGTCTCTAATTTTAGTGTTATAGATTAAAAGGCTGCATATATTGGTAGTCCTGTACCTCCGCCCTCGGCAAGAAGCATGGCGTTACACTGCAAGACGAGCCATATTGCTATGATAATAACCACGGCCTGTGTGAGTAAGCCACGTCGAGTAATAGCCTTCTGCACACTGCTGTCCATGTGTTTGGGCAGGAGGTGAAGTATATATCCGAGGCACATCATACCCAAGGGTAGTGCCGAATTTTCAAGCAAGGGGTAGATGTCCTTCCAATGCAGATCGTGGGCTATGCTGTAGAGCATACTATCCACTACGCTGATATCCGAGGCGGTGAAGAGTAGCCAGCCGAGGGCTACGACATGGAACGTGAGGATGGTTGCTACAACGCGCTGTATAGGGTGCATCTGTTCTCCCGTCGCCTTTGCCCAAGGATTAATCTTGAGCCAAATCTTATGTAGTGCAAGGGCTACGCCATGGAGCAAACCCCAGAGGATGAAGGTTATGCCTACGCCGTGCCACAACCCTCCAAGTAACATTGTGATAATGAGGTTGAGGTAGGTTCTCAACATCCCTTTTCGATTGCCTCCAAGCGATATATATAGATACTCCTTGAGCCATGTCGAGAGCGATATGTGCCATCTGCGCCAAAACTCCGTGATGGTTGCCGACTTATAGGGAGCATCGAAGTTATCGGGTAGGCGAAAGCCCATAAGCAGTGCCACACCTATGGCTATATCTGAATATCCCGAGAAGTCGCAATATATCTGCAACGTGAAGCCGTAGATAGCCATAAGGGCCACCATGCCATTCGCGCCGAGCTCTCCGCTAAAGGCGGGAGTGACAAGGAGCGTACCCAAACACTTGGCGATAATGGCATACTTGATAAGTCCCTGCGCTATAAGTTTAACAGCACGACCGAACTCCTCGCGCGATACCTCGATGTTGCGTGCCTCGATTTGTGGAATAAAGTCACGCGCCTTGACTATCGGGCCGAGGAACATCTTTGGAAAGAAGGCCAGCAGGAAGATATAGTCGCTCAAGCGTTTCAGCGGTACTATGGTGCCACGTGCGATATCTACAACATAGGCTATTGACTGAAAGATAAAGAATGACACGCCGGCCGGCACAATGACGTTTCCCCATACAATTGTCCCCTCACCGAAGATGCTATTGAGGCTCTCCACAAAGAAGTTTGTGGCCTTGAAGTAGATAAGTATCGAGAGATTTATGATGAGGCTCAAGGCGACCAACCCTCGTGTGGAGCGCTGTTTCGCTTTGCGACGCGCTACGCCATGGCCTATCGTAAAGTCGCTAATGGCAATAAGAAGCAATAGTAGTATATATATCCCCGACAGTTTGTAGTAGAAGTAGAGCGAGAAGAGCACGACATATAGCGTGCGCAGATATCTCCATTTTCGCACCGAGATATATCCCACTCCAAAGACCAAAAAGGCGAAGATAAAGAGCCCAGAGGTGAGGGTCATGGGTGCTTCAGGTTGATATTGCAGCAACGACAATATGCGTTCGCAGAGGTCGCCCTCAAAGTTTAGATAGTCGCTCATTACTCCTCGGTATTGTTGGTTGGAATGGTCACAGGCACGTGGCGTAGTGCGCTATCTATGTGGTGTGTTGTGGCGATGTTACGCAGGGTGCGTTGCTCCTCCATCATCTTCATATGCTGCTCTTCGGCCTCACGCTTCAAGAGTGCCTCGTAGAGTGGTGACGCTATGGCTGTGGCCAAGAAGTAGGCTATCCGCTTGCCTCCCGCAAAGGTTATATGCGTATGATCCTTGGCAGCCCATCCACGGGCAACGAATGAGGGCATGCCTCCAAGTATCTCCATCGCCTGTGCCGTATTCCAGAAGGCTACATCGAGGCTGTCTGCTGCTGCACGTTGATATGAGGTGAGTGCGTGTACCGAGCCTATGGGTTCATAGCTTGCACTCTCGGCCTCCTTCACCCAGCGGTCGCTAACACCAAGAACAACTATCGCCGCTTCGGGAAAGCATCGCTCGACATAGGCTATCATATTCATCAGCTGGTCGCGATACTTGGCATAGTGCATCTTCTCCTTCTGCATGATGTTAAGTCCATATTGTAGCACTATGAGGTCGTAGCCGAGCAGCTCATCTGCCTGTCGGTTTATCGCGGCACTTGTGCCGAAGATGGCGTGTCCGTTGTTGCTGCGCACCGAGAAGTTATCGAGCGTTACGCCCTCCTTGCCCTCGAAGGATGCGCCATAGCAGAGCACCTTGCCCTCGAGTATGTGTATGCCGAGCTTGCGGATATCGCCCTCGACGTAGAGCTCACGCAGGTGGTCGTCACCTTCGATGGCGAACTCTCGACGTAGCGAGTCGTTAAGGATAAGCTCTACGCGGCTGTCGTCGCGGCTGATAAGGAGCAGACGGGCTCTATTTACGGAGTCGAGCGTCGGGAAGAGAGATGTTGTCTGCCATGTCGTTGTGGCTCCGGGCGTACCCTCGGCGAGATATCCCGAGATAAAGAAGCTGTTGCGCAGCTCCTCGGGGGCACCCTTGGGCTTCATTATGCTATATGTATGCCACGATGAGGATGTGCGCTTGATGCTCTTGCGCACGGTGTTGAATGGCATGTCGCAGGCTACGAAGCCTACGCCGCGACCTCCGAAGTAGTGTTGCAGGTAGTGGCGCAGATCTGAAGTGAGAATATCACCCTCGATAAAGGAGTCGCCCATAAAGGCTATGCGTACAGACTCTCCTGCAGCAAGCTTCGCTATAAAGCGGTCGAAGCGCGTTGTGGCAGAGGTGTCGAACTCCTCGATAGCTACGCGACACTCGTTGCGCAGCTGTTCGATATCGCTGCTATGCAGCTTGTGTCGTCGTGGTGCGGTGCTGCTTTGAACTATCCACTCATAACGCTGCGGAGGTGTTGGAACGAGTGTATCTGCCATCTCGGTAACACTCTCGAGGCTCACCGTGGCAAGCTCCTGCTCAAGGCGCTCCATATCGGCTTCATACTCCATGGCACTCTCGCTACTGCGTATCTCGGCAAGGATATCTACACGCTGTAGTTCCATACCGAATATTTCAATCGATGGTATGAAGCCGAGCCCCACGACACCTATGATTACAAGGAGCGTGAGTGCTACAAAGCGTGGAGTATAATCCCTTCTCTTCATTCGTTATACCAGTGTATAGATATATGCAGCATAGCAGAGCAAAAAGAGGACTCCCTCTATTCTTGTGAGCTTATTGCGACCGATGATAAATGCCGTTAGGAGTACAGCAAAGGCCGTGGAGACAGTCACATAGATGTCGAACATCGTAATGTCGCCCATGGTCAAGGGTGTTACACTCGACGATACGCCCAAAATGAGAAGTATGTTTGCAATGTTCGAGCCGAGGACGTTGCCGAGTGCGAGCGACTGGCTGCCCTTGGCGAGAGATACGAGGCTTGAGGCGAGCTCCGGCAGGGATGTTCCCCCTGCGAGCATCGTGATGGCGATTGTCGCCTCCGACACTCCCCACTTGCGAGCCACCTGCGAGGCGGCATCGACAAATATCTCACCTCCGAATATCAAGCCGGCAAGACCCAGGATAATCCAAATAGGGATGCGCCACGTGGGCATGGTTTTAACCTCCTCGTTGTCCGCCTTGCTTTCGGCATGACGCTTATCGCTGCGTATCGTGAACCATATCATCAGGATGTAGCTCAATAGTAGGGCTATACCTTCGAGGCGCGTTATGGTGTGGTCGAAGGCCGTAACAAGAAGCAGACCTACAGATACGACGATACATAGTGGAATGTCGCGACGGATATTTGTCTTGGTGAAGATTATGGGCGAGACTATTGAGCAGGTGCCAAGTACAGCAAATATGTTAAATATATTTGAGCCCACGACATTACCTATCGCCATGTCGCCATGGCCCCCTATTGCCGATATAAAGCTCACGGCGAGCTCGGGCATCGATGTGCCCACTGCCATCACCGTCAGGCCGACGATAAACTCCGGTACGTGAAAGTGCTTGGCGAGGGCTACCGAGCCATCGGTGAGCATCATTGCTCCAAAGATTATTAGCGCTAACGCTATAAGTGAAAGTATATACTCCATCTATGATATATTTAACCGCGCAAAAGTAATAAAAAATAGTTATTATCATGCGTGAAGACGATGATTATTTTGTTAGTTTTAGATATAGCCGAATGGCTTATATTTAGGATATAAGTTTAACAATATGCAAGAAGACTGCCCGACAAAGCTTGTTAGAGAGGCCCTGCTCTATTGTGGTATATAATTCATAGTACTGATATTTTCGCAGATTGTCGATTTATATGAAAGAGATATGCTATAATCTTTGCTTATATGGCTATTAGAAATCAATATTAATTTTTATTGTAAATCAACAAAATAGGTATTTACTTTGCACCAGATAACAACAAAAACCAATAACGACAATAGACCATGAAACAATATTTCGATTTAACAGGACAAGTGGCAGTAGTAACAGGTGCATCGGCGGGTCTCGGCTTACAGATGGCAAAGGCATTTGCCAATCAGGGAGCAAATCTTGTATTACTTGCCCGTAGAATGAACCTCCTTGAGGAGAATGCCCGAGCCATCAGTGCAGAGTATGGTGTAGAGGTATTGCCTATAGAGTGTGACATAACAAAGACCGAGCAGGTGCAGGCTGCCGTAGCGGCGACGATGGCACGTTTTGGTCGTGTAGATATCCTTATGAACAATGCCGGTACGGGAGCTGTAGCTCCCGCCGAGGAGATTACCGATGAGCAGTTTAAGCATGAGTTGGATATTGACCTCTTCGGCACCTTTGTTTGTGCGCGTGAGTTTGGTAAGGAGATGATTGCGGCGGGATATGGTCGCATCATAAACATAGCCTCGATGTATGGGTTGGTAGGTAACATGATTGTCGGTAGCTCGCCATACCATGCGGCGAAGGGTGGTGTGGTAAACCTCACACGTGCGCTGGCTGCCGAGTGGGGTAAGCATGGCATAACGGTAAATAGCATCTGCCCTGGATACTTCTACACCGACCTTACGACCAAGACTCTCGATAGCGACTATTTCCAAGATATAGCCAAGCGTAACATACCGATGTCAAGATATGGTCGCGCCGGAGAGCTTGACACTTGCGCTCTCTTCCTTGCATCGCCATCAAGCACCTATGTCAATGGTCAGAACATAGCCGTGGATGGTGGGTACACGTGCGTATAATCACAAACACGCAAAATAATCATAAATCCTATCTGCGAAAAAGTCGCGAGATAGGATTTTTTATATCTTTGCTGGTCAATTTAGATATGTATGAAGATATTACTTATGACCATAGGGCTGATATCGCTCGGATTAGGCATACTGGGGATATTTGTTCCCGTATTGCCAACCACACCCCTATTACTGCTTGCGGCAGCCCTCTTTATGCGTAGTAGCGAGCGACTCTATGCGTGGCTAATAAATCATCCGCGCATGGGGCCTTATATCTCAAATTTCATAGCCCATCGAGCCATACCTCTGCGCGTGAAGATTGTTGCCATTTCCACACTTTGGCTGACGCTCTCATGTTGCGCCATCTTCGTAGCAGAACATTGGGCTCTGCGCCTTCTCTTTATTGCGCTCGCCATAGGGGTAACCATACATATACTATCATACAAGACATTGAGATAGCCCTTTCGTAAAAAAAAACGACGATGGCTGTCCAATTTGATTGGGCAGCCATCGTTGTTCATGCCTCAAGAGTTTTACTGACGGTCGTAGAACTCAGTATATTGACACCATGTCGTACCCTGAATCTTATAACCCTTATCGCACTTGCAGTCGAGAGTAAGCAGATAGCCTTCATCCTTCTTTTCAATAGTCAACGAACCCTCCGTAAGCGGGCCGCCGAGAGTGTGAACAATCTGGTTATCAACAAGTACATAATACCATGACTCGAAGTACTTAAAGCCCTCCATCGTGCCGGCAATCATAGTGCCCTTCGCCTTATTATCGGTGGTTGTCAAGGTATATGTTCCGACAATAGAATCAACATCATCCGACACCGTATCGGTGATTATACAACACTTGAAGTAGTCACCATTAACGGGCTCGCCAATCAGCATCGTATCTACCGACCAGCTCGAGCCACCAAGACCATACTCATCACCATAATAGAAACAACGCAACTGCGCCTGATCATAATTATATGTATAGTCTTCCGTGAGGCGTGAATATGGCGAATTGTCGGGTATCATGTTTGCCAACTCCAAGGCGCCGTTATACACCACGTGATGCACCGTGCCATCCATTGCATAGAGCACAGCATCAAAGTTATTATCCGTAACAGTAATCGTTGCCACGCCAAATGTCATAGTGCTCACAGGTTTGCCACTATCGTTATTGACCTCCACCTTGCTATAATCTGCCGAGAATGTTCCCGGAGCGTTAGAGTTATTAGTATCAAGCGTATATGTGCCATTAGGAAGTACTGCAGGATGACCACCCTTTACAGTAGAGTAGATATCAAAGTAGTAGTATGTGGCATTTGGGGTATCATTATTCTCATTGATTTCACCATCGGTCACCTGAACAAAGTAGTTGTAGTAATCGGTATTCATGATACCATAATACTCGCCACCGAAGGTTGTAGCCTTAAACTCTACATTGTAGTTATCACCATTAGCCTCCTGAATGATAAATACCGATTCGCTTTGTGAGCCATAAGTGATAAGGATTGTCGCCGAGCGCTCCTTCTTCTCCTCATTGCGTTCAACCGAGAAGTTTATGAAGGCATCCGTATAGGTAAATTCCAATATCCAACTCTCCTCACATGTTGCCGTAAGCGTAGCGCCCTTAACAACCTTGTTAATCTCATAGCCTACAGAACGTTTACCACCCTCATAGCCAACATGATTTGTCGCAGGTGTAGTAAGTCTAAATAATTCCCTATTCTCATCACCGGTCTTCTCGCAAGCCATACATGTCATTATGCAAGTAATAGCCAAGATAAAAAATTTCTTCATAATATGTTAATCATTTTTTGTGTTCAATATTGCAAAGGTAGAAAATAAAACGGATAAATAAAAATTACATACAAAAAAAGTGGGTGACTAAAAAGAAAAATAGTCACCCGCTTGTTGCTCGGATTGAAATAAAAAGATGTAGTTTTAGGCTTGCGAATTTCGAGTCGATGGGCTGTACTTGGGCGTACGGCCCACCAACCAGATAATTCATCAAGCGGTAGTAGATGATAACATTTTACATCAAAGAACTACAAAACAGACTTTTTTATTCAGCCTCCTTTGACATATAGTCGTATGCTACTTAAGTATCGCATCAAGGCGCGCAAATATGCTGCGACGCAATGCCTTCAACTCCTCAACCTTTGCACGATTACTACTCTTTACAAATCGACATGAGCCCACGAATTTTAGGAACATGCGCATATAGTTCCATGCAAGGATAAACATGAGGGGGAAGGCAATGAAATATCCCAATGCCCACCACCAATTAACTGCAAATCCCAAGACCAGCGTAGGTATAATCAGACACAACGGCACAGATATAAAAACACTTACGCCGATGTTGAACGAGCTGATAAACATCTGATCCTTAATGAGCTTCTTGAGGAAAATCTTCGGGATGATAAAGAGCAATCCCGAGGGGATTATCGAGATTAGGAAGAGGGGTAACAATATCAACAAGCCAAGGCCACGGAGGATAGGTGCCATAATCCCTGTATTGCGCACAAAGAGCCAATCACGGATGCCAAGACGTTTAATCTCATTGGCGAAGTATGCCGTATCCTTATATATCTGCTCCATCTCTTCGGGTCTCTCTGCCGTTGCCGTCTGCAAGGCATTCACAAGCTTTTGGTCAGCCAGAAGACGTGAAGGTAAATAGTTATGCTTATAACCATTCTCCACGGCGTACTTATCTCCGTAGCCATGCGTGCGGATAAAGTCTATCTCGTCGTAATGCTCCAAATCCTCGACATGAAGCATCATATCCTGAATAGCCGAACGCACAATCTGATTAACCTCCATCATCGTCTCACGCGGCTGCTCCTGATAACGCTCATAGTATGGCTTCAGCGAGATAGGCGTGCCAAAGCGAATAAGCATATCGGTGCGCGCATGAAAGTAGTTAGAGTAGTGGTTACATGATGGTAAGATCATCACATCCTGCTTAAACTCCATCTTCTCGGCAGCCTCGAAGGCTATACGTAGATATCCGAGCTTGAAACGGCCAAGCCAACGCTTATCCTGGTGGTCGGCCTCGGGGTAGAGCATCAGCGTCTCACCGCTTGCCAAGGCATCACCCGCAGCATCCATCGTATCGCGATTCTTGTTTATCGCCTTAAAGCCCTCATGGCTCATGCGGTATGCCGGCAGCAAACCCATGGCACGAAGAGCTTTGTTGAAGATCGGATTATTGAACACATTGGCGCGTGCAATGAAGTTCATACGTCTGTCCGTAAGCTTGAGACATACACACAACGGGTCATTCAAACAATTCTGATGGTTAGATACCACAACTACAGGAGTACCATCAGCCGGTACATTCTCAAGTCCGAGGATATGTTCCTTGCGAAAATAAAGGCCAGAATTGACATACTGCAAATATGTTCTGAAGGCCTTGAGAAAGAGAGAGTGTTCTCTGGGTCGTAATTTTTTCTCCATAATAAAAAGAGTTTCTTCGTTGTTCAAAGATAAAAAAAATATCCCAAATAGACCAATTTAGTTATAACTTTATTTGTATAAAGATAACTCCTTATGTCGTTATATGCACATAATCAATGACTTATATTTGTGCTGTGGTAACGCCTGTAAGGCGTGAATAATCTCGATTTTTTCTCTTTCAGCACTATCGTACGACAATATCAACCATTCTCTTCTAACCATGGACTGAAGGAAAAATAGCGTAGTTTTTGACCGATGGTAGCTATCCATATCTCACCCTGCATGCTTAACCATCGGGGGAGATATTATGGCGAGTTAATATTTTTTTAATTTTTTTATTATTTGAGTAATTTTTTTAGTATCTTTGTGCGGTGATAGACTTCACCTACGAGATATAGAGTATATATTTAAACTATAACGGTATGATTAATTACAAGGATTTGGGTCTTGTGAACACTCGAGAGATGTTTGCAAAGGCCGTAGCTGGCGGCTACGCTATTCCCGCCTTCAACTTCAACAACATGGAACAGCTGCAGGCTATCATCATGGCAGCAGCCGAGACCAAGTCGCCTGTTATTCTTCAGGTATCGAAGGGTGCTCGTCAGTATGCTAACCAGACGCTTCTCCGCTACATGGCCGAGGGTGCTGTGGAGTATGCCAAGGAGCTCGGTTGGGAGAAGCCCCAGATTGTTCTTCACCTCGACCATGGCGATAGCTTCGAGACCTGCAAGAGCTGTATCGACATGGGCTTCTCGTCAGTTATGATCGACGGCTCACACCTTCCCTACGAGGAGAACGTAGCCCTTACAAAGAGGGTTGTTGAGTATGCTCATCAGTTTGATGTAACGGTCGAGGGTGAGCTCGGCGTATTGGCCGGTGTCGAGGACGAGGTATCTGCCGAGGAGAGCCACTATACAAAGCCCGAGGAGGTTGTTGACTTCGTAACAAAGACCGGTTGCGACTCGTTGGCTATCTCTATCGGCACGTCACATGGTGCCTTTAAGTTCACTCCCGAGCAGTGTACGCTCGATCCCCAGACAGGTCGTCTTGTGCCTCCTCCCTTGGCATTTGACGTGTTGGCAGCTATCGAGGAGCAGCTCCCCGGCTTCCCCATCGTTCTTCATGGCTCATCATCAGTACCCCAGGATGAGGTTGACACAATCAACAAGTATGGCGGTGCATTGAAGGCTGCCGTAGGTATTCCCGAGGAGCAGTTGCGCAAGGCATCGAAGAGCGCCGTATGTAAGATTAATATCGACTCGGACTCACGCTTGGCTATGACTGCCGCCGTACGCGAGGTGTTTGCCAACAAGCCTGCAGAGTTCGATCCCCGCAAGTACCTCGGCCCTGCACGTGACAACATGAAGAAGCTCTATATCCACAAGATTAAGGAGGTTCTTGGCTCTGACAATAAGGCATAATCGCCATAAATAATAGAAGCAAATAGAGAGCCGTTTCAAGAGCTCTTGTTCTCACAAAATGTGGGTGACTAAAATAGTCACCCACATTCTGTTCGAAGGTTGAATAAAAAGATGTAGTTTTAGGCTTGCGAAGCCCGAGAAAGCGGAGTTTACTTGGTGTAAATGAGCATTTTGAGGGCGAGCGTAACGACAAAATACACTTTTTATTCAACCTTATTTTTACTCTTCGTTCTCCTCATTTGATGAGGAGGGTGTCGTATCACTATCCTCGATAAATATTGGTGAGCTGTCGCCTGCGATGCTACGCTTCTTCTTATTTTCGCGGGCACCGGCCTTGAGGAGGTTGCGTGCTGCCGTGATTATGCTGCGGCCATCATCCGCCGTGGTAATCTTCAACTCGTTGATGCTCTTCAGCGTGTCATGCACTCTATTCTCCACGTCGCTAAAGCGCTTCACGAAGTCCTGCGTACGGTCGATAATCATGTTCGCCGCAGCAATCATCTCCTCCTGATTTTCGAGCTGACGCATCTGTGTCCACATAAGTTCCAAGATGCGCAGGTTCATATACATCGTCTGCGGCCCCAGAATAAGCACGCCACGGTCGTAGGCTTCGCGCCACAGCGCCGTGTCGTTCATCAGGGCAAGGTTGAGGGCACCCTCGGTATGGATATACATGATGACGAAGTTGAGCTTGCTATACCCCGATTGCAGATATCTACTGTAATCCTTCTTTGCAAGGCGCTCGACCTGTTGACGTACACTCTTTATATGCTCCTTGAGGTGGATGGTGCGCTCGGCCCCCTCCTCGGTGTTGATATATCGCTCGAAAGCCGTGAACGACATCTTCGAATCGACAATAACATCACGTTTATTTGGGAAGTGAAGGATAAAGTCGGGGATGAGGTTACGCTCCTCATCATCCTTGATGCGGTTGCCAAACTTATCGCGCAGGTGCTGCTGCGAGGAGTACTGCTCACCATCACGCATGCCGAGGTCTTCGAGCAGCTGACGTAGCTTGAGCTCGCCGAAGTTACCTTGCACCTTCACCTCGCCCGTCAGAGCGCGTGTGAGACGTTCGGCGGTCTCGCCCAGCGTCTCGCTATTACGCATGTTGGCTTGTATCGTGGCATCGAGGCGGTGCAGTGCCTCCTGATGCTTCTCTTTCGAGTCGTTCAGTGCCTCGCGCATGAGCTTAAGGCTCTGTTGCAAGGGATCTACAATCTTCGACATCTGCTCCACATTACGTGCTCCGAGCTCCTCCTCGCGGGCCTTAAGCACACTCTCCGAGGTGGTCTGCATCTGCTCGCGGATAAGCGTGAGCTGCGACTCCATCTGCTTACGGTTCATCTCACGCAGGGTGTCAACCATCTGCGTGGTGCCCTGCTTCATCTCGGCAAGCTGCTTGGTATAGGCCTCCTCCAGGGTGCGTCGCTGCAGCTCCAATGCCTCGGCATGCTGCTGGCGTTCATGTACAAGCTGCTCCTGTGTATTGCGGACATTGGCTCTCTCAACATCGCGCTCGGCAGTGAGACTGCGTATCTCCCCGATATGACGGGTAATAAGCTCCTCACGACCCTGCACCTCCCCCTTAAGCTCCTCGATGCGCGCCTCCATCGTGCCATGCTCGGCACCTCGGCTACGACGACCTATAACATAGCTTATAACCGAGAGTACAGCTATAGCTACAAGTGCTAATACAAAGTATATCTCCATAATCTACCTATCTTTAACTTGGATAGAAGCATTTGCACAAATGTACGAAATAATTGTCATAACGACAATAATACATATATATAATGAGGCTGAATAAAAAGTGGGTGACTATTTTACTTTTTAGCCACCCACATTAACTTTTATGTGAAAGTTATACTACATCTCTGACTCACCACGGAAGTCCTCGATGTCGGCCTTCTCGGTCAATGCCTCGAGAACGGCACTCTTAGCCTCCTCCTTACGCTGTGTCATAAGAGGTGTGCGCTCGGCCTCGATGGCTGCGGGCTCAACCTCACCATTGATTGCATCAACGACGAAGATGTAGGCGGCATTGCGACCCTTAACCTTAGTCTCCACACCCGTTTCACGGCTACCTGCGATAGCACCTACAAGAGCTGCATCGTAGTTGCCATCAACAGCGTTGTCGCTGAACTTAACGTCCGAGAACTTGCCACTCTTTGCTCCCTCGGCTACGTTATCCATAGTCAACGATGAAGCTATAATCTCATACTTCTTATCGCGCTTGATGTTGTTCTCGATAGAGCGTACATTCTTTGCCTCGTACTTCTCGTTGTCGATGCTTGTGACCATAACAACATATATCTTGTCCTGGTCATGGTGTGTCTTCACGGCACCCACCTTGGCTGCGTATGCCCATGTGGCAAGGTTGCGTGAGTTGTCGATACCACGCAGACCGCGTGTCATGCCCTGGGGAGCGTCGTTGCGGTTAGCTGTAGTGGCAAGTACCTGGTAACCTGCCTCATTAGCAGCTGCTGTGAAGCTCTCCATAGAGTTGCCTGCTGCAGCAACGAACTTATCTACATTATTTGCAATAGTGCGGTTAGTCTCCTGGCTTGCGATAACAGGCTTGTTAACCTCGGCCAAGAGTACGAAACGAGCCTTGTCACCAAGCTTTGTAATCTTCAGAACAGCGGGCTTGTGGTTGTATGTGTAGGTGAAGATATCACCAACCTTCTTGTTGATGAACTTCTCGGCCTCGCTCTCACTCATAGCAATCATCTCACGGCTGTCGCTCTTCTTATCAACAGCTGTCTCAAGCTTCGTAAAATCTCCGTCATTAGCCTTCAATGTCTCAACAAGGGCCTGTGCCTCGATGATGTTGGCTGTCTCAACAACGTCAAACTCGTAGCTTGCAGGAGCAGTAACGTCAGATATTACGTAGCTTGCTGTCCAAGCGTCGTTCACAAGTGCAGGACCATACTTCTTGCCCCTCTTTACAGCCTCCTTGACCTCGGCTGTGAGTGACTCGAAAGTCTTGTATGTATCGGCCTTACCACCTATAGAGCGCACGGCGAGCTTAATCTTGTCGCTGTCACCCTTAGCCTCCGATACCTGTGCATCTACATCCTTAACCATCTTCTCAATAGCGGCCTTATCCTCGTCGGTAGCGGCAATCTCGAAGGTTACGTAGCGCAAGCTGCGAGCGTTGTAGTTGGCATTCTCCTTGCGGTGAGCCATGTAGTAAGCATCAACCTCGGCCTCACTAACCTCCATATCCTCAATAGTAGTGTAGGGAACAGCTACATAGCGACCATCGAATGTGAGGTTCTCCTGACGGAGGTTGGCCTCCACCTCAAGACGGTTGATATAGGCTCCGGCAGCAGCAAGGGCGCTAATCTTCTCGGTAGTCATCTGCTGGGGTGCTGTGAGGAGGTTTGCTGTCCACTCGTATTGCACTGCGTTGTTAATCTGCTCGGCAGTGTAGCCCTGCTGCATGTAAGCTGCTGCGCGCTCCTGGCCGAAGCTCTTGGCTGCAGCATTAAGCTCGGCCTCGCTGATAGCGATACCGGCCTTCTCGGCAGCCTCCTTGAGGTACTCACGATAGAGGAACGTAGAGGCGGAAATCGAAGCGATCTGCTCGTCAGCCATGGCGCTGGCCACCTTTGAAGCCTCCGCCTCGCTCATACCACGATAGATCATGAGCTGGTAGGTCATGTTACGGATGATGTTCTCGCGAGTCATCTCCGAGATGTTTGAGCGCACCTCGGCGTACTCCGAAGCAAGAATCTCCTTGCCATCAATGGTCATTACGACCTTATCCTCGGGCATCTCGCCTGCGTTGCCACGCATAGAGAGCTGGTCGCCGAGAATAAATGCTACAAGTACAAGGGCAATCAAGACTGAAAGAACGATGCCGTACTTGGTTCTTAATGTGTTTAGTGTTGCCATAAAAAGTTATTGTTTTGTCATAGTTTTCATTTAAGCCTCCAAAGGTAGTAATTTTTTATTTAATATCAGCATCTTGTGCCGAAAAAAATGATGTCGGAGGAGGTCATGAGGGCCTCACCACGGCCTCTACTTGCGACAGGTAATCTGCACAAGGTCTATGCGGGATTGTACACGCTCTAAAATCTTTATTGTAAAGATGTCGTTCTCGATCTCCTCGCCGGCATGAGGTATGCCTCCATACTCGGCGATGATATATCCTGCCAACGTGTCATACTCCTCACTCTCGGGGATACCGAGATTATACTCCTCGTTGAGGTGCTCGACCTCTAAACGCGCCGAGAATATCCACTCGTTGTCCGAGATATGCTTCTCGATAAGTTCCTGCACATCGTGTTCGTCTTCAATCTCTCCGAATATCTGCTCCAGGACATCCTCCAAGGATATGATACCTGCTGTACCTCCAAACTCATCAATAACAACGGCGATACTTGCCTTACGCTTGGTGAAGGTCTCAAGCATACTCTGCAGAGGCATAGTCTCGGCAACATATATCGTCTTGATGAGTATGTCGGATATGGAGTTCGGCTGCTCGAAAAGGCTCTTCGAGTTGACATATCCGATGATATTGTCTATAGTGTCGTGCCACACAAAGATGCGCGAGAAGTTGGTCTCGACAAATCGCTCTGTGAGCTGCTCTATGGTTGTGTTTTCGAGGTCAACAGCCTCGACATCCACACGCTGAACCATGCAATCTCTCACGCGTAGGTCGGCAAAATCTAAAGCATTCTGGAACAGGCGTATATCCTCCTGCACTTCGCTATCTACCTCGACATTCTCTGCCTCTACGAGCGATGCAAGGTCGTCACGGTTAAATTCCGTAGGCTCCTCACGTTGCTCGATGCGTCGCCCCGTAAGGCGTATAAGCATATGCGAGAGTAGCGTGGTAAAGCGTGAAATAGGGTAGAGTATAATATAAAACAGGTAGATTACAGGAGCAAAGAGCGAGTAGTAGAAGTTGGGGTTGTGGCGCACAATCGACTTCGGAATATACTCACCGACAAAGAGTATGACGATGGTTGACACGATGGTTTGCACGAGAGCGTTTTCCATGTGGAAGAACTTCCCCAAGAGTGTTGCCATCGACATGGAGTATATGACGAGGGCTATATTATTTCCAACCAAGATGGTTGTGATGTAGTTGCTTGGATTGTGCGAAAAGACCTCGGCTATATGGTTGAACATCGGGCTCTGCTTACGGTCAATCTCCTCGCGCAAGCGGTTTTTGCCGATGAAGGCTATCTCCATGCCCGAGAAGAAAGCCGAGAAAATAAGCATCACGGCGATGATTATTAGAGTCTGTGTTATCATATTTGGGTCTATTATCTCTCTGCCGACATTTTATTTGCAGAGTTTAATCGTGCATCGTTCAGGGTCTGGTTATTGATACTCTTATTCATTAGGCTTTCGCCATGCGGTGCTCCCCAAGGGCTGCTCACGCTGGGAGATAATGCCTCTTTGGAATCCTTATTGCCGCCTAATGATGGAGGTGCTGTATTGCCATGACTATCACTGCGTTGAGTCACAATGGGCTTTTTTTTCGGCTCCATGTTCGGTGATCTATCTTGTTTCTGCTGCTTCTCCTTTCCCTTGTCCTTTCCCTTGTCCTTGTCCTTGTCCTTGTCCTTGTCCTTATCTTTGCTCCCCTTTTCTGAACTCTTTGCCTTGGTGTCGTTGAGCTTTGTGCTATCGGATTCGGAGGGACGACTCATGTCGAACTCCATTTCGGAGCGATACTTACGGAAGTGGATATTTTTGAGGTCATCATCGGCATCGAAGCCCACGCCGAAGTGCCAGCCATCGGGTTGTAGTACCTTGGTATCTACGTTTGAGTATATCTTCTTTGTTTTAGCATTCCAAAAGAGCTGCTGCGTGTATATCTCCGTATGTCCCGTTACTGTGGTATCTCCCTCTGAGCGATTATTCTTTATTATCACCACATTACCCTTGGCCTCCCAGAGCTTCTGACGCTCATAGTAGATGGCGTAGTTTGAGGTGATGGTGGCATCCTGAAGAGATAGCGAATCCGAAGTGTAGGTTGTGAGCACTATACCGCGACGAAACTCCTGATAAGGGTTTGATGCCATGCTGTAGCCCTCCATCATCGGGGTGAAGAAGCTATAGGAGCGTTGTCCGTTTTCCATCATTGTGATGGTGCGATTTTGACTCGCCTCGGTCATCAATGTCTCGTAGTCGGGCAATGCCACTTTATCGTTGTTACTACATGAGAATAGCAACGTAGCACTCCCCACGACGGAGAGTGCTATCATTGCATATTTCTCTATTTTGAGCATTGTCGTGGCAACACTCTGTTAGCGGTAGCGCACTGTTGTTACCTGACCGGCTGCAAAGCCACACTTCACCGTGTAGCGATCGCCTGCAGCGAGCTCTGCAAAGAAGCAGGTCTCCTGCATGGGGAAGGCAGCGCGGTAGGCGTTCATAAGCTGCTGTGCAGCCTTCTGCACCTCGGGCTCATCCTTGAGGAGGTTTACTGCCTGCGACATAGCATCATATGCGGCCCAATATACCGAAGCACCACCAATGTTGTCATCGGCGCAGGGTGATGCTGCGTAGCACTGACCGAGGATGAAGTAAGCATAGCCATTCTCGGGGTTTATGCTGCGAAGCTCGCGTGCGCTCTCGGCAGCTACAGCGTAGTTGCGGTTTCCAATCTCGATAAGAGCAATCTGAACATAGAGAGGCTCCTTCTTTGCGGGGTCGGTCTCTACGGCCAAAGCCTCACGCAAGTACTTCAACGCCTTCTCATTCTCGCCACGATTCTGGAAGCCCTGTGCAAGGAAGAGTGCGGTCTCTGACGAAGGTTTGATAGAGTAGTACTTCTCGGTAGTGGCGAAGAAGAAGTCGCTGTTGCACTGTGCACGTGACATAAGAGCTACGGCCTGTGCAAGAATAGACTCGTTATCGGGGTCAGCGGCGAGCTTCTGTGAGAAGAGAGCCTCGAGGTTCTCGCAGCTTGCAGCACCACTTGTGCCGAAGCATGTTTCGAAGATATCCTTGTACTGCTCATCCTCGGCCGATACCTCTGCAAAGAGAGGTGACAGACGCTCATACTCCGACAAAACCATATCGCTCGTTACGCTATCATCATACTCGAAATCCTCGCAGAGATATTTGTAGTATGACGATACGATGTCGAGGTTTACACGGCCAGACTCGATGCCGGCATCAACGGCCTCCTTCAAGCCTGCACGCAATAGGGGTCGGTCTGTTGTACAGTAGCGGAGCATATCACGAGCCTTCATATCAAGGATATAGTCCTTGCCGGTCTTGTGGTGGTCACCGAAGTAGATGATACGCTGATCGTAGATAAAGAGAATAGAGTCGATATACATCTTCTTCTCGGCTACGCTGCGTGCGCGCTGTGCCTTGCTCTTATAGAGCGATACACCACGTGCAAAGGTATTCTGCGATGCTGCAGGGCAGTTGTTTAGAAGCTGCTGGAAATATACCGTTGCAGTCTTCAGGTCCTTGGCATCGAGAGCCTCCTTAAGGTAGTTACTTGCGCCGATATTTGCCTGACGCTCCTCATTTGTCGCACCCCACTTACCATACTTTGCATCATCGCTGAAGTCCTGTGCTGATACTGAGGTGAATGCGAACATGGCGGCAACCGCCATAATAAGTTTTACGCTTTTCATAAGTTTTGGTTTTATTTAATCTATGTTTCTGTTGCTTTTATATCATTGAAGCATGGGGTTAATCATACTTCTGACGTACAAACCAATAGTCCGACGTATCTGCCGAGAAGAGGCTGAAGCCGATCGACAACTTGAAATAGTTTTGTGTTACAAGCCCCACCTTTGTGCCGGCCACCGTACCGGGCTTGGCTGCCGACATGCGGCCATATTCGAAGCCTATATTTACCGACGAGGCACCCCACAACTTTACAGGGAGGCCCAAACCTGCGGTTACGGCTAACTGGTTTATTCTCTGCGAGGCGAACGTCTGGTAGTAGTTGCCCAGGCGCAGACCTATGCGATACGACATGCGGTTTAGGTAGTTACGTACATCCGAGCTCTTGGGTGTAATCTCGTATCCTAATTTAATGGTATGTGTATCGGTGTACTCCACAATCATGGCATCTGCCGAGGCATTCTCCTTAAACGAGCTGTTATTCGACCCCCATGTAGCGTAGTTGTAGTCAATACCGAAGGCCATCTTCCTATCGAGATAGTAGATACCCACGCCCACTTCATGCGGTATGCGCAATTCAAGTTCGGCAATGCGGTCGCGCACGGGGAAGGGGTTTATTGCGTTTATCGTGTTGTCGGTATATATATAGCTATGCTTCTCGGGCTTAAGCTTACCTCCGAGGTTGTATGTGGCACCGAGTGTCAGCAGTCGGTTATCATTGGCTATGATGCTCCATTGTAAGCCTGCCTGGAACTTGACGTTGTTCACACGATAGTTATCTACGCCTATGGTTGAGGCATAGGTTCCATTTCCTGTGATAATATTAGCCACCTGTGTCGAGTAGTTACGTTCTACCTCACCCCAAAAGTAGCGTAAGGCCACACCTATCGAGAACTTGCGGAATGACTCCCAACCTACAGCAACCTTCACCTCGGTAATATCTCCCTCGCCACTATAAGCATATACCACTCGGCCGATATCTGCCCAGTTGCTATCTTGCTGGTCGGTGATATTCATCTTGTAGCCGACACTGCTATAGGGGGCAATACTTATCGTAGCACCTACACCCTTACCCAAAGGGAAGGCCAACGAGATATTGTGTATGTTTGCCGTGTTGTATGCTGTCTTAATCCTATCCAAGGGCTTACCCTCGGGCGAGTACTTCTGCTGGTTGTTGCGGTAGTGTGTGCCATCAAGGTTAAGTTCAAAGAGAAAGCTCTTGCGTGGCGCCATGCTCGCCGCTGCGGGATTAAGCGTGTTTACTTGTGCCGCCGAGCGTATGCCAAGACCTATGCCGCCCATCGAGCGCATCTGCACGCTTCCCGGAGTGAGTATCTCTCCCGGACCATACATCGAGTATGGTGAGTAAGCATTGATGCTGCTGGTCTGCGCCATAACTCCGGCGGGTATGAGTATAATCAACCACGCCATTACAGCCACAACAAGACTATTTATGCTCTTATCTCTACTTTGCATTGTAATCTAAAATTCTGTTGAGCCCCAAAATTACAGGTTCAGACTCTGCAAATATCGCATTTTTAATTCGCATTACAAAATATTTTGCATCCCCACCCGTAAAAATTATGCGATTTTCACTCTTTTTCTTCGAAAAAGACTCTGCATAACCACTAATTTCGTGCTCAACACCACGCATCACGCCCTGCTCTATAGCTTGTATCGTGGTTTGTCCATAGTCAAGGCTCTCATCCGTAGGGTGACACAATGGCAGTTTTGCTGTATAATCGGCCAAGGCGCGGAACCTGGTAGTAACACCGGGTGAGATATTGCCTCCTTTGTATCTTCCATTCTCGACATAGTCGATGGTTATGGCTGTACCGAAATCGACAATCATGATGTCGCTCTCGGGGTAGAGAACCGTGGCTCCTACGGCTGCGGCGAGGCGGTCGGCGCCAAGTGTTGCGGGGGTGAGGTAGTCGTTACCTATGGGTGTGGGTGTTGTGGCCGGCTCGAAGTGTATCACATGAGGTATCATCGTGCGAAGCAGCGAACATACCTCCTTGGCATCATCACGTGTAGAGGATACTATGGCTGCCGATATTCCGAAATTATGGCCAGCGATATCGTTTAGCCATGCCTCGGTAGCACCATCTGCAACAAACTCTTTAAGAGGTTGCATGCCATCCATCACTACGGCCTTTGCGCGGCTGTTGCCTATGTCTATAATCAGCTTCATGCTCTACGACTTTTTACTCTCGTTGTGGGTTAATGCCGACAAGGTGCGCAGCATAGCTACACCCTCGGCTACAGAGTATATCTTTCTAACGGTCATCGACAGACGATTATTGTATTGCTTAACCACAAACCTCTCGGGGTTATCAACTACATAGCGAAGCATGTTTAGGAAGGTATTACTCTTGAAGTAGGGCGAGTTGTTGTCGCCCACGAAGCGGGTAATCATCACGCCATTCTTCACCTTCACATGCTCCATGCCGAGGTTTACTGCCTCACGGCGCAGCTTGACTACATCCATCAGCTCGCGCACGGGCTGGGGCAGGGCTCCAAATCTATCTTTGAGCTGTTCAGAGAGAGCTTCGAACTGCTCGTCACGTGTAAGCGAATCTATCTCGCGATAGAGACGTAGCTTCTCGGCCTGCGAGCGTACATAACTATCAGGTATTGAAGCATCTATGTCGATATCGATAGTCGCATCATCCACAAACGAGATATCCTTCATGGCATCGTTTTCGGCCTGCGTCAGTCCCGATGTATCAAGACCCTCGGCGCGGAGCTCCGAGATGGCTTGTTGTAAAATCTTTTGGTATGTCTCTATACCCACATCGGCGATAAAACCGCTCTGTTCGGCACCGAGCAGGTTACCCGCGCCACGAATGTCGAGATCCTGCATGGCGATATTAAATCCCGAGCCAAGATCCGAGAACTCCTCGATGGCGCGAAGACGACGACGTGCATCCGAGCCAACAACCTCATCGGGGGGTGACAGTAGATAACAGAAACCCTTACGGTCGCTACGACCCACGCGGCCACGCAGTTGATGGAGGTCGCTCAAGCCGAAGCGGTGCGCATCGTTGATAATTATGGTGTTGGCATTGCCGATATCGATGCCGTTCTCAATGATTGTCGTGGCGATAAGTACGTCGTACTCGCCATATATAAAGTCCATAATCAGGCGTTCGAGCTCCTCGGCAGCCATGCGGCCATGGCCTGTGCGTATGCGTGCCTTGGGACAAAGACGGCTAATCAAGCCCTGTAGCGTTGTGAGGTCTTCTACGCGATTATGCACGAAATAGACCTGTCCGCCACGTGCAAGCTCCTCCTCGATAGCATCACGTATAACCTCCTCGGAGAAGGTGTGTGACTCGGTGACTATAGGTTGGCGGTTGGGCGGAGGGGTGGAGATAACCGAGAGGTCGCGCGAGCCCATTAGCGAGAACTGCAATGTTCGAGGTATGGGTGTTGCGGTGAGTGTCAGCGTATCTACAGCAACGGAGAGCTGCGTGAGCTTCTCCTTGGCTGCTACGCCGAACTTCTGCTCCTCGTCGATGATGAGCAAACCGAGATCTCGAAACTCTATCTGCTTCGAGAGCATCTTATGAGTGCCGATAAGAATATCTATCTTTCCGGCCTTCAGATCCTCGGCTATGCGGCGCGACTCCTTTGCTGACTTTGTGCGGTTGATATACTCCACCGTGACCGGAAGGTCGCGCAGACGCTCCGAGAAGGAGCGGTAGTGTTGTAGTGCAAGGATGGTTGTAGGCACAAGTACAGCCGTCTGTTTACCGTCGCAGGCAGCCTTGAAGGCGGCACGTATTGCTACCTCGGTCTTGCCGAAGCCTACATCTCCACATACGAGGCGATCCATTGGCTGATCCGACTCCATGTCGTGCTTCACAGCGGCCACAGCCTTCTGCTGGTCGGGCGTATCCTCCCATTTGAACGAGGCCTCGAGCTCCTGCTGCAGATATCCATCCTCGGAGAAGGCATAACCCCTTGAGGCCTTACGCTTGGCATAGAGTGCTATAAGCTCGCGTGAGATATCCTTCACCGCCTTCTTGGTTGTGGCCTTCAGCTTCTGCCAAGCGCCATTGCCGAGCTTATATATCTTCGGAGCTTCGCCCTCGCCACTCTTGTAGCGCGAGATGCGGTGCAGGGCATGGACATTCACGAAGAGGATGTCGTTATCCTTGTATATCAGTTTTATGGCCTCCTTCGTGCGACCATTCTCATTGAGCTTGACAAGGCCTCCAAAGCGACCTACGCCGTGGTCTATATGTACGACATAGTCGCCAATCTTCAGGGCATTGAGCTCGGCCACGGTCATCTGCTCGTCTCGCTTAATCTCGCCACGTATGCGGTAACGCTGATAGCGGTCGAATATCTGGTGGTCGGTATATACGCAGAGCTTCAGCGCGTTGTCGATAAAGCCCTCGTGCAGTACGAGGTCTGCGGCGCGAAACTCCACCGAGCGACGACCCACCTGATGGAAGATGTTGTCAAGACGCTCGATTTGAGCCTTATTGTGCGAGAGAATAAATGTTGTATATCCGCGCTCGGCATTCCAGCGCATGTCGTCAGCCAGCATCTCGAAGTTGCGGTTGAAGGCGGGTTGAGGCGCGGTGTCGAAGGTTATCGTCTGTATTGCCTTGCGCTCATTGATATTATCCTTGAGGAGCATTACGCACGACTCTTTTAGGTCGGCGAGGAGCCTCTGTCGCGATGTTACACGACGTGCAAGCTCTTGAGCCTCCTCTTCGTTCTCGGCCTGCTCCAGCAGGCGACGACGTACATCGTTAACCTTGCGTAGCGCATAGTCGCCATCATCAAACCACCATATCGCTGTGCCGATGAAGCGAGCCAGCGACACACGCTCGCGCTCCTCATCATTGCGCATGATGTTTGGGATAATCTCTATCTGCTCGGTACGCTCCGAAGAGAGCTGTGACGAGATGTCGAAGCGACGTAACGAATCTACAACATTGCCAAAGAGATCTATGCGGTAGGGCTTGGACTCGACATACGAGAAGATGTCGATGATGCCGCCACGTACGGAGTATTGCCCCGGTTCATAGACGAAATCCACACGCTCGAACCCCTGCTCTATAAGCCACGATATAAGCTCCTCGCTATTGAGTGTATCGCCAACGCTTATACAGCGTGACTGTTGTGTGAGGGTGTCTCGTTCCGTTACGCTCTCGGCCAGAGCCTCGGGGTAGGTGCATATCACAAGATAGCCCTTCTTGAAATTATTTATGGCGTTGAGAGCCGCGGTGCGCCGTACTACGCCTTGAGCATCCTCCGTGCCGTAGGCTACCGAACGCTTATATCCCGATGCAAAGAAGGCTACATGCTCTTCGTCAAGTAGCTCGTAGAGGTCGTTGAGTAGGTAGGCTGCACGGTCACGATCCTCGGATACGAAGACGTGTATGCCGCCATGCTTGACTATACTGTTGGCGGCATAAAGAGAATAGGCTCCGCCGACCATCTGTTCGAGATGGACGGTAGAGCCTATAGCTTCCAAACTTTTAGTTATAGCGGTCGCCTGTTTGGAGTGGCGAACACGCTCAATCAAATACTTCATATCGCTTCGGCGGCATAACCGTAAATGCCTATTGACTTATAAGAAGCGACTCTCCCTTGCGGTCGAGGTAGCTCACATCAATCATTCCGACGCTGTGGTCCGATACGATTTTGATGTTTATCTTATACTTAAAAATCCAACGCATTCTGAGCGATAGCAACCCACGGCGCATATATGCTGCGACATAGGGACTCACCTTGAGCTTAACATAACGATAGCCACTCTCCGAAAGACGGTGTATCTGTCCCTCGATCTTCTGCTCGAGTAGTATCGTAGGCTCGACCTTACCCGTGCCATGACATGTTGGGCACACGTCGGAGGTCTCGCTAATGGCGATGGGGCGTACACGCTGACGCGTAATCTGCATCAGTCCAAACTTCGTGAGTGGCAGGATGGTGTGCTTGGCCTTATCATTTGCCATAAACTTCTGCATCTCTTGCAGCAACATCTGCTTGCTCTGCGCCTTATGCATATCGATGAAGTCGATGATGACAATGCCTCCCATATCTCGTAAACGTAGCTGGCGTGCAATCTCGGCTGCAGCGGCGAGGTTTACCTCCAGAGCCGTCTGCTCCTGATCATCCTCCTTCTTGGTGCGGTTGCCCGAGTTGACGTCTATGACGTGCATAGCCTCGGTGTGCTCGATTATAAGGTATGCACCACGTCGTAGTGATACATATTTTGCAAATAACGACTTTATCTGTTTCGCGACATCGAAGTTATCGAAGATGGGTACATTACCCTTGTAGAGCTTTACCAGCTTGTCCATCTCGGGCTTTATGGCGTGTACATAGCTCTTAATCTCGTTATACATCGTCTCGTCATCGACCGTAATCTGCGAGAAGGTGTCGTTCAGCGAGTCACGAATAATAGTATTTACACGGCTCATTTCGCTCATCAATCGTGCGGGAGCCTCGCTCTTGCGCAGTGCGCCGAGCGCTCTGTTCCATCTCTCAATCAGAGAGAGTATGTCTTGCATAATGTCGATGTCCTCGGCTTCGGCTGCTGCCGTGCGAATAATGACACCGAAGTTGTGTGGTAGCACCTCTTGAGCTACCTTGCGCAGTCGTTTCTTTGCGCTATTCGAGCGTATCTTTGTCGATACGAACACCTTGTTCGAGAATGGTACAAGTACTACATTTCTACCTGCTAACGATATGTCGGACGTAAGTCGCGGGCCCTTTGTCGATATTGCCTCCTTGGCTATCTGCACCATGATGGTCTGTCCCACCTGCAGATGGTCGCTTATACGTCCCTCGCGCTCCAATTCGGGTTCGAGTTTCATGCTCTCGATGCGCTGTGGGCGCTTACCTGGGGCATGGCTGTCAACGATACGCTTCAGCGAGCGATAGTTGTTGCCGAGGTCGAGGTAGTGGATAAATGCATCCTTCTCGTGACCGATGTTTACGAATGCTGCGTTTAGACCGGGCATAATCTTGCGTACACGACCCAAGTAAATGTCGCCTACCGAGAAACCGGTCTCGCATCGCTCTTTGTTAAGCTCGACAAGCACTTTGTCCTCGCAGAGTGCTATCGATACTTCCGTTGGATTTACATTGATTATTAGTTCTCTATTCATTTTCGTTCAATGTAAATCGTTTAGTGTTACTCTGAAATAGGTGAAGCTAAGGACAATGCCTTAGCTTCATCTATGTCCTATAAAGAAGATTACTTCTTCTTATGACGATTCTTGCGAAGACGCTTCTTACGCTTGTGCGTCGCCATCTTATGACGCTTGTGCTTCTTTCCGTTTGGCATAACTATATAATATTAAATGGTTTGTTGCTTACTTAACCTCGCTTGAGAAGCTCTTTGCGGGCTTGAATGCGGGGATGTTGTGCTCGGGGATAGTGATTGTAGTATTCTTTGAGATGTTACGAGCAACCTTCATAGCGCGCTTCTTGATAATGAAGCTGCCAAAGCCGCGAAGGTAAACATTCTCGCCATTAATCATAGCACCCTTAACGCTCTCCATGAACGCCTCAACGATTGCCTGAACCTGCACCTTCTCAACACCGGTTGACTTTGCAATCTCGTTTACGATATCTGCTTTTGTCATGATTGTAAATAGTTTATTTAGTTTATTTTATAACAAATGTTCACAAAAATCATCCCGCCCCGAGGGGCTTTCCGTAAAAATGTCCGCAAATATACGGCATCTTATGCGATTTTGCAAACAAAAATCGAAATAAAATAAATTTTTCTCCGTTGCAACCTCTTCGATTACTGATGATAAAGCTCGCCGTGAGGCTTGTTACCTGAAGCTATTGAGCGCTGTGGCTATGCCCTCGACGGCCTTGTCCAGACCATCTTGAATCTTTCCGCCAATCATCATCTTGAGCATCATGTTGAGCTCGGCGTGGAGCACCATGCGGATACGTGTATCCTTCTCGGCAACCTCCTTAAGCTGAATCCAGAAGGTGAAGTCGATGGGTATGCCGCCCTCATCGGCCACAATCTTCACATGCTTATTCTCTTCGCGCTCGGCTATGCGTAGCCCAACTTTCATGCCCTTTACCTTGAACGAGCAGCTATCGGCCGTAGCCTCCCATTCCTCGACCTTATCCTGTATTGCCGGAGTCATAAGATCCATGCGCGAGATTATCGGGAAGATGAGGGCTGCGGGGTGGTTTATCTGCTGCTGTTTCGATTCGTACTTCTCCATATCTTAAAAGTGTTGTTAATAGTTGCTTTGTATCTCTTTATCGTATAATAAATCGTCGAGACTCGTTGTCGAGAATCTCAATTCTGACGACCATCGTATCCTCGGGCAGCAGAGGCTCAATCTTCTCGGGCCACTCCACAAGACATAGCTCTCCCGACGAGAGGTACTCCTCGCAGCCGAAGTCGAGGGCCTCCTCGGGGCGCTCGATGCGATACATATCGAAGTGATACACCGTGCGCTCGCCCTCATATTGGTTGACGATGGCAAATGTCGGGCTTGTGACATCATCCTCACAGCCCAATATATGAGCTATGCGACTAATCAGCGTCGTCTTACCTGCACCCATCGGGGCATCGAAGGCAACTACCGTACGCCCGTCGAGGGCGTTGAGTACACTCTCGGCTACGCCGTCAAGTTCCGATAATGACTCTATCTCTATGATTCTCTCCATAGGTTATCGTTTTTTAGGTTTCAGCACAGCATAGGGAACAATCATCTCCTCCATGGATATTCCGCCGTGCTGGAAGGTGTTTTTGTAGTATCTTATATACTTGTTGGCATCGTTGTTATAGACCAAAAAGTCACGGTTGTAGGCGAAGATGTAGCTCGATGTGAGGTTTCCTGCGGGGAGCTGTACATCCTCGGGGCGTGTTACCTCATATACATCGCGCGCATTATACGCGAGGTTGCGGCCGGTCTTGTAGCGTAGGTTTGCCGAGGTTTCGCGGTCGCCTGTCACACGTACGGGGTTATCCACGCGTATGGTACCGTGGTCGGAGGTTATGATAACCTTATGTCCTCGCTCGGACAAGAGACGCAGCATCTCATATAGCTCGGAGTGCTCGAACCACGAGCGTGTGAGCGAGCGGAAGGCAGCCTCGTCATCCGTGAGGTCGCGAATAATATCCGTCTCGGTGCGTGCATGAGAGAGAATGTCGAGGAAGTTATAGACGATGACCGAGAAGTCGGCCTCGTAGATATGCTGCATATTATCAAGCAGACGACGTCCTGCCTCGGGACGTACGAGCTTATCAAACGAGAGCTTATATCGCTTACCCGACTGCGTGATAAGGCGCCTCAAGAACTCCTCCTCGTACATATTTTTGCCACCATCCTCGTTGTCGTTGAGCCACTTAGAGGGCATGAGCTTATCTATGGACAGGGGCATAAGGCCGGCAAAGAGAGCATTGCGGGCATATTGCGTTGCCGTAGGCAGGATGGAGCAGTAGAAGTCGTCGGTGACTACGTCGTAAAGACCGAGTAACATCGGCTCTATCGTACGCCACTGATCGAGGCGCATGTTATCCACAAGAATCATTGTGGTTTTACCCTCGTCCACCTCGGGGAAGATGCGGCGACGCATCAGCGTGTGCGACATTATGGGTATCTCTTCGTCATCGACACGGCGATTTATCCAGTTGTAGTAGTTACGACGCACAAACTTCGAGAACTCCTGATTGGCTTCATTCTTCTGATAGGAGAGTACCTCGCGGATGCTCTTATCCGAGGATGCGGCAAGCTCAATCTCCCAGCCTACAATCTTACGATACAGCTGTCCCCATTCGGTAAATGTAGTGGCCGACTGCTGCTGTGCTGCTATACGTCCGAATTCAGAGCGATAGTCTGCCGTAGCCTTCTCTGTGACAAGCTGTTGCGAGTGTAGGTTTTTCTTTATAGAGAGGAGCACCTGATTGGGGTTTACAGGCTTGATGATATAGTCGGCAATCTTCGAGCCTATGGCCTTATCCATGATATTCTCCTCCTCGCTCTTCGTGACCATGATGATGGGGAGTGAGGGGCGCGCAGCCTTAATCAGGGGCAGTGTTTCGAGTCCCGTCATGCCGGGCATCATCTCGTCAAGGATGACGAGGTCATAGGCTGTGGATGTTACCATCTCCACGGCATCGTAGCCATTATTGCATGTATCCACTTCATACTCCTTCGCTGTGAGAAATATGATATGAGGTTTTAGAAGCTCTATCTCGTCATCTACCCAAAGTATCTTATTCATAGCTGTTGTCTCTTTACACTCTCTAACGTAGCGATCACCTCTCTAATTGTGGGGTAGCTCATCTTTAATTGTGAGGTGAGGGTTGCTCTATCGCACCACATCACCATGGCTATGCCCTCCTCGCCTTGCGGCTTGGGTGTTGTGCTCACGGCCTGCATCTGCCACCAGTCGGTGCGCTTCAACTCCCAGTGTCCATAGGTGTTATAGGCGTGCCAAGTCGCGAGCAGAGGCTCCTCGCCGATGACCTCTCCCCGTATCGAGGTCTCCTCCTCAACCTCGCGCACGGCTGCCTCCCTGCTGCTCTCGCCCGCCTCGATATGCCCTTTAGGTAGGTCCCAGCGGTCGCGCAGATATATCATCAAAAGCTCGCCATGCTCGTTACTCACCACGCCTCCAGCTGCCTCTACGACCATAAATTGTGCCTTAAGGAGGTTGAAGGTTGTTGCTGGGGCCGGTGTAATTATCGCTATATTTTTGTCTATTCCAACTTTTTTTTGTACTTTCGCTCGCGGAATGGAGAGTGTATTATCTACGTTCATTACGAGGCATGGCTCTTCGGGCATCACTGAAGTGATATCCACCCGAGTGTCGCCGATGTAGAACGTATATTTCTCTATCTGTTTCATCTTTGTCGAGTGCAAAGATAATAAAAACCGGAAATATACTTAAAACTACAACACATTATTTATGAAAAAATTACTCTTTATTATGACATTTGCATCACTTCTTTCGTTGGGAGGTTGCTGTGAGGATTGTGCCGAGGGCCCCAAGCCTTTGGTGATTGATAACTCTCTGACCGAGGCCGAGAAGGCTGCAGGCAAGCTCACGCCCGAGGTTATGTGGAAGATGGGCCGTATCGGTGCACAGACACTCTCGCCCGATGGCTCAAAGCTTATCTACACCCTCACCGAGTATAATATGGCTGAGAACCGCGGACTCACAACCCTCGTGTTGCGCGATATGGCAACGGGTGAGGAGCGTCGCCTCACCGACAATCGATCTACGAACACTGCACCCCAGTGGCTCGACAACGAGAATGTGGCCTTCATGTCTAACCGCACGGGCGCTATGCAGGTTTGGGCCATGAGTGTTGAGGGTGATGCTGCCACACAGGTAACCGATGTCGATGGTGGCGTTGAGGGCTTCGGTATTGCCGGTGACCATGCTTTCTATGTGCAGCGCGTGAAGGTTGCGCCACTGAAGGGCTCGGATAAGTATGCCGACATGGATAAGTCGAAGGTGCGCATCTATGACGACCTTATGGTGCGCCATTGGGATTATTGGGATGATGGTTCATATCTCCATATCTTTGCTGCCGACTATAAGGATGGTAAGATTTCGGATGGTAAGGATATCATCGGTGCCGACAAGGCATATGATGCGCCTCTTGCTCCCTACTTCGATACTAACGAGATACGCCTCTCGCCCGACGGCACGAAGCTCGCCTACACATGCAAGCCTCTGACCGGTACGGAGTATGCGCTCTCTACCGACTCTGATATCTTCCTCTACGACTTTGCTACCGAGACCACGCGCAACCTCTCGAAGGAGGCTGCTGCTACGGGTGTAGATAAGTTTGTGGGCTATGACAAGTACCCTGTATTCTCGCCCGATGGTACTAAGATTGCCTTTGCTTCGCAGCGTCGTCCCGGCAATGAGGCCGACCAGCGTCGCCTATGGGTCTATGACCTTAATACCGATGAGTGCACTTATATTACTCGCGGTCAGGACTATTGCGTGACCGAGGTGGCGTGGGATGGCAACGAGGCTATCTACTTCGTGCAGCCCTGGCGAGGTACACACCAGGTGGCGCATATCGATCTTGCAGGTAACATGAAGCAGGTGACACGTGGTAACCACGATATCAACTCATTCACCTTTGCCGGAGGTAAGATCGTAGCCAACATGAACACCATCTCGAAGGCTGTGGAGCTCTACGACGTAAACCTCGAGAGTGGCGAGCTCAAGCAACTCACCGATGTAAACCGCGAGATATACGACCATATCAAGTTTGGAGAGGTGCAGGAGCGTTGGATTACCACTACCGATGGCAAGAAGATGCTTACATGGGTTATCCTGCCTCCCGACTTTGACCCCACAAAGAAGTATCCCACGCTTCTCTACTGCCAGGGTGGTCCCCAGAGCACTGTGTCGCAGTTCTGGAGCTACCGCTGGAACTTCCAGCTTATGGCTGCCGAGGGTTATGTTATCGTGGCTCCCAACCGTCGTGGCTGTCCCTCGTTTGGTCAGGAGTGGACAGACCAGATATCTGGTGACTACTCGGGACAGAACATTCGCGACTACCTTGCAGCCATTGACGAGGTGTCAAAGGAGCCTTGGGTGGACACCGAGCGTCGTGGTTGTGTTGGAGCCTCTTATGGCGGCTACTCAACATACTACCTCGCAGGCGTGCACGAGGGTCGCTTCAAGGCCTTCATTGCTCACTGCGGTATCTTCAACTTCGAGTCTATGTATGGCCACACCGAGGAGCTCTTCTTCGTGACTAATGACTATGGTGGCGCATATTGGGAGCTCAATAATCCTACAGCGCAGCGCTCATATGCCAACTCACCCCATAAGAAGGTGAGCAACTGGAATGCTCCCATCCTCATCATCACAGGCGAGAAGGACTACCGCATACCCTATAGTCAGTCACTCGAGGCCTTCACTGCCGCACGTGTACAAGGTATAGATGCACGTCTTGTATCCTTTGAGAATGAGGCACATCAGGTCTTTCAGCCGCAGAACTCCGTGGTATGGAATCGTGAGTTCTTTGGATGGCTTAACACCTACCTCAAGTAATTTTCGATTTATATAGGGCATCTTTGCCTATTCCTTAAAGCAAGAGTTCGAGGGCCGTAGGTCAACTGCTATCCCTCGAACTCTTTTTTTGTGGAAATGAGAAATGAGAAAACGGCAAGGATAACTAACGATTATTAAGGATAATTAGGGAAATATTAATGGTTTTAGCTGTGCAAAAACAACTTTAGTTCTCCTTAATACGCTTTAGTCATCTTTAGTTCACTTCCCACTTCCCACTTTGCTCTCTTTTCCTCCACTTTTTCGCCTTGCCTTTTGATATATGGGATTTTTTTTATATCTTTGTCGCGTTGGGTGTATGTTAAGTAATACCATGAGATATATAAACCAATTTAATAATAAAACCTATGAAGATTAAGAATCTATTTTTTCTTCTCTTGGCCATGCCTCTTATGATGGTGGCATGTAACAATGAGGGTGACAATGTGGTAAAGGATCCTACGGTGATTGTTGCCGAGGGTACTGCTACGGAGACATCTCTGTCTTTCTCGGTGACTACAACAAATGCCGAGGTTGCAGCGTGGGTAGTCGTTAAGTCTAATGAGACAGAGCCTACGGCTGCGGAGATTTTGAACAATGGTACTGCTGTTGAGGTAAACAGCGTGAAGCAGTGCACGGCGAGCGACCTTGAGGCCGGTGTTGAGTATGTTATCGTTGCAGCTGCGAAGAAGGGCAAGACGGCGGTAAAGTCTGCACCCGTGAAGATGACTACATCGAAGAGTGGTGACGGTCCTATCGATGTCCCCGGTGATGGTAATGCCGATGTTGACTTCACAGCAACGCACCTATATGGTGAGTTTAATGACTTGGATGTTGTTAAGAACTACATCTTGGTGCTTGGTGACAAGGACTATGATGGTGAGCAGGGTGCTGTTGTAGGCGGTAAGTACTATATGTTCAACCTCTACTCTTCATCTGCAAACAAAGGTGTTATCCCTGCGGGTACATACTCATTGGCAACTGATCCCGATGCATATCAGGCGTTGACTATCAGCCCCGATGGCTCGGCATACTTCGATACAGCGGTGAATGGCACTATGCCTACGCCCTATCTTGAGGCTATGGTTGTTGTTTCGGACAATAAGATTGAGGCTACCGTTCAGTTGTCTAATGGTGCTCTCCACAAGGTTGTTTACGAGGGCTCTTTGGTATTTGATGAGTCGGCCGTTGTGGAGACTCCTTCAGATTTTGAGGCTACACACACGGCAACAAAGTGGTTGTGGGGCGGCACAAGTCAATGGGGCAATAAGTATCAGGTTATTGGTGACAACTTCTCTGTAGATGTACACTTTATGCCCGAGAATGCCACTGCAACAACACTTGCCGAGGGTGATTACACTTGGGTTACGACAACAAGCTGGGACCCCCAAGAGGAGCCCTATGACTTTGAGTTCTTCACAACACGTACATTCACTGTTGATAACAACCTGGTGCCTGTTGATGGTGGTACCGTAGTAGTGGTAAAGGAGGGCGATGAGTATCATATCGAGCTTACACTTCTTGGTCGCGACGGTAAGACCTACATGATTGAGTATAACGGCAAGATTACAGACCCTGCAGCCGAGGGTGGCGATGAGGGTAAGACGATTGTTCTTACATCATTTGCCAAGGGTGTAGCTGTCGAAGGTTATGATATGCGCAGGTATGCCGCAGCGGCAGATAATGGCGATGTTATCACCTTTATCATCAACAACACTGTAGCTCCCAATGGTGATGAGATTCAGCCTTGTAACCTTACCTGGATGAGCATAAGTTATGCTTATAATGATACTGTCTTCTCTACAGAGAATATCAAGATAGATGGCGTATCGTATAAGGCTAATGCCGGCAGCTTGAAGATTGAGACTACAGATTATAAAAATATCAAGCTTACATCTAACCTTACCTTTGCTAACGGCATGGAGGTAACCTACACCTTCGAGGGTAAGATTGGTGGCGATGAGTCCGAGAACCCTGGCGAGGGCAATGAGCCTGAGAACCCTGGTGAGGGTGGTGAGCCTGAGACCCCAGGTGAGGGCGATGAGCCCGAGAACCCCGGAGAGGGCAATGAGCCCGAGAACCCTGGCGAGGGTGAGGGCGATGAGCCCGAGAACCCTGGCGAGGGTGGTGGCGATGAGCCCGTAGTATATAATCCTTGGGAGTTTGAGGCAACATATGTAAGAAGTGGATTCTACTTTACCATTACATTTACTGGCACAGGTGATAATAAGGATGTAATCGCTGTTTCGAATATTTCACCTGGTAGCCCAATGGCGGTGACAAGCGGTGTTACGCTTAACGGTGAGGCTGTAGAGGCTACAGGTAAAGTACAAATGACCGAGGAGCTTGAATTTAAACTTAACCTTACTATAGGTAATGTAAGCTATATCAACGGACTGTAATAGCAGTCGTCGTTTTGCAATTTTCGAGGCCCACCGAAAGGGAGGGCCTCGATTTTTGTATCGTATTATATTGTGTTATTTTGAGATTGAGAGAAAAATCCCTATATTTGCCGTGGCAATTTGTTAATACAGTACAAATTAATTAATTTATAACTAAAAGCTATGAAAATCAAAAATCTTTTCTATCTGCTCTTGGCTTTACCCATGATGTTGGTGGCTTGTGAGCAGGAGGGCGAGAATGGCGGTAACGATGTTAAGAATCCTACCGTAGCGGTTGAGGCCGGTGAGGCTACCGAGAGCACACTCTCGTTTACTGTGACGACAACAGATGCTGATGCTGCAGCCTATATGGTTGTTAAGGCTTCGGAGTCTGTGCCCTCGGTTGCTGTAATTCTTGAGAATGGTACAGCCGTAGAGGTTAACACAGCAAAGGCTTGCACCGTGTCGGAGCTTGAGGCGGGTGTTGAGTATGCTATCGTTGCTGCTGCAAAGAATAGCAAGGCTCTTGTTAAGTCAGATGTTGTGAAGATGACAACAACCGCAAATGGCAACGACGGTGGCAATGACGGTGGCAATGAAGGCGGCAACGAAGGCGGCAACGAAGGCGGCAATGAAGGCGGCAATGAAGGCGGCAACGAAGGCGGTGACGAGGGCACTCCCGTTAAGCTTGCAACGCCCACTGTAACGGGCATGGTGGCCGGTAATAACGTAACCGTAAGTTGGAATGCGATTGTCGGTGCAAAGGACTACACGGTAACCCTCAATGGTGAGGAGGTGGATACCGTAACCACTGCCTACAAGGTATATACCAACCTTGCATATTCGACAGCCTACTCTGTGACTGTTGTAGCTAATCCCGCGGATGCGACCAAGAACTTGGCTTCGGATGCCGGCACGGCTACATTTACTACAGAAGCAGACCCCAATGCCGGTGACGAGGGTGGCAACGACGATGGCGGCAACGACGACGGTGGCGACCAGGGTGGTAGCGCAGACGCAGTAGAGGGTACCTTGAAGTATATTAAGAATGCAGGTGGTAATCTCACACATATCCGCTACTATGAGCTTACTGCAGGTCAGGATGTTGTCGGCTTTTGGATTGCAAGTGGCAAGGAGTCTGTTGCAGAGTTGAACAACGGTACATATACACACACTGCACGTGGTGGAAATGGAGTGATCTATGAGTCGAATAAGGTCTATGTTGAGAAGTTAGTGTTGAGTGGTATTACTAATAATGGTGTACAGGAAACTTCGACTATTGAAGTGGCCGAGAATGGTGCCAATATTACCTTCACTATCGACTACAACTACTTCGTGCCTGGTGGTACAGGTTCTACCATAGAGCGTAAAATATATACCTTCAAGGGTACTATCACGGAGTAACATTTGGCTTTATGACGGTTTATTCCGAGGTTCTTGCGAGGACCTCGGAATTTTTTTTACCCAACGATATGGCGGTGTGTGAAAAAAATATCGCTCGGGAGTTGCTAATCTCGAAATTTTTGAGTAATTTTGTGCGCAACATAAAATAAGTAAACCTGATTGCTATGTCTTTTATTGATGAAAGGGTACTGCCAACAGGTCTCACATTTGATGATGTGTTGCTCGTACCAGCCTATTCTGAGGTTTTGCCTCGCGAGGTATCGACCGTGGGTCGCTTCTCTCGCAACATCACGCTGAACATACCTATCGTCTCTGCCGCCATGGATACCGTTACCGAGGCTCCCTTGGCTATTGCTTTGGCGCGTGAGGGTGGTATTGGCGTAATCCACAAGAATATGTCTATCGCTGCGCAGGCGGCACATGTACGCCGTGTGAAGCGCGCCGAGAGCGGCATGATCTATGACCCTGTGACCATCAAGCGCGACAACACCGTGGGTGATGCTCTCCAGCTTATGCAGGAGAACAAGATTGGTGGCATCCCCGTAGTTGATGACGAGGGCATGCTTATAGGTATTGTTACCAACCGCGATTTGCGCTTCCAGAGCGACATGGAGCGCAAGATTGATGAGGTGATGACCAAGGATAACATCGTGACGACACACGAGACAGACCTTAAGTCTGCAGCCGAGGTGCTCCTCGCCAATAAGATTGAGAAGCTCCCCGTGGTGGATAACAATGGCAAGCTTGTAGGTCTGATTACCTATCGCGATATCACCAAGCTCAAGGATAACCCCAATGCTTGTAAGGATGCCAAGGGTCGCTTGCGTGTGGCTGCAGGTGTCGGCATCACGCCCGATGCTATGGAGCGCGTAGCAGCACTCGTGGCCGAGGAGGTAGATGCTGTGGTTCTTGACTCTGCACATGGACATACAAAGGGCGTGGTGACTCTGCTTCGCCAGATTAAGGATAAATATCCTTCACTCGATGTTGTTGTGGGTAATATCGCCACAGCCGAGGCTGCCAAGTACCTCGTAGAGAATGGTGCCGATGGCATCAAGGTGGGTATCGGCCCCGGCTCGATATGCACAACACGTATCATTGCAGGTGTGGGTGTGCCCCAGCTCTCGGCCATCTATGACGCTTCAACCGAGGCGAAGAAGGCCGGTGTGCCCATCATTGCAGATGGTGGCTTGCGCTACTCTGGCGATATCGTTAAGGCATTGGCGGCAGGTGGCAACTGTGTAATGGTGGGCTCTATGTTTGCCGGTACGGAGGAGTCGCCCGGTGAGACCATCATCTACAATGGACGTAAGTTTAAGGCATACCGTGGAATGGGCTCTATCGATGCGATGAAGGCAGGCTCGGCAGACCGCTACTTCCAGAAGAGCAACGAGGTGAATGTTATGAAGCTTGTGCCCGAGGGTATCGTGGGTCGTGTTCCCTTCAAGGGTAAGCTCGCCGAGACGGTATATCAGCTTGTAGGTGGTATTCGTGCAGGTATGGGCTACTGCGGTGCCAAGGATATCGAGACGCTGCAGAAGGCTCGCTTCGTGCGTATCACATCGAGTGGCGTAACGGAGAACCATCCTCACGATATTACTATTACGTCGGAGACGCCTAACTATTCGCGTGGCGAATAACACTAACTAACTATATGACAGAGAAGATTTTAATTATAGATTTTGGCTCGCAGTACACGCAGCTTATCGCGCGACGCATTCGCGAGATGCAGGTATATTGTGAGATACATCCCTTCAACAACCTCCCCGCACTCGATGAGTCGGTGCGTGGCGTTGTATTGTCGGGCTCGCCACGCTCGGTGCGTGATGAGGGTGCTCCGCACATCGACCTCTCGGCAATAAAGGGTAAGTTGCCCCTGCTTGGCGTATGCTATGGCGCGCAGTACCTCGCACACTTCTTCGGTGGTAAGGTTGAGGCTTCACCCAGCCGCGAGTATGGTCGTGCACGCATGCAGGTAGTGGCGAAGGATGATAAGCTAATGAATGGCTTGAGTCCCGAGTCACAGGTGTGGATGTCGCATGGCGATACCATTACCACCATCCCCGAGAACTATGCCGTCATAGCCTCTACCGAGGATGTGCGCGTAGCAGCATACCATATCGAGGGTGAGCAGACATGGGGCATACAATTCCACCCCGAGGTATATCACTCGGAGGAGGGTTATGCCATGCTTCAGAACTTCGTGGTGGGCATCTGTGGCTGTGCACAGTCGTGGACGCCGGCGGGCTTCGTGGAGAGCACCGTGGAGGAGCTCAAGGCCAAGCTTGGCAACGACAAGGTGGTGTTGGGACTCTCGGGAGGTGTAGATTCATCTGTGGCAGCGATGCTTCTGCATAAGGCCATAGGCGAGAATCTATACTGCATCTTCGTGGACTCGGGATTGTTGCGCAAGGATGAGTTTAAGGAGGTTATAGATTCATACCGTGGTATGGGCCTCAATGTTAAGGGCGTGGATGCTTCGGAGAAGTTCCTCGGCGACCTTGCAGGTGTTACCGACCCCGAGACCAAACGAAAGATTATCGGCCGTGACTTTGTGGAGGTCTTCGAGCAGGAGGCGCGCAAGCTCGAGGGCGTGAAGTGGCTCGGCCAGGGTACCATATATCCCGATGTTGTGGAGTCGGCACAGGTGAACGGCACAGCCGTAGTCATCAAGTCGCACCACAATGTGGGAGGTCTTCCCGAGAAGATGGGCTTGAAGGTTGTGGAGCCCCTGCGCTTGCTCTTCAAGGATGAGGTACGTCGCGTAGGTCGCTCTATGGGTATGTCCGAGCACCTTATTGGCCGTCATCCCTTCCCCGGCCCCGGCCTCGCCATCCGTATCCTCGGAGAGATTACTCGCGAGAAGGTGGAGATACTGCAAAATGTAGATAAGATATACCTCGACATCCTCCGCGAGACAGGCTGGTATGATAAGATTTGGCAGGCTGGAGCCATTCTCCTTCCCGTGCAGTCTGTAGGTGTGATGGGTGATGAGCGTACATACGAGCGTTGCGTGGCACTTCGTGCCGTACAATCTACCGACGGTATGACTGCCGACTGGGTACATATCCCCTATGAGATTTTGGCACGTCTTTCAAATGAGATTATCAATAAGGTGCGTGGTGTAAACCGCGTCGTCTATGATATTTCGTCGAAGCCGCCAGCCACGATTGAGTGGGAGTAGGCTTTTAGCGCGATAGCGGCGCGTCAGCGACGCTTCAATTAAAGCTCCGAATAGGAAATACGTCAAGTATGCCCTATTCGGAGTTTTTTCATGTCGAGGTCAAGCCTAATCGCTCCCGATATCAAACGTACATCACGCTACCCACCAGAGCTGTTTCATGCAACGTTTTTTACTTAAACAACCTCTCGGCGAACTCGACAAGGTAGCAGCGCCAGTTGCGCCACTCATGTCCGCCTGTGCTCTCATGATATATATACCTATAGCCACAGCTATCTAACTGCGCACGGTACTGCAGATTCTCCTCATAGAGGAAGTCATCCTTGCCGATGCCAATCCAATATAATTGAGGCCCTTGCGCAAACTGCCTCGCCAAGCTTTCATTCATGGCTTCATATATGTCCACGCCCTCCTCACCGCGATATATCGCTGCCGAGAATAGACCTACATAATCGAAATCTGCGGGGTAGCTCATAGAGATATACATGGCATGGAAGCCTCCCATAGATAGGCCGGCAATGGCGCGGTGTGAGGCCGAGGCTACCGTACGGTAGTGCTTATCTATCCATGTCACAATCTCGGGAAACAGACCTTCGAAGCTGCCATCCATCGAGCCCGACATATAGGGTGCCCACATGCCCTCGTGCGAGTACCCCGGAGCCGACACATGGCGTGTGCATCCGTTTGTCATCACCACAATCATCTTCTCGGCACGCCCTGCAGCTATAAGGTTATCCATTATTTCGGCGGCACGTCCTGTGGCTAACCAAGCCTCCTCGTCGCCACCCATGCCATGTAGCAGGTAGAGAACGGGGTAGTGCGCATCCGACTCCTCATAATCGGCAGGCGTATATATCGTCATGCGTCGTTCGCAGCCATCGCTCATCTTCGCCCATACACGGTTTACGGAGCCATGTGCCACCTCCTGTGCGCGGTAGTCATCACCACGGCCACTGCCGATGATAAAGTAGCTCATAAGCGTACTCACATCGCGCATCACATAGCTCGATGCCGGGTCGCAGATATCGCCCATTCCATCCACTGCAAGGCGATAGCAGTATAGCTCCGAGGCCAAGGGCGCAGAGTGGTACTCCCACACGCCATCTTCACATCGACACATCGCCACGCAGCCATCAGCCACGAAGTCGCCCTTGAGGAGTACCTCTTGTGCCTTCGGGGCAAAAAGGCGTATCGTCACCGAGCCGTCGTCATGCACCTCGGGAGAGGTGACGCCTCTTTTCTGCCCAAGGTTTTGTTGTGCCGAGGCGATATCTATAGATGCAAGAAGCAGAATGAGAAAGGAGATGTAGCGCGAAATTTTCATAAATATACCTATTAATTTATATATACACAAGATGCCATTTATCTTTGAAATAATCTCATTATCCGCTAAAAATAAAAGTTTATGCAGAAATTTCAAGAACGAGGTGGTAAGTTGGCAACAAATTTGAACTCTATATACGGCATTTACATTGATGTACAAAGCATCGTGTAACAAAGGTACGATTTTTTTATGAACGAGCAAAAAGGTGTGAATATTTCATTTGAAAGGTCGGGTGGCACCCGGTTGGGATTGTCCGTGTCGCTTATGATGTATGTTAGCCGCCACACTTGGGCGAGCATCGCCAAGAGCAAGAATGTCCCTATCTCGGTTATCAGCGAGGGTATGGGTCACGACTCCGAGGCCACGACACGCATCTACCTTGCCTCATTGGATACAATGGCTATCGATAAGGCAAACAGTATGATTCTGAAATCTCTGTAAGTGAAGGATCGTTGAGCGACTGAAACCTCTCTTTGGAAGAGAGAGTTTTCTCTTTGGAAGAGAGAGTTTTCTTACTGCAAATGTATATTTTTTTTCAACAAATGGCAAAATATTCCACTAAAATTTTCACATTGGAGTCTGATTATATTTCAGCAGAACATGAATTGTTGAGCAAAAGAGTTATCACCGTTCAACTAAACAGATGACTGTCAATAGATATGTAACATAACCCTCTCTTCCAAAGAGAAGTGACCTCTAATAGTTGAAATATGTGCATTAAGAGATATTGTATCACGTTGATTTTCTTGTTGTTGTGTGTTGGAGTTGCGCACTCGCAGGATATCTGCACGGAGAGAGGTGTTGCTCCCCGTGCTGCCGGTGTATCTCTTGCTGCCGACACGTTGGTGCGCATCGATAACATAAAAAAGCGACATACCAATATTGAGGTGCACTTTCGTTTTAGCCAAGATGCTCTTGACCTCGATTATATGGGTAATGGAGCTTCGTTGCGCGCCTTTTCACATAAGATAGACTCTATCGGCATATCTCAAATCGATTCGGTGGTTATTGTGGCACAATCATCCCCTGATGGTGTTTATGAGCACAATCTCAAGCTTGCGCGAGATCGCGCCAATACTATGCGTCGCCATCTTCTTGCGTCGCATCCCGAGTTGCGCGATTACCTGCATGTTTACTCTGATGGTGAGTCATGGGCGCAATTGAGAGAGTATGTGGAGAGGGATACTTTAATGAAGCGCTCTACTATTGAAAAGGTTCTTTCGATTATAGATGCAGATGTTAATGTGGGAACAAAGAAGTGGCGCATGGCGCAGCTTCCTGTTTACCGCTACCTTCTCAGTACCTATTACTCGCGGATACGTAATGCGGTATTCTATATATTGTACTATAGCGACAAGCATACCTCCGATCCGTCTGCGGAGTCTGTTGCTTCAGTTGATGCTGATGCTTCTGCTGCTTCTGTTGCTCTTGTTGAGCCTATAGCAGTTGCACCTCTTGTTGAGTCCGTTGCCCCTGTTGCCCCTGTAGCCCTTGCTCCGGCGACACCCTTTGTCGGCACCAAATCTCGTACAAAGTCGATTCTCACGCCATCTGTTTTACTGACGAAGGGTTGGACTAACGGTCTCTACATTAAGACCAATACCATAGGTCTTGGCCTGGCCATCTCAAATATCGGTGCGGAGGTTGATTTGGCAAAGCATTGGTCCTTTGCTGTGCCACTCTATTACTCGGCACATAACTACTTTGTATCGACCATCAAGTTCCGTACGCTTGCCGTGCAGCCCGAGTTTCGCTATTGGTTTAGGGAGGATAATCAGAGCCTTTTTGTTGGTGCTCACTTCGCCTATGCTCAGTATAATGTTGCTGTTGATGGCGATTACCGCTATCAGGATCGTAATGGTACGTCGCCAATGTTGGGTGGCGGCGTCAGCGTGGGCTACCGTATGCCAATCTCGAGCAATGAGAGGTGGCATATAGAGTTTACCTTGGGTTTGGGAGTCTATAACTTGCACTATGACAAGTTCTATAATGTGCCTAACGGCAGGCTTGTCGGCACCTACCGCAAGACATACTTTGGCCTTGACAATGCGGCCGTAAATATATCGTATCGTTTCAACCTTAAAAAGCGCAAGCTATGGTAAAGACATTACGCTACATATGGCTGTGTGTGCTGTTGCTGCTTGCGTTTGCTGGTTGCGATGTTCACGAGTTTCCGAAGGAGTATCACTACGAACGAGTGCCGTTCATGCTGCACCTTGACTTTAATACCGAGATGCCGCTTCATAAGGAGGTTGCCTATACTCGTAGTGGAGAAACAGAGACAAAGGGTGTCGTCGAGCATCATGATGTTCGCTATATCATAAATGCCTACCGTACCGATAATACACGAGGCGATAATCGTGTTGCCGATACCACATTTGTGTTCACGCAGGCCGATGTTGCCGACCTTGATTATACTGCTCACCTTCAACTTAAGGAGGGCACATACGACTTCAAGGTGTGGGCCGATTATGTCGCTGCGGGAGGTCATGACGATAAGTACTACGATACTCATGATTTTGCCGAGATTATCCTTGCCGACAGGGATAACCACTCGGGTAGTAATGATTATCGTGATGCATTCCGAGGCTATGCTACGGCTACGGTTACCAATCCGGCATACTATACAGGCCCTGTAGTAGGTACTATCGACAATCAGGCTACGGCCGAGATGCGACGTCCTATGGGTAAGTTCAAGTTCGTCTCTACGGATGTGGAGGTCTTCTTCAGCCGTGTTGCCCAGATGATGAAGGAGCGAGGCATGCTCTTGAGTGTCGATGCAGATGCAGATGCCAAGGCTGCGTATGAGCAGCTGCTGCAGAGCATCGACTTAGGTGAGTTCTATGTCGTCTTCCGCTACAATGTCTTTATGCCATGCTCATTCAATATGTTTACCGACAAGCCGGCAGACTCGTGGACGGGTATCTCCTTCACCAGCCGCATGTATATGGAGAGTGAGAAGGAGATGACTCTCGGCTATGACTATATCTTCGTCAATGGCACGGAGACGACGCTAGCAATCTCCGTGGAGGTGTATAACCGCGATGGCGAGCTTATGTCCTCGACAAATCCTATCAATGTGCCTATTGTGCGCAGTAAGATGACTGTTGTCAAGGGAGAGTTCCTCACCTCGATGGCTACCGGTGGCATCACGATCAACCCCGGCTACGATGGGGATGATTACAACATAGAGATATATTAACAAAAAAACAAATTAACAATTATCAACAATTAAAACCAAATTCACTATGACAAAGAAAATTTTGTTTGGAATGATGGCGGCAACAATGATGTTTGCCACATCTTGTGAGAGTGAGCTTGACCTCGGCACCAATGCCGGAGAGAATGTTCAGGTCACTTTCTCGGTAGGTACGCCGGAGATTGCTACGCGTGCTTACAGCGACGGTTTGACTGCAACTGTTTTGCAGTATGCTGTGTATGATGCAGCGGGTAACGAGCTTACAGACCTCACCAAGACAGATGCTACAATCAAC
>JAZNFC010000031.1:0-23103 GCA_045588935.1 Alistipes sp. | reverse complement strand
ATTGATTATCAACGAAATACCCCCCCCCGAAGGCCGGGGAGGGGTATTTGATACCCTTTATAGTGCAATTCTGCCATTATCTCTGTATGTTGTTAATACAAAGGTAGAAAAATTTTCGCAAACAGCAATATCTTTGCTGGTCTTGTTCTATGAGAATATAAAAAAATCACTTCTGCACATAGGCCAGAAGTGATTTAAGATGAGTGTGATGATTACTCTTAAATTAAACTACATGGAAGGCTGCATAAAAAGAGCATAATCAATTCAGCTTTGATTTTTGTATTAAACATGCGTCCCTAATGTAATTCATCAAAATAATGTAAATCAAGCTCCTATAAAGATAAGCTCTATCTGCCCCCTAAAGAGTGACCAACCGACGGTCAGGCAGGCTCATATTTACATATAGGAGTTATTACCTCGTAGCGGACTTACTCTCCTTATAGGCCTCGGCACCCGCCTCTACGGCCCTCTTCGCAGCCTCGGCCTCAACCTGGGCCCTGTCGTAGAGCTCCGCCCCGGCCTGCTTCACAGCCTCCTTGGCAGCCTCAATCTTATCCTCATTACGCTCTACAAAGGCAGCTCCCTTATCTGCCGCCTTCTCGGCAAAATCCTTCGCAGCCTCGGTGATATCGTCAAACTCCTCCTTAAGGTCACAATCAGCATTGCTTCTCGTTGACCCTACGCACGCTGTAGCAGCCATCGCCACAGCAACCATAAATATAAATCTCCTCATAGCTATCTCTTTAATGTTTTATCCTACGCTGTTTATTACCCTCTCTGCGAGGTTTTGACACCATCCTTCCGCCACCCCTGCGAGCCTCGCTGTGGTGCTGTTCCTCACGGAAGAAGTAGCTCTTCTGGCGACGCTTATCCTCCTGCGAACGAGCGACATACACAGACTCACCCGTATAGGGATTCTCTCCCATATAGAACATCACCGACGACAGGGTCATGGGCGTAGGTGTAAGATCCTGCACCTGCTCCAGCGTAAAGTTCAAACGTCCCAACACCCTCTCCGACAGAGCCTTCATGTCACGCTCCTCACAGCCCGGATGCGACGATATAAAGTAGGGAATAAGCTGATAGTTAAGCCCCTCACGGCGACACACCTGCTTAAAGCGGCTATTAAGCCTCTCGAACATATCGAAGGAGGGCTTACGCATAAGCTTCAACACCCTATCCTCGGTATGCTCGGGTGCCACCTTAAGACGTCCCGACGTGTGATACTTAACCACCGTATCGAAATATGACGAGTCATCGAAAAGGTCATAGCGTATGCCACTGCCGATAAATGCACGCTTCACACCCTTCACCTCACGCACCTTGCGATAGAGCTCCAACAAGGGACCATGGTCATTATTCATATTGGGACAGAGCTTCGGATATAGACACGAGGGACGCTTACACCTCTTGCAGAGCTCCTCATCACGACCACTCATGCGATACATATTTGCCGAAGGAGCACCTATATCCGAGATATAACCCTTGAAGTCGGGCATCTCCGTTACGCGCCTCACCTCCTCGAGGATGGAACGCTCCGAGCGTGAGTTTATAAACTTACCCTGATGTGCCGAGATGGTGCAGAAGGAGCATCCTCCGAAGCAACCGCGATGTATATTCACCGAGTGCTTAATCATCTCCCATGCCGGAATATCACCCTTACCCCTATATCGTGGGTGGGGAGCACGCTCATAGGGGAGGTCAAACGAGTGGTCAAGCTCCTCGGTGGTGAGCCTCTCGTGTGGAGGCGTGATAACGACATACCTATCATCGACCCTCTCAACAAGCGTCGTCTCACACCTCATCATATTACTCAAGGTCTCTATCTGACAGAAGTTCTCGCCAAACTTATGCTTATCGCCTTGACACTCCTCAAACGAGTTGAGCACAATGGTATTGCCACTATATAACCTCTCGACATACTCCTTATCGGCCATGAAACCTACCTGACGAAGACCGCGCAAGAGCTTCATATTAAAGCCATTGCGCAGAGCCTTAGCCACCTCACGTATAGCCTTATCGCCCATGCCATAGACCAGCAGGTCGGCACCACTTGTCGAGAGTATCGAGCGGCGCAGGCTGTCACTCCAATAATCATAGTGTGTGAGGCGACGCAGCGAAGCCTCGATACCTCCCACAACCACAGGCGTATGCGGATATAGACGCTTAAGTATCTGCGTATATGTATCTACCGTGCGGTCGGGGCGAAATCCCGCCTTACCTCCCGGCGTGTAGGCATCATTCGAGCGCAAACGTATATTTGCCGTATAGTGATTTACCATCGAGTCCATGGCTCCGGCCGACACAGCAAAGAAGCAACGCGGCTTACCGAGCTTCTTAAAGTCACGCAGGTCGTCACGCCAATTGGGCTGCGGAACAATAGCCACACGATAGCCCTCGGCCTCGAGTATGCGACCTATGACCGCAGGGCCAAAGGCCGGATGGTCGATATAGGCATCTCCCGAGAAGATTATAACGTCGAGCTCATCCCAGCCACGAGCCTCGACCTCCTTGATGGTTGTTGGCAAAAACATATCTACACTTCGTCTAAATCAAGTCCTACAGAGTCGGTATATGTATCCCACTTCTGCAATACAGCCTTAAAGTCCTCGGGGAGCTCCGACTCAAACTGCACATACTCACCCGTGCGTGGATGTACAAAGCCCAAGGCACGCGCATGGAGCGACTGACGCGGTATAAGCTTAAAGCAATTCTCCACAAACTGCTTATATTTTTGGAAGGTCGTACCCTTCAATATGCGATCACCGCCATAGCGCTCATCATTGAAGAGCGGATGTCCCTGCCAAGACATGTGTACACGTATTTGATGTGTACGCCCCGTCTCCAAGCGACACTCCACAAGAGTGACATAGCCATAGCGACGCAGCACCTTAAAGTGTGTGACGGCATGCTTGCCATCCGAACCATCGGCAAAAACATACATCTGAAGTCTATCTTTCGGACTGCGACCGATATTACCTATTATCGTGCCCTCATCCTCGGTAATATTACCCCAAACAAGTGCTACATAGCGGCGATATATCGTATGGTCGAAAAATTGCTTGGCAAGCGAAGCATGTGCCCTCTCATTCTTGGCCACGACCAACAATCCCGAAGTATCCTTATCTATACGATGTACAAGACCTGCACGAGCATTACCCTCGCTGAACATCTCCAGATTGCTCAAGTGATAGGACAAGGCATGTACCAACGTGCCGCTATGGTTACCCACACCCGGATGCACGACCATGCCCGCAGGCTTGTTAATAACGATAACATCCTCATCCTCAAAGAGTATCTCTAACGGGATATCCTCGGGCACAATCTCCTCCTTATGTCGAGGATAGGGCATCACGATAGATATCTGATCGAGTGGCTTAACCTTGTAGCTCGACTTCTGCGGCTTACCATTCACAAGTATATTACCACCATCGGCAGCCGTCTGTATGCGGTTGCGCGAGGTATTCTCCATGCGTATGGTCAGGAACTTATCAAGGCGCATCATCGACTGACCCTTATCTACGGTCAGCGCAAAGTGCTCATACATCTCGTCACCCTCCTCGGCAGCACCCTGCTCTGTCACATCGAGCAACTCATCATCTATATATATTCTCTCCTCTGTCACGGCAATACTCCTCTTTTATTCCACATCCTTTGCTGCCTCCCGCGCCTTGCGCAACTCCTCCTGCGCCTTGCGTCGCTGCTTCTCGAGGAGCTTAACCTCGGCATCCACAACAGCCTTAAGCGAATCGACCATCTCCATATCGCACGAGAGTGTGAGCGATACACTCGAGCCTCGTTTTGCAGCTACGCTATGTGCTCGTGACTGCTTAACAACACGCGCACGACGGTAGGCAACGATATCCTCCACGCTATTATCATAGTCCACATTACCGACATTAAAGCCGCTATTCCACAGCACGTTCTCGGCTTGATTAAGCGTAAGACCGACAAGGCGTGGAACAACCGACGCGCCCTCCTCGAAGCGATAGCTCACATAGAGTGTAACACCCGTACCGATAGGCATCTTAACACTACTCTCGGGCTTAACATCACGGCCACCAACCTCCTGACGCAAAACATAATCCGTCGAGGTCATATCCGCCTCATAAACCAACTTCTCAATGGTAAGGCCTGCGCGTTCAAGCTGATTTATAGCCTGTCGCAAGGTCTGTTTCGCAACATACGGCACATCGACCATACGACGATTATAAGCATTTATCGTAACGTATATCTTACGTCCGGGCTTCACCGTAACATCGCGCACATCCGAGGTGCGAGGCAACTGATCCATAATCGTTCCGCCAGGCAAATCGACATCGAAGACCGAGTCGCGAACAACGATATTGAGGCCTCGCTCATCAGCAATACTGCGTGCCTTATCTATATTCACGCCGAGGAAGTTAGGCACCTTGATAACATCATTATGACGTGTACCCACCTTCAAGCCTACATAGACGCCCATCACCACAAGAAGACCAAAGAGCAGTATCAGCACGACATGCGAAATCAGCGGATAGCGCCTATGGAAGTCCGACAACCTACCCCCTGTCGTCATGCCTGTTGCACTACGACGTCTCTTGGAATCACTCTTTTGGATATTCTTCGAGGCACTCCCCTGCACCCTACGCTTCACACTCTTTATCTCGCGGGGTTTATTATCGTTACTAATCATCGTTTCGTCATTCGGTTTATTTGCCATCTCGATACTCTCGACACTCTCCGTATCATTCGACACGACATGCTCCACGGCATTATAGAAGGAGTCGCGCTCAACAGGCTCAAAGCCTGCATTACGCACCATCGTCTCAAGCTCCTCAACGCTCATGCTCGGGCGGCTCTGACCTCCCGCCATAGAGTAAATCTTCGTAGTATCGCCTATCGTACCATCTATATCGTCGGCGCCGAAATGTAAAGCCATCTCCGTAGTAGCACGTCCATACGACACCCAATAGGCCTTGATATGAGGTATATTGTCGAGGAAGATACGACTCAACGCTATCATACGCAGATCCTCCTCCACGGAGCACTCACCCGCAGCCGAGAGGCGATTATTGCGGCTATGGTACTTCAACGGCACAAAGGCATCGAAGCCCGGAGCCTCATCCTGCAACATTCGCAAACGGTTTAGGTGGTCTATTCTCTGTTCAAGGCTCTCGACATGTCCATAGAGCATCGTACAGTTCGTGGGCACTCCCATGTTGTGTGCTACACGATGTACGGCAAGCCACTCCTCCGCACTACACTTATCCGGACATATCTTCCTACGGAGCTCCGCATCGAAAATCTCGGCACCGCCACCCGGAATACACTCCATGCCGGCATCGACCAGACGACGTAAGCCCTCAACAAGAGGCACGCCTGCATGACGTATCATATAGAATATCTCGACAGCCGTGTATGCCTTCACCGAGACATGGGGCAGCACACCCTTCACGCGGCGTATCATTGCGCAGTAGGTATCAAGGTCGTGCTTCGGATGCACACCTCCGACGATATGCACCTCCGTGATGTCGGCATCGCGCAGCTCACGAGCACGTGCCTCAACATCATCAACACTCATATACCACGCATCGGGGTCACCCTCACGACGGCGGAACGAACAAAACTCACAGTTGAAAAGGCATATATTCGTAGGCTCAAGGTGCACATTGCGGTTGTAATATACCTTGTTGCCACTCGTCGCAATCTTACGCTCGGTGGCAAGCTCACCCAGCAACCACAGCGGAGCCTCGCGGAAGAGCACAAGGGCATCATCCACAGAGATGCGCTCACCGCGACGTACACCCTCTGCTATATCGTTTATCGTACGCATACTATTTAGGAGCTTTAATATAGACATATATGGCTATCAGCGCAAAGACTATATTCGGCAGCCACACACCGAGCCATGGCGCAATGGAGCCACTGATGGCAACCTGCTCCGACACGCGACCCACCATGATATAGCTGAAACAGAGTGTGATGCCTAATCCGATATGCACACCCATACCGCCACGCACCTTGCGTGAGGCAAGCGACACGCCGATAAGCGTGAGGATAAAGGTCGAGAAGGGGTAGGAGAAACGCGAATGTCGAGCCACCTCGATAAGGAAGAGATCATCGGAGCCTTTACGACGCTGCTGTGCAAGGAAGTCGTTCAGCTCATCTATAGTCATCGTCTGTGTAAGTCCCTTGATATCACTCAACTCACGAGCATCAAGGTTAATCAACGTATCGAGATTTCGATACTGCTTATATCCCAACGAGCCATCCTCATTACGCGAGTAGATAACATATCGAGGTGCCGTCCAGCGTCCCGACTCCTCATCAAACGAGGCACTTGCCGCATTGAGCGTCTCGACCATCTGCGCACCCTCGAAACGCTCGATAGCAAAGAAAGGCACACGCGAAATATCGGGATAGTAGCCTCGCACATAGACATACGTATCGGGCTCCAGCTGTCGATATACATGCTCGTCATAGAGCTTATTAAGGCTACTCTTAAGATACTTACTCTGAAATACGATACTATCGCGCTGACCCTGCGGGATAATCCACAAGTTCAACGAGAGGCTCAACATCGCAATGATTGCCGCACCCATAAAGTAGGGCCACATCATACGACGAAAGCTCACACCTCCCGAGAGTATAGCCACAATCTCGGTCTGCATGGCCATCTTCGAGGTGAAGAAGATTACCGAGATAAAGGTAAAGAGCGAGCTAAACTGATTGATGAAGTAAGGAATAAAGTTCAGATAGTAGTCATTGACTATCGCACTCCAAGGGGCGTGCAACTCGGTAAAGTCATCGACCTTCTCAACATAGTCGAAGACCACCACGATGACCACCATCATCATAACGCCGAAGATATAGGTGCGCAAGAACTTGCCCAGGATATATCTATCGAGCGTACGGTAACCGGGTATTGAGGGTATTAACTTCACGGCATGTCGTTTTTACGTTGTTGAGCGATATTACAATCTGCGGGCGAGCTTTATGACCATCTCCTCCTTCCATGGCTTGAAGTCACCGGCAAGGATATGCTTACGCGCCTCACCCACCAACCATAGGTAGAAGGCCGTATTGTGCAGTGAGGCTATCTGTGCCGCGAGCATCTCCTTGCAGACTACAAGATGGTGGAGGTAGGCCTTCGTATATTGATGATCGACAAAGGCTACACCCATGGGGTCTATGGGCGAGAAGTCCATCTCCCACTTCTTATTACGGATGTTTATTACACCCTCCGAGGTGAAGAGCTGTCCGTTACGACCATTGCGAGTGGGCATCACGCAGTCGAACATATCGACACCGCGATCTATCGCCTCAAGAATATTCACAGGCGTACCTACACCCATCAAATAACGCGGTTTGTCCGTCGGCAGCACCCCGTTACACACCTCAATCATCGAGTACATAACCTCCGTAGGCTCACCCACAGCCAAGCCTCCAATGGCATAGCCATCAGCATCATACTGCAAGACATTGCGCGCAGCACGCTCACGCAAGTCGGCATAGCCCGCACCCTGCACAATGGGAAATAGCGACTGCTCATGTCCCCACTTCGGAGCCGTCTGATGGAAGCGGTTGAAGCATCGGTCGAGCCAACGCTCGGTCAGCGCCAACGATTTCTTCGCATAGTCATAGGGGGCATCTCCCGGGGGACATTCATCAAAGGCCATCATGATATCGGCACCTATAGTACGCTCCGTATCGATAACGCTCTCGGGCGTGAACACATGACGCGAGCCGTCGATATGTGACTGAAAGTGACAGCCATCCTCCTTGAGCTTACGACACGCAGCAAGCGAGAAGACCTGAAAGCCTCCGCTATCGGTAAGCATAGGCTTCTGCCATGACGAGAAGCGATGTACACCTCCCGCTCTCTCCAATATCTCCATGCCGGGTCGAAGATACAGATGGTAGGTATTGGCAAGGATTATCTGCGCATGGGCCTCATGCTCCACATCACGGTGGAAGATACCCTTCATTGCCGCCGCCGTACCTACGGGCATAAATATCGGAGTCTCTATCGTGCCATGGTCCGTGACCATCACACCTGCACGCGCCTGACTATTGGGCGCAGTATGTTTTAGCGTAAACTTCATAATGTATATATAACGCACAAAGATAGGCAAAAATATCCAATCTTAAGCAGCAAAATCCGAGAAAGTGGCATATTTACCCCTTTCATCACGACGAAGGCTCTATTTTAAAAAAATAGAATTACACGATTATGAAATCTAAATTGTTTTTATTATCTTTGTGCGTTATATATACCATTGAAAGAGAGTGACACAACTTTTAGATACCATACTGCAACACTACACATGGCAAGGCATAGCACTCCTGGCCGTGCTATTTGTGCTCTTTATCGTGCAGTTATACTACTATCTTGGGCCATACAATCGTATTTACAAGTTCCGCCTTATGCGTCGCAAGAAGCGCTCGGCGGAGAACCCTCCGATATCGGTCATCGTGGTGGTGAGAGGCGAGAATGAGCACTTCCTCTACGAGGAGCTTCCACAACTTCTACACCAGCAGTACGACAGCTACGAAGTAGTGGTGGTATATGTCGGTGGCGACACAGACTACCACGAGCAACTGCAAGCATATCGCAACACCTACTTCAACCTGCGCATAACGAAGATTGGTGGCAACGAACGCATATATATATCGACAAAGCAGGCACTCAACATCGGCATCAAGTCGGCGCAATATGACAACCTGCTCTTCACCGTGACGGGAGCAACACCACGCACCGACATGTGGGTAGCGACCATGGCCAAGGGCTTCGAGCGTGGCTCGGTCGTCGTTGCCTCATCTGTACCTCGCTTTGAGAAGGGAACTAAACACAGCTCTATGATGCGCCTTGTGGAGCTGCACCACCTGCGCAATGCCATGGCACGCGCCATCATGGGCGACCTCTACTATGCGCCACGCAGCAACTATGGATTTACGCGCCAACTATACGATGAGACACGCGGATACAACCACCTGGCAATGGATATCGGCGAGAATGACCTATATCTTCAGGAGATAACCAGCGCACAGCGAGCAGCAGTTGTGCTCACACGTAATGCCGTGACCATCGAGGAGCGACCCGAGAGGTGGAGCGAGTGGATAGAGCTTATGCGATACTACGCCACGGCCGAGCACCACTACCCCACTCGCATCAAGAGCTTTACAACGCGCGAGATAGGCAGCCGCGTGCTCTTCTTCATGGTCTTAATTACCGCCATTGCGGTGCTCCCCATGGAGCTGAAGATTGCTGCCGCCATCCTCGCATTTATGCGATATATTTTTGTCGTGTGGTCATCAAACCGCACGGCAAAGCGACTTGGCGAGAGAGGTATCATCATGGGGTATTGGCGCTACGACCTCTTTGGCCCCATAGTTGAGTTTATGGTTAGTCGCCCGAGCCACAATACACCGAGTATATGGAGATAGAGGATTACATCATCGCAACCGATGCCGAGCTCGTAGGGCTTGCCTCCGAGGGTGACCAACAAGCCTTCGAGTACCTCTTCACGCGCTACCGCGAGGCTATACGTCGCCTCTTTGAGCAGCGTCTGGGCAATCGCGACACGGCAGATGACCTCCTGCAGGAGACCTTTATCAAGGTATATCTCCACCTGGCTAACTACTCGGACAGCTACACCTTCGGACAGTGGGTATATACCATTGCTCGAAATACGCTCATAGACTACCTACGTCGTCGCACCGATGATGTCTCGATAGAGCACGACCACCGTACACCCATAGCCATGGTGCCATCACCCGAGGAGAGCGTGATAATAAACCAGCGACGTGCCCATTTCGACGCCTCGCTCAACGAGCTCTCGGAGGATTATCGACAGATTATCGAGATGCGCTTCCTCGAGGAGTACTCCTATGAGGAGATAGCCGAGAAGCTCGGTCGCCCGATAAATACCATAAAGACACAGATACGTCGTGCCAAGGCCGCCGTCTGCAAGATGATTACCGAGAAGGAGGCCAAATAACAAGAAATCACAGATATAGACAAGAGAATGGATAGCGAGATTATAAGGAAATATTTTCCGGAGATTACCCCCGAGCAAGAGGCACAATTTGAACGTCTCGGCACACTCTATGCAGAGTGGAATACCCGTATAAATGTGATCTCGCGCAAGGATATGGAGCACCTCTACACACGACATATACTGCACTCGTTGGCTATAGCCAAGGTGTGTCGTTTTGCCCCCGGTGCCCGCATCCTCGATATAGGTTGCGGAGGCGGCTTTCCCTCGGTACCTTTAGCTATAATGTTTCCCGAGGCGCAGTTCGTGGCCGTGGACTCCATAGCCAAGAAGATACGCGTGGTAGAGGGTGTTATTGAGGGTGCCGACATCAAAAACCTACGCGCGATAAACTGCCGTGCCGAGCAGCTCACCGAGCGCTTCGACTATGTGGTATCGCGTGCCGTAACGGAGATGTCGAGGTTTATGCCGTGGGCATGGCCTCGTCTTGAGCGTGGCGAGAAGGGAACGCTCCCTAACGGCATCCTCTATCTCAAGGGCGGAGATCTGGCCGAGGAGCTTGCGGCCACACATCGTCGCTGGACTCTATACGACATATCGGAGTGGTTTGAGGATGAGTTCTTCGAGACCAAGCGTGTGGTATATACAAGACGAGATTAACAAGACTATAGATGAGACGCAAGGATCGCATATTAACCATAGAGGAGTGTCGTGCTCTGGAGCTTGCGGGATGCTACGCCCCAAGATGGGAGTGTGTGCGCGTGGCGGAGGACTTCCACACGGGACAACTTCGCAATGTACGTCTTCTCGGCGATATATATATCGGCTCGAACAGTTATATCTCAGACTCTACGATAGCGAATTATCATATCGGCGATAACTGTATTATAGACTCGGTATTGCGGATGGAGTGTCGCCACCGAAGCTCCTTTGGTGAGGGTGTGGAGGTAGCTGCCGTAAATGAAAACAATGGCCGCAAAGCAATAATATACCGAGAGTTAGATGCTCAAACGGCCTACCTTATGACAATGATGCGTAATCGTGCAGAGGCAACCGATGCGCTACTACGCATGGCAAAGGAGCGTAGCGAGGCCCACGCCTCAGAGATAGGCATCGTGGAGGATGAAGTCTCGATTATGGGTGTGCGCTTCATCAGAGAGGTTAAAATAGAGCAGGGAGCACATATCGAAGGTGCATCCCTATTAGAAAATGGTACGGTAGGCGCCAACTCTCGCATAGGTATAGATGTACGTGCGCGCCACTTCATCCTTGATAATAATGCCAAGGTGGATGGTGCAGCAAGCATCGAACGCGTATATGTCGGCGAATACACCACGTTGGATAATGGCTTCACGGCGATTGACACGCTCTTCTTTGCAAACTGTCATTGTGAGAATGGCGAGGCTGCAGCCGTCTTTGCCGGTCCCTTCACCGTATCACACCATAAGTCGTCACTGCTTATCGCCGGCATATTCTCATTCTTCAATGCAGGTAGTGGCACCAATCAGTCAAACCACCTCTTTAAGAGTGGCGCCGTGCATCAGGCCGTACACCAACGAGGCACGAAGTTCGGAAGTAGCGCCTACGTGATGTCCCCATCTATTGAAGGAGCCTTCACGGTGGTGTTAGGTCGCCACACACGACACCACGACACACAGGATATGCCCTACTCCTACCTTATTGAGGATAGCGGCCAGACGCTGCTCATGCCCGGACTATCGCTAACAAGCTATGGTACGATACGCGATATAGAGAAGTGGAAACAACGCGACAAGCGCAAACATAAGCGCGACAACATCTGCTTCGAGGAGTTCAACCCCTTCCTTACGGGTAAGATGCTACGTGGTGTAGATGCACTCACTCGCCTCCGCGAAGATGATCCCGAGGCCAAGAGCTACACCTACAACCGCACGATAATACGTGCCTCGATGCTCTCACGCGGCATAAAGCTCTATAACAGCGCCATTGCCGTATCACTGGGCATGATGCTCGAGGCCGGTGACCACACACAAGCCGCAGATGATGGGTCGGAGTGGATAGATATGGCCGGACAATATCTGCCATTAGGTGTTCTTGAGGCCCTTATGACATCAATTGCCACGGGTGAAACAGCTCTCGCAGAGATAAAGACAAGGCTCGACGAGCTACATGCCAACTATAACAATATGGCTGCAGCCTACGCCTATAAGATTCTCGCAGAATTGTTGGGTCACCAACCCTCAACGGAGGAGATAGATGAGTTTATCGGAGCCTCGAAGAATATCCTTCAGCGCATGCGCGATAAGACGAATGCCGACCGTCAGCGCGATGCAGGCCCCGATATGATGGTCGGATATGGTTACGACTTCCGCGACGAAAAGGAGAAGGAGGCCGACTTCCTTGCAACAAGATAGAATATACGATAAAGGCAATACACACATATATACACAATAATAACAACTTAAAACTTAACACGTTATGGAGAAAGTAAAGGTTTTAATCATTGGTAGCGGTCCTGCAGGTTTTACCGCGGCAATCTACACATCACGCGCCAACCTCTCACCCGTACTCTATGAGGGTATCGAGCCCGGAGGTCAGCTTACTACAACTACCGAAATCGAGAACTTCCCCGGTTACCCCGAGGGTATCACCGGAACACTCATGATGGAGGATTTGAAGAAGCAGGCATTGCGCTTTGGTGCCGATGTACGTCGTGGCATCATCACCGACATCGACCTCTCGCAGCGTCCCTTCAAGGTTACTGTTGACCATGAGCATCAGATTGAGGCCGAGTCAGTTATCGTATGTACAGGTGCTTCAGCCAAGTACCTCGGTTTGGAGTCAGAGGCCAAGTATCGAGGCATGGGCGTGAGCGCATGTGCCACATGCGACGGTTTCTTCTACCGCAAGAAGGATGTTGCTGTGGTAGGTGGTGGTGACACCGCTTGCGAGGAGGCAACATATCTCGCATCTATCTGCCGCAAGGTATATCTTATCGTGCGCAAGAACTACCTCCGTGCATCAAAGGCTATGCAGGAGCGCGTCTTCAACACCCCCAACATCGAGGTTCTCTTCGAGCACAACACCGCAGAGGTCTTGGGCGATGAGGAGGGTGTAACAGGTGTACGTGTGGTAAGCACCTCGGGCGAGGAGCGCACACTCGACATCATGGGCTTCTTCCTTGCCATAGGCCACCACCCCAATGTGGAGGTCTTCAAGGGTCAGCTTGAGCTCGACGAGCAGGGTTATATCAAGGTTGTTCCCGGCACATCGAAGACCTCGGTTGAGGGAGTCTTTGCTGCGGGCGACGTGAAGGATCCTCACTACCGTCAGGCTATCACGGCTGCAGGCTCGGGCTGTATTGCAGCTCTCGACTGCGAGCGTTGGTTGCTGGCTCAGTAATCTATGGCATTCAGTGTTACCATATTAGGCAACGCTTCTGCTAAACCCACCGTTACGCGTCACCCATCATCACAGGTCGTAAACCTCAACGAGCAATACTACCTTGTCGATGCGGGTGAGGGCGTACAACAGCAGCTCATCAGGCGCGGCATCAACCCGCTGCGCCTGCGAGCTGTCTTTATCTCCCACCTTCATGGCGACCACTGCTTCGGACTCTTTCCGCTGATATCGACCCTGGGACTTATGGGTCGTCGCACACCCCTTGATATATATGCACCTCGACCTATGGGCGAGCTCCTGGAGCATCACCTGCGCTACTTCGATACGGAGCTACCCTATGCTGTGCAGTGGCATGAGGTGGATACCACGCAGCATCGCATCGTCATGGAAAATAACACGTTGGAGGTGTGGAGCATACCTCTGCGCCACCGTGTACCTACCGCCGGCTACCACTTCCGCGAGAAGCAGCCGGGGCTAAATGTCGATAAGTTTAAGATTGAACGCTACGGCCTTGGCATAGCACAGATTGTTGCAGCCAAGCGTGGCGAGGATGTAACGCTCGAGGATGGCACCGTCGTGCCCAATGCCGAGCTTACATATATACCCTATAAGGCGCGCTCCTATGCCTATCTCTCCGACACGGCCTACTCGGCCAAGGCGGCACATTTAGTCGAGGGCGCAGACCTTCTATATCACGAAACCACATACTCACTCTCGGAGAAGATACACGCCAAGGGACGTGGACACTCCACCACGGCCGAGGCGGCCAAGGTGGCGACACTTGCCAATGTCAAACGCCTGATTATAGGCCACTTCTCATCACGATATAAGGAGCATGATACGCTTGTTGCGGAGTGTCGCGAGATATTTCCCAATACGGATATCGCCACCGAGGGCGAGACATATATAATCGAAGAAGAACGATGACCAAGGCCGAACTACAGTTTGTACGCTCGCTGTCGGATAAGCGTACGCGCGACCATGAAGGGCTCTTTATCGCCGAGGGTGAGAAGCTCATCCGCGAGATTGAGGCGTCGCGCCTGACTATAAGACATATATATGCTACACGCGAGATATTTCAGGGGTGTGAGGTCATAGACTCCAAGAGCATGGCGCGCATCTCGCAGCTCACCACGCCGAGCGACTGCCTCGCCATTGTCGAGCAGCCCCGCTATAGGCTTGCAGCGGCAACCCTGGGCGAGGAGCTTACATTAGCCCTTGATGGAGTACAAAACCCCGGTAATCTCGGCACGATAATACGCCTTGCCGACTGGTTTGGCGTGAAGGATATCATCTGCTCGCGCGAATGTGCCGACTGCTTCAGCCCCAAGGTTGTGCAGGCCACGATGGGTGCTATTCTACGCGTGAGGGTGCACTATGTGGATAACCTCGCCACGCTGCTGCGCGAGCTTGCGGCCGAGGGTAAGCCTATATATGGCACGCTACTCGATGGCGAGAACATCTACTCCAAGGCTCTTGAGGGCCGTGGCGTAGTGGTCATGGGCAACGAGGGACGCGGCCTCACGGAGGAGTGCAGGGTGACGCTCACCGAGCGCCTCTATATCCCGCCCTATCCGGCAGATACCCCTACCTCGGAGTCTCTAAATGTAGCCATGGCCACAGGCATTATCCTTGCGGAGTTCCGCCGCCGAGGATAAGCAGAGAACAGAGAACAGAGAACAGAGAGCAGAGAACAGAGAGCAAAGAGTAACCCTCTTGGGATAGTAGCGACCTACAGCCCAAGAGGGTTACTTTTAGTGATAGGGCGAAGATGCCCTATATAAATCGGAAGTTACTCGGCAGGAGTAAGCGCAGCAATTACAGCCTTTGCATTCTCAACATTCGCACCTGCCGTAACATTCTTCATGGCAGCAATAGCAGCATCGAACTGCTCCTTCTCGTTATAAGCAACACCAAGGAGGTAGTAGATGTCGCTACGACCCTCATCTGTGGTCTGCGCCTCGAGGGCTGCAGCAGAGAGCTCAATCATCTTGTTGAAGTCGCGCTTGCCATAGTATGCCTGCATGGTAATCTTCTGGGCCATGGCAGCATCCTCAAGCTGCTCGGCCATGGCGATGATGCCGTCATAGTCGTTCGCCATCTGAAGCTTTGCTACCTCATTGTTGGTGTACATATCCATCTTGGCCTGTGCCTCGGCAATAGCCTCTGCATACTTATCGGGGTTGAGTGCTGCAATAGCTGTACAGATGCGCATACCATCCTGGTACATGTCGCTACGGAAGTAGCTCTCGGCGAGGTTCATAGCCATGTCGGTGTTGCGGGGATCCGCCTCATAACCCTTTGAGAATACGGCAATTGCTGTGGCATAGTCACCAGAGTTGAAGGCATCAGCGCCCTGTACCTGATATACCTGACCGATAAGGGTCTTGTTCTTGTTCATCGCAGCAACATCCTCATAGAGGTAGGCTGTGTCGGCAGCAAGGCTGAAGTTCTCGATAGCCTTCTCATACTCCTTGGCATTGATTGCAGCAACACCCATCTTATTGTAGCATGTTACAATAAACTTCTTCGAGCCGGCAAGAGCCTTCTGCTGGTTGACGTCAAGCTCCTCGATATCCCAGCTTGCATCAATAACGGCCTGGAACTGCTCGATAGCGGCATTGTAGTTACCTGACTTGGCATTTGTCATACCCTGTGTGAAGGTTGCCAACATGTCGGTCTGTGCAAAGAGTGTTGTTGCACCCATAAGGGCCACAACGGTCATGATAAGTTTTTTCATAGTTTAGTTGTATAGTTTAATTTTTGTCTATTTCTCTTTTTTATCAATCACAAAGTAACTACAAAGATATTACTTTTTCTCTGATTTTCAAAATATAGAGTCTATTATTACCTTCTCAACTTATCGAAGAAACTGCGCATAAGCTCTTCGCACTCCTCTTTGAGCACTCCGGCCACCACCTCGGTGCGGGGGTGCATTATGCGTTCGGAGTATGTCGAGTATCCGCGTTTGGGGTCGGCAGCACCATATACCACACGTCCTATCTGACTCCATGCCAAGGCTCCGCCACACATCACACAGGGCTCAACCGTGACGTAGAGCGTACAATCCGCGAGGTACTTACCACCGAGCGTGGACATGGCCGCCGTTATGGCCTGCATCTCGGCATGGGCCGTAGCATCCATGAGTGTCTCCACGAGGTTATGTCCACGACCTATCACCCGGCCACCGGCAACAACAACAGCCCCGATAGGCACCTCCTGTTTATCTAACGCACGCTCCGCCTCGGCTATTGCCATACGCATATATTTTTCATCTTCTTGCGGTGTTATGCATATTTTTTCAGCCATACGATATGTTTTAGTATAAAAAATTACTACCTTTGTGAGTTACAACACTGCAAAGATAAACGAAAACTAAAAATATAGCAAATATGTACAGAACACACAACTGCGGAGAACTCCGCATTGAGCATGTAGGCCAGGAGGTAACCATCGCCGGATGGGTGCAGAAGGTGCGTAACCTCGGCGCTATGGCCTTTATCGACCTGCGCGACCGCTATGGCATCACACAGATTGCCGTGGAGGAACACTCGTCGGAGGCTGTGCGCGCTACCGCCTCGGAGGTGGGTCGCGAGTATGTCCTTCAGGTTACGGGTAAGGTTATCGAGCGTGAATCAAAGAACACAAAAATCGCCACGGGCGACATCGAGATCTCGGCTACGGAGATAAAGATTCTTAACCGCGCCGTGACACCTCCCTTCACCATTGAGGAGGAGTCGGATGGTGGCGACGACCTGCGCATGAAGTACCGCTACCTCGACCTGCGTCGTCCGCCCCTGCAGCGCGCCATGATTCTGCGCCACCGCATGGCACAGGCTGTGCGTCAGTTCCTCGACAAGGAGGGCTTCCTCGAAATTGAGACTCCCTACCTTATCAAGTCAACACCCGAGGGTGCACGTGACTTTATCGTGCCCTCACGTATGAACCCCAACCAGTTCTACGCCCTGCCACAATCGCCCCAGACCCTGAAGCAGCTTTTGATGGTTGCGGGCTATGACCGCTACTTCCAGATTGTGCGTTGCTTCCGCGATGAGGATTTGCGCGCCGACCGTCAGCCCGAGTTCACGCAGATAGACTGCGAGATGTCGTTTGTCGAGCAGGAGGATGTACTCGAGATCTTCGAGCGCTGGGCACGTTATATGTTCAAGGAGGTGATGAACGTGGAGTTCTCGGAGCCCTTCCGTCGCATGCCCTGGATTGAGGCTATGGAGAAGTATGGCTCGGATAAGCCCGACTTACGCTTCGGCATGGCATTCTCGGATATCACCGACTTGGCACACGGACATGACTTCGTGGTCTTCGACTCGGCAGAGTATGTCGTAGGCTTCGCGGCCGAGGGCTGTGCATCATATACACGTAAGCAGATAGACGAGCTCACGGAGTTTGTTAAGCGCCCCCAGGTGGGTGCCAAGGGCCTTGTATGGATACGTGTGGATGAGGCCGGCAACATCAAGTCATCTATCGACAAGTTCTTCACTGCCGAGGAGCTTAAGACCATTGCCGAGCGCGTGGGAGCCAAGTGTGGCGATATGGTGTTTATCCTCTGTGGCGAGAAGTTCAAGACCCTGACCCAGCTCTGCACCCTACGTTTGGAGGTTGCCGAGCGCCTTGGTCTTCGTGATCCGAAGAAGTTCGCACCGCTGTGGGTTGTCGATTTCCCGATGTTCGAGTGGGACGAGGAGACGCAGCGCTTCTACGCCATGCACCACCCCTTCACCTCGCCCAAGCCCGAGGATGCCAAGTACTTCGATAGCGGTGAGCTGGGTAAGATGCGCGCCAATGCCTACGACTTCGTATGTAACGGCACGGAGATTGGCGGTGGCTCTATCCGTATCCACGATGCCGAGCTCCAGGCCAAGGTGTTCAACGCCCTGGGCTTCACGCCCGAGGCTGCCGAGGAGCAGTTCGGCTTCCTGATGAATGCCTTCAAGTATGGCGCACCTCCTCATGGAGGCTTGGCCTTTGGCTTCGACCGCTTGTGCTCGTTGTTTGGTGGCTCGGACTCTATCCGCGACTATATCGCCTTCCCGAAGAACAACGCCGGTCGCGATGTTATGCTCGATGGTCCATCGCCTGTGGCACAGGCGCAGCTTGATGAGCTCTACTTGTCGCTCGTCAAGCCCGAGTAGTGAATGGTGGATATCTCCACTGCGATATTACACACTAAAGGATTGTACAATATGTGCAGTCCTTTTTGTTTGTTACTATGGGCTACTATGAGTTAGTATAGGTGTAAAAGTATATAACATCTAACCCACGCAACTCACCTTAACCCATAAGAATACTTCTTTAATACCCGCAATATATGTGTGTATGGTATGCGGAGGGGGGGGGCATGAGGCCGCACACGGAAGAGAAGAAAACACTTACAATTTCACGGGTATTATCTTTACCACAATGTTGTTTGTGTAGGAGAGAGAAAGCTGAAAGAGCAAAGAACAAAGAGTAAAGTTGAGGCATTACGCTGTTTTGCCTCAACGGAGAAACGAAGTTAGACTAACGATTATTAAGGATAATTAAGGGCTATTAATGGATTTTGCTCGGCAAAAACAACTTTAGTTCTCCTTAATACACTTTAGTCATCTTTAGTTCACTTTGCTCTTTCCTCTCTGCTCTCTGTTCTCTGCTCTCTGTTCTCTGTTCTCTGTTCTCTGTTCTCTGTTCTCTGTTCTCTGTTCTCTGTTCTCTGTTCTCTATTACAAAAGTAACCCTCTTGGGATAGTAGTGACCTACAGCCCAAGAGGGTTACTTTTAGTGATAGGGCGAAGATACCCTACATAAATCGAAAATTAAAGCTGGGGACCAGCAGCTACAAGAGCCTTACCCTCCTCATTAGTTGTGAACTTTGCGAAGTTCTTCACGAAACGACCTGCGAGGTCCTCGGCGCGCTTGTTCCACTCTGCAGCATCTGCATAAGTATCGCGAGGATCGAGGATGGCGGGATCTACACCGGGAAGCGCTGTGGGCACCTTGAAGTCGAAGATAGGTATCTGCTTGGTCTCGGCCTTGTCAATAGAGCCATCGAGGATAGCGTCGATGATACCACGTGTATCCTTGATAGAGATACGCTTGCCTGTACCATTCCAACCTGTATTCACGAGGTAGGCTGTAGCGCCCGATGCCTGCATACGCTTTACAAGCTCCTCACCATACTTCGTGGGGTGGAGTGAAAGGAAGGCTGCACCGAAGCATGCCGAGAAGGTAGGCGTAGGCTCGGTGATACCGCGCTCTGTACCTGCCAACTTGGCAGTAAAGCCAGAGAGGAAGTAGTACTTCGTCTGCTCGGGTGTGAGAACAGATACGGGAGGCAACACACCAAAGGCATCAGCCGAGAGGAAGATAACCTTCTTCGCTGCAGGAGCCTTAGATACGGGCTTCACGATGTTGTTGATGTGGTAGATGGGGTATGATACACGTGTATTCTCGGTCACCGACTTATCTGCGAAGTCAATCTTACCATTCTCATCCACTGTTACGTTCTCGAGGAGCGCATCACGGCGGATAGCATTCCAGATATCAGGCTCGTTCTCCTTTGAGAGGTTGATAACCTTGGCGTAGCAACCACCCTCAAAGTTGAAGATACCGTCATCATCCCAGCCGTGCTCGTCATCACCGATAAGCTGACGCTTGGGATCTGTCGAGAGAGTTGTCTTACCTGTACCCGAAAGACCGAAGAAGATGGCCGTCTCACCCTTCTCGTTGGTGTTTGCCGAGCAGTGCATCGAGGCCATGCCCTTCAAAGGAAGAAGATAGTTCATGTATGAGAACATACCCTTCTTCATCTCACCACCATACCATGTGTTGATGATAACCTGCATCTTCTCTGTGAGGTTGAATACTACGGCTGTCTCCGAGTTAAGACCGAGCTCCTTGTAGTTCTCAACCTTCGCCTTTGAGGCGTTGAGCACCACGAAATCGGGCTCACCATAGTTAGCAAGCTCCTCCTCCGTGGGACGGATGAACATATTCTTTACAAAGTGTGCCTGCCATGCAACCTCCATGATAAAGCGGATCTTGAGGCGTGAGTTCTCGTTAGCACCGCAGAAGGTATCTACAACATATAGCTTCTTTGATGAGAGCTCCTTGGCAGCGAGCTTCTTGAGCTCTGCCCAGCACTCCTTGGTTACGGGCTTATTGTCGTTCTTATACTCGTCAGATGTCCACCAGATAGTATCCTTTGTGGTCTCATCCATCACGAAGAACTTATCTTTAGGTGAACGACCAGTGTACTCACCTGTCATCACGTTCACCGCACCCATCTCGGTTACAACGCCCTTGTCAAAGCCTGTCAGGCCGGCCTTTGTCTCCTCCTCGAAGAGAGTCTCATACGAGGGATTGTACACTACCTCCTTAACGTCAGTAATGCCATACTTCGATAAATCAATCATAGCCATAGTTTTACTTATTTTATAATTAATCTTCTTATGCTTCTTATCTATTTTCTCACTGCTGCTTCGAATATACGTCAAGATATATATAATCTCGCACCACGTAATACTCTTACACCATCTCGAAAACGACACAAAGGTAGGAATTATTTTTGTTCTGTGAAAGTTTTAACAGACTTTTTTTAAATTTTTTTATAAAACACTCTTTTGTCATGCGAACATACACTGTAACCGAATTATAATATATGAAGTATTGCTATAATATCGGGCAGAGCATACGCGCTATAAAGCTCGGAATGGCACACCGCAGCTCTTTGTCAAGCGGCAGTGTCGAGCGAGCGATAACTCCCTGCAGAAAGGCCTTGGCTCTATAACATAGATGGGGCTCGGTGCTTGAGGCCATAAGCTCACGATTGGTGCGCAGGCTGCGGCTATCGAGGTTGGCACTACCCAAAATCAGTCTGCGATTATCCACCATCATCATCTTGGCATGCACAAAGCCCTCACGGCACACAAGCACCTCTACGCCAAAGGATTGAGCCCTGGCTATATAATCACAAGCGAGGTTATCTATAGTACGGCTATCGCTACACGCAGGAAGGAGCAGTCTCACGCGTACGCCACGCGAGCACGTCGCACGCATCTGTTCTATTATGGTATGCGGCGGAAAGAAGTAAGGCGTAGCCATTATGACCTCTTGCCGCGCCGTGGCAAGAGCCGAGAGAAAGAGGTGCTCCATAGCGCGACCGCCATCACCCTCCGACCAATAGAGCGAAATATGGTGCGAGAGATAGTGCTCGGGAGGCGTTGCCGTGCCACCCCGCGCTGTGACAAGGTCATAATCAAAGAGTGCCATGAGCGACGCCACGGCACGCCCTCGGATATGCAGCTGCACGTCGTGCCATGCACCGAGGCTGTTGCCTACGACATAGCGGTCGGCAATATTCACACCACCGAGGTATGCCGCGCGGCTATCTATAATCACAAGTTTGCGGTGGTTGCGCACATTAGTAAGGAGAGGATGGAAGTGTAGCTCTATGCCTTCGCTGCGCAACCTCTGCCGATGTCGCCACAAGCCACGCGAGCCATAGCCATCAACAAGAAGACGCACGACAACACCCTGACGCGCTTTGCGACATAGCAGCGCGAGGAGCGTGGAGCCTATGTGGTCGTTGTCAAAGATGTAAAACTCCATATCGACGCTCTTGCGGGCACGTTGTATCTCGGCAATAAGACGACTAAATATCGTCGAGGGCGTGGTTAGAAGCTCTATCTGCGGAGAGCTCCTGCGGAGAAAGTGTAACATAACCATGCATTTATTTATAACAAGAAGATGCCTCGGCACACTTTATGCCAAAAAATTTGGCAGATTCGAAAATTTCATCTACCTTTGTATGGTAAATGTAAGGGTTCTAATCTTATTCAGGGGTTAGGATTCATTATTTTTTTATGCCTGCGCAGCACCCTATTGTTGCGAGGTCGAAGATTAAGAATGTAATTAAAAAAAGAATAAGTTATGAGTAACGAGATTATTTACCTCACAGCCGAGGGTATGAACAAACTTAAGGAGGAGCTCCACCACATGGTATCTGTGGAGCGTCCCGCTGCTGCGGCAGCTATTGCCGCGGCTCGCGATAAGGGCGACCTTTCGGAGAATGCCGAGTATGACGCTGCGCGCGAGGCGCAGGGTCTTCTTGAGATGCGCATTGCACAGCTTGAGCACACGTTGTCCAAGGCCCGTATCATCGACGAGACAAAGATTGACACCTCGAAGGTGCAGATATTGAGCCGCGTGAAGCTTATGAACCACAACGCAAAGCGCGAGGTGGAGTACACTATCGTATCGGAGAATGAGGCTAACCTGCGCGAGGGTAAGCTCGCCATCGGCACACCTATTGCTAAAGCACTGCTTGGCAAGAAGGTGGGAGATATTGTCGAGGTGCAGGTACCTGCAGGAGTGCTTAAGCTCGAGATTCTCAACATCTCGATATAGTCGATTGTCGTGTTATCGACATCGTTAGAAAGGTGCCGGCCACGAGGCGTAGTTGATACTATCTCGTGGCCGGTGTTTTATTGCAAGAGAGTAAAGAGAAAGGAGAAAACGGGAAGGAGAACTAACGATTATTAAGGATAATTAAGGGCTATTAATGGTTTCTGCTCGGCAAAACAATTTTAGTTCTCCTTAATACGCTTTAGAAGCTGTTTTGGATTTTATTAAATGAGTTCTGCGTTGCCGCGAGAAGATTGTTTTGGTCTCTTTGAGGCTCTTTTCGGTATCTTTTCATTTGGAATATTTGATAATAGCCCGCTATTACCTGCATATCCCAAATGAA
>JAZNFC010000030.1:0-15828 GCA_045588935.1 Alistipes sp. | reverse complement strand
CTTAAACGTCGCCGAGCCACCACGAGCCTTAAAGGTTGCCGTAGTCTCCGTACCCTCGGCAAAGGTCAAGCCTTCACCCTTCGAGTCGAGAGCGCCATCGAGCATCTCACACGAGAAGGCGACAAAGGCAACCATCAATAGTGTAAATAATCGTTTCATAATTGTGTGTATTTTATTTATTGTTATGTAATCTATTGATTATCAACGAAATACCCCCCCCCGAAGGCCGGGGAGGGGTATTTGATACCCTTTATAGTGCAATTCTGCCATTATCTCTGTATGTTGTTAATACAAAGGTAGAAAAATTTTCGCAAACAACAATATCTTTGCGGGTCTTTTTCTATGAGAATATAAAAAATCACTTCTGCACATAGGCGAGAAGTGATTTAATATGAGTGTGATGATTTACACTGACAGCCTATTGCTCTATCGGGGAGATGATATATCCGTAGCTATATCTCTCGCCGGTCAGACGGTAAGGGTCATGGGGGTGTGCTCCCCACGACTGGTCGCCACCTACGCCACGCTGTGCGAGGTCGATATGGAGCACCACCTCGCGGCGAGGCTCGATGTCGGAGTAGTGCATCTGCTTCTTCGACAGTCCCGGGTCGAGGTCCTCCGAGCGGTGGGGCATGGCACTCACGCTCAAGGGCTGCAACCCCTCGACACGTATGCCGCGGCCCTCGTTATCTGAGAGTTCCACCCAGCGCACATCGGTCTTATTGCCCGACTCTTGCGGACGTACATAGTGGAAGAGCTGACGGTCGGTCGATTGTCTATATATGCCGAGGAATGCAGACTCATTGCGATCCGAGTAGTTTTCCCAGGGACCACGACCATAGTAGGTGAAGTTTTTGTACTCCTGTGGCAGTATCATGCGCATGCCAAAGCGTGGCAGCTCGGGCACATGCGCGCCCTGGCGCTCCCACGCCACCTCGACCTTCAATGAGCCATTGGCACGGAAGGTATATGTCGTGGTGAGTAGCGACGGAGCATCGAGCATCTCACTTACGGTACGTGCTACAACCTCATGCTCCGTCACCTCTACCGAGCCCTCAACCACGCGGCGGCGGTTTGTACGCCATACGTTGCAGATGCGCTCTACGCCGGCACCCCAGTCGTTATCCGTAGGTGCGCGCCAGAACCATGGCTCGGGGAGCTGCGACATGATATCGCGACCCTCGTAGGTGTAGCGGACAAGGTGGCCCGTATCTTTGCTGAAGAGCACACATATCTCACCTACCTCGGCAGTGAGCCACTCCTCGTTCTGCTCAATGTTAAACTCTCCCTTGGGTGAGGAGCTCTCCTTGAAGTAGCTGCCTTGTAACGCTATCTGCTCCGTGGCTACGACGTGCCCTTGTCGAAGAATATGGTGCTCGGCACTCTGCTCGGCGCGTAGATTGAGATGATACTCGCCCTCTTTCTCAAGTGGGGGTAGGGGTATATTTGCCACGGTGCTCTCTTCAGCTCGGCATGTAATCTTGGGGAGCCTGCCCGAGGCTATAGACATGCCATTGTGCAGCACCTCATAGCAGAAGTCGTAGTCGGCAAGGTCGGTAAAGAGGTGATCGTTGTATATGCGTACTCGACCATCGCCCTCATACTCGAAGTTGATATTTTGATATACCTTCTTCACCTCGTATAGCCCGGGGTGAGGTGTGCGGTCGGGAAGAACGACACCATTGCAGCAGAAGTTCTCGTCGTGGGTGTACATCCACGCTCCGAAGTCACCTCCATAGCCCCAATAGTGGCGGCCATCGCGACCTACAGCGTCGATACCCTGATCTACCCAATCCCAGATAAAGCCACCCTGCATATGGGGGCGACCCTCCATAATGTCGAAGTACTCGCGGAAGTTGCCCGTAGAGTTTCCCATGGCGTGTGCATACTCACACATGATATAGGGCTTCGGAGCTCGCTCCCTCTCGGCATAGAAGCGCATATCCTCCATCGTAGGGTACATCGGGCAGGCGATATCTGTTTCTGGGCCTCCCCACGCCTGCTCCATCTGCACGGGGCGCCTTCTATCGCGCTGCTTAATCCATTGGTATTCATTGCGATATACAGGCCCATTGCAACTCTCATTGCCCATCGACCATATGATTACCGAGGGGTGGTTCTTATCGCGCTCAACCATCGATACTATACGGTCGTGATGCGCCCCAAACCACTCCTCGCACCAGCTTGGATGAAAATCCTTATATCGAGGGTCTTGGCCTACGCCACAGCCATGTGCCTCGATATTAGCCTCATCGACAAGTAGGATGCCATACTCATCACATAGGTCATACCACTCTGTCGGTTGTGGATAGTGGCTTGTGCGTACTGCAGTGATATTAAACTGCTTCATCAGCGCTATGTCGCGGAGCATAAGCTCGCGTGTTACGACATGTCCTGTCCCGGGGTTGTGCTCATGGAGGTTTACGCCATGCACCATCAGACGCTTACCATTCAAACGCAGTATGTTGCCCGTAATCTCCACCTTGCGGAAGCCTGTGCGTAGCGCTGTGCTCTCCACCACGCTGCCATCCCTACGCTTCAAGGTTATAAGCGATGTGTAGAGCGCAGGATGCTCGTGGCTCCACTGTGCCACCTTGCCTACATTGCGATTGAACGTTGCTTGGATGCTCTCATCGGCAGCGACGTTAACACTCTTGGCGAGCTTCATTACGATGTTGCCTGCCGTATCGAGAAGCTTAAGCTCCACACAACCACAAAACCGGCTATCTGAATGGTTGGCAACAGTCACTATGCCACTGTATATACCATTCTTGTAGCTCTTGTCGAGGTCGGCAACAATCTCTATGTCGTCGATATGTACCTTATCTACGGCTATGAGCTTCACACTACGGTCGAAGCCCGATAAACGCCAGAAGTCCTGATCCTCAAGGTATGAACTGTCGGACCAGCGCAAGCCTTTGATAGCAAGTGTGTTTGTGCCCACGGTAACCAGCTCCGTGATATCGAACTCCACGGCGTTCTTTGTTCCCTCGGCATAGCCTACCTCTCTGCCATTAAGCCATATATACATCGCTGCAAGACCCGACTCGAAATGGAGAATTATGCGCTTGCCGTGCCATGTGTCGGGGAGCTCGAAGGTGTGGCGATAGCACCCCGTAGGGTTATCCTCATGTGGAATATATGGTAGGTTGAGGGGATAGGGGTAGTTTATGTTGGTGTATATGGGTGTGCCATAGCCATTTACCTCCCAGTTGCCGGGTACAGGAAATCTTGCCCACGTGGAGTCGTCGTAGTCGGGCTTCTCGAAGCCTGCAGGGGCCTCGGCAGGTGTTGCCGACCAGTGAAAGAGCCACTCCCCCGAGATATCCATCTCCAGAGATGAGGTGCCGCGTGACAGGGCGTCGCTCTCGGTGAGATAGGGAGTGAAGGTGGCGCGCGCCGGCAGCTTATTTATGGCAAAGACCTCTGGTTGCTCCCAATACTCTCGGGGCTCGGAGGCCGAAGCGTTGTATGTCGATAGTAAGACAATGAGTGTACAAAGAGTTAGGTATGCTCGATACATGTTATTTCAGAATTAGTTCATCAACCTTAATCTTCGGGACATAGTGTACACCATCCTCGCGGTAGTATGTTAGAGACTCCGACGCCGAGACCTCGCGAAGCTCTATGCGCTCTGCCGGGCGGCCTATGGCTAATACCAATATAGGCTCGTAGGGCAGAGAGAGCAGCTCACGCACCTCGGCATGGTCAAAGGCTCCGATGCAGATGCCTCCCAAGCCTATCTCGGTGGCTTGCAGGAGCATCGACTGTGCTACAATGCCGAGGTCTATATCTACATACTTCGACTCTTCGACTGTCGAGCAGATGACAATAAAAGCATTAGGCTCGGAACCGGCGAGGGGTAGATGTAACTCGGGGAGTGCTCCGCCGAGGCGTATGTGTCGAAGTATTGCTTGTGCCTCCTCTCGAAGTACGGGGCGGAAGCGTAACACCTGCTGATTACGTGCCGAGGGGCATAGTGTCGCCACCTCGATGATGCGACGTAGCTGGTCGTTGCGCACCTCGAAACAGCTGTCGTAGCCTCGATAGCTGCGGTTATGTTGCAATAGTCGTCTAAGGGTTGCCATACGTTGCTTTGAGGGTTGCTGTGAGCGGTAGTCCTCCATCTTCTTCTCGATATAGTTATCTGCCATAGCCTAATATATTTTCTCTATATACAAAGGTAAAGAAAAAAACTGAAACGACTCTTCATAATATATAAAAAGTAAGCCTCGGGCAGTAGAGCCCGAGGCTTATTGATGTTTCGACTTGATTGGGTTCGAAGTCTGTTCGTACTACTTATTACGCTTCAATACGATATTGCCATTAGGACGCTTGTCGAACTGCGCATAGCCGTTTACCATCTGTGAAACTGCAGGGTAGAAGGTAGCTCCCTGTAGCTCGAAGGGCTTAATGGTAATAGTGTTGTAGTCTGATGACACCTCAACAGGGAAGCGGATACGCTCCTTCACCTCGGCAGTTTCGGGGTCATAGGTTGTAGCCTTGTACGATGACGATGATGCTGCAATGATGTAGAAGGGATAATCCGTACCCATATTCCATGTTGACATGGGATACTCGTGTGAGATATCGATAGGCATCCATACCGAGCCATCGTTATCAATCTCCAAGTTCCACTTGGGACCGAAGTCGTAGAACATGTTCTCGTTGCTGGGTGTTGAGTAGTCTTTGCTTGTGAACAAGTCGTAAGGAGTAGCTACCTCATCAAGCAGGTAAACGGGGTCTGCAAAGTTGAAGCCCAAGCAGAGCAAGCGGTTGTAGCCACGTGTACGCTCGTTGTACTGCTCTGCCAACTCGACGAACTCCTCGTAGAGAGCATCTACCTCATCGCGAGACATGCCTGTATATAGAGCATATACCTCGTTGGGAAGAGTCTCGGGGTACTCTACGCCGGCCGAAATGGTCACATCCGATGTGTAGTTGCCGATAGAATCATAACTATTTGTTTCAGAGTTGTAGGCTACCATGGGAGCTGTAGCTGTCCACTCGCCTACGAGCTTGTCGAAGAGCTCTGAATCAACCCACGCGGGGAAGTTTGCCATGGGTGTCTTTACCTCGGCGATAGCGGGTGACTCGGGAGCATCGACATCGTTGGGTGTCTTCTCTCTGTTGTATCCCAATACTGCAAGACGTGTGGTGGCATTCTCGCGGCTATCCATGGTAAATACATAACCCTCCTCCGAGTTAATAGCTTTCAAGGCGTTCTGGTCGAACTTATACTGGCCAAGCTGATCGGCCTTCTGACCCTCGAGAAGAGCGAGGTATGTACCCTTACCCTTGTAAGCATCAAACTCACGTACATAGTTACATGCGAAGTATGCCTCGACAATATCCTGACCATCAGGGCTGGTATTCTTAATATTGAAGTTTACGCGATAGGGATTTGTGCCGGGTATAGGTGTAACGGTAATCTCGGGACGGGGCAACGTTGCCTTGGGAACCTCAAATACTGCGGTGCTGAAGCACTGCTTCATGCCATCCTCGCTACCGAAACCGGTAACCGCTACGCGAATCTTCTTACCGGCCATCTGTATCGAGAACCAATCCTCGGTGTGAATAGACTGCTGACCAGCAAGACCCTGCCTGAAGCCTGCGCCAAGCTGGGGAGTGCACACTGCATAAGAGGTCAAGAGCCACTGGAGATACTCCTCGTTGTTGTCGAGGCGGGGAAGAATCGTGCTCTGGTACTCCGACTCATCGCAAATCATGATATGGTACTCCATAACACCGTCCGTAGGAGTGAATACGATACGTACATCGGCAGGTGTAGGATCCTTAAAGTCGATATGTACAGTATCCTCGGTCATCTGCTCGGGCTCGGTCGTGCGGATAATAATACGCTCATAGTATCCTGTCCAATAATCCTCATCGCTGACATCCTGACCACTATCAAGAGCTGCAATATAACCTTCATAGTCGTAGAGAGGACGATAGTAGCCGGGCTCCCAACCACCGGGATAGTCATCCTCATCCTTCATGCTCTCATCCATAAAAGAGTACTCACCTACAAGGAATACCAAGGGCTCACCCGGGGCAATGGGATTACAATATGATACGGGCTCTTCGCCATAATATACGACGTTACCATTCTCATCACGCTCATAAGAGTTGTACTCGTCGTAGCGTACGGTCTTATCCTCGGTAGTGTACTGACCTGCATTGTAAAGAAGGGCCTGGGGAGAGATGTTGTGTGCCTCATTAAGCATTGTGTTGTACACGAAGAGTGATGAGCCTGAATAGCGGAGCGCATTGCCTCGAGCCTTGACCTCCTCGGGTATCTGAATATGTACAGCAACGCCCTGGGGCTGTACGTCTGCAACCGTGAGTACCTTGTCGCCATAACCATTGGTTGTAAACTCTATCTCCTTGACATCGTTATAGAGCGTACCATCATCCTTACGGAAGGCGAAATATACGAAGTGTGTGGTCTCGGCATCTACACCCGAAATCTTCACCTGCGTAGTAGTCTTTGACTTGGTTGATTCGATGGTCTTCAACGTGCCATTCTCCATACCTGCAGCCAAAATAGCACTGTTGGGGAGATTCTCACCCTCATCCACCATGTAAGCAAACTCTCTAATGTTGCGAGTTATAACCTCGATGTAGGCGTTGTTGGTGTCAACGCTCTTCAACTTGACGTTCACGAGCAAGCCGCCCTTGTCGTCGTTAAAATCATCTTGGCAAGCTGTAAAGCCAATGCCGATAAGCATCGTGGCTACAGCGAGCAAATAGTTAAAAAACTTTTTCATAAAAAATAATTTGGTTAATTTGTGTGTGTCTTTCTTTTTTGCTATATGTTTGTAGCTTACAAATATACACATTATATTCGTAATATAAAAAAATTCTGCAAGATTTTTGCATATAGTGAATTTTTATTCTTTTTTAACTGTCAAAAAAAGATAATGGCCGGATGACAAAATGCGTCATCCGACCATTGACTTTTCGGAGTAATCTCCGACCTGTATTGAGGATTACTCCATGCAGCGGCATATCAGGTTACGGTCGCCGTAGCCGTTGTCAATCTTCGTTACATAGGGGAAGAATTTGCCCTCGGCAATCCACTCCAAGGGGAAGGCAGCCTCCTCACGACTGTAGGGGTGTGACCACTCGCCTGCGAGCTCCTTGGCCGTGTGGGGAGCATTTACCACTACGTTGTCAGCATTGCCTGAAGCGGCTGCCGCCTCACACTCGCGCTTAATCTGAATAAGCGATGCGATAAATCTATCCATCTCGGCCTTCGACTCCGACTCCGTAGGCTCCACCATAAGTGTCTCGTGTACAGGGAATGAGAGCGTGGGGGCATGGTAGCCGTAGTCCATCAAACGGTGTGCGATGTCGCCACAGTCGATATTGTAGTCATGCTTGAAGCGTGTGAGGTCGAGAATCATCTCGTGACCTACACGACCTGTCTCACCAGAGTAGTATGTACGGTATTCATCCTTCAATGCCGAAGACATGTAGTTGGCATTAACTATGGCGAGCTCTGTCGAGCGACGCAAACCCTCGAAGCCGAGCATGCGGATATAACCATAGGTGATGGGGAGCAACATGGCTGAACCCCAAGGTGATGACGATACGGCAGTGATGCCCTCTTCGCCTCCGGTCTCCATAAGGGAGTGCGTAGGCAGGAACTTCACGAGGTGCTCGGCAACACATACGGGGCCTACACCGGGACCGCCGCCACCATGAGGCATGGCAAAGGTCTTGTGAAGGTTGAGGTGACATACATCGGCACCGATATATCCGGGATTGGTAAGACCTACCTGTGCATTCATATTGGCACCATCCATATATACCTGACCACCTGCGTCATGAACAGCATCTACGATGTCGCGGATACGACTCTCAAAGACACCATGTGTCGAGGGGTATGTAACCATCAAGCCACAGAGCTCCGATGCGTGCTCCTCGGCCTTCTTCTTCAAATCATCTACGTCGATATTTCCGTTGGCGTCGCAGGCAACGGTTACGATGCGCATGCCGGCCATAGCTGCCGATGCGGGGTTTGTGCCGTGTGCTGACGAGGGGATGAGGATGATGTTGCGGTAGCCCTGGCCGCGGCTCTGGTGGTAAGCGCGGATGATGAGTAGGCCGGTGTACTCGCCTGCAGCACCCGAGTTGGGCTGTACGGTACAGCCTGCAAAGCCCGTGATGGTTGCAAGGTAGCTCTCAAGGTTGGCGATAAGCTCGCGGTAGCCCTCCGCCTGATTTGTGGGAGCGAAGGGGTGCACATTCTGGAAGCCTGCCAACGACAAGGGCTGCATGAGCTGTGCGGCGTTGAGCTTCATGGTGCATGAGCCGAGTGAAATCATCGAGTTCATGAGCGAGATGTCACGCAACTCCAGACGCTTGATATATCGCATCATCTCGGTCTCGGTGCGGTATGCATTGAATATCGGCTCGGTGAAGAAGTTGCTCTTACGCTCCACCTCTGCGGCGATGGCAGCTGTTTCTACACGCTTCACGCTCCTTGCCTTCTTGCCACGTGCCTCGGCAAAAATCTCTACTACACTCTGCAGCTCGGCGTCGGTTGTCACCTCGTCGAATGACATGCGCACACAATCATCCGAGGGGTAGTAGAAGTTTATCTCACGTGCGAGGGCGATATCCTGAATTACTGATGCCTCGGCCTCCACCTCGAGGGTGTCGAAGAGAGCCTTCGTGCGCACCTTGTAGCCCATAGCCTCAAGAGCCTCCTTTGCGGTAAGAGCCGCGGTATGTGCGTTGAGTGCTGCGCGCTGTAAGCCCTCCTTACCATTATATATACAATAGAAGCCCACCATCGAGGCCATCAACGCTTGTGCAGTACAGATGTTGGATGTTGCCTTCTCGCGCTTGATATGCTGCTCGCGCATCTGGAGCGACATGCGCAACGCCTTATTACCCAATCTATCTACCGATACACCGATGATACGGCCGGGCATCTGACGCTTGTAGGTGTCACGTGTAGCCATATAACCTGCGCTGGGGCCGCCAAAACCCATGGGGCAACCCAAACGCTGTGTAGTACCTACGGCGATGTCGGCACCCCACTCTGCGGGTGACTTTAATAGTGCCAATGAGAGAAGGTCGGCAACAGCAGTTACCGTAGCGCCTGCCTCGTGTGCCTTGGCTGCGAAGGCGGCATAATCGCGTACCTCGCCATTGGCTGCGGGGAACTGAACAATGGCGCCAAACTCCTTGCCCGAGAACTCATACTCCGCGAAATCGTCACGGATAATCTCGATGCCGAAGGGCTCGGCACGTGTGATAAGCACGTCGAAGGTCTGGGGAAAGATATTCTCATCTACGAAGAGCTGGTTGCGACCCTGCTTTACTGCCTCGCGTGAGCGCATGGCGAACATCATGAGCATAGCCTCGGCAGCCGCTGTAGCCTCATCCAAGAGTGAGCAGTTGGCCACCTCCATACCTGTGAGTGAGAGGATGGCTGTCTGGTAGTTGAGCAGCGCCTCGAGACGACCTTGAGAAATCTCTGCCTGATAGGGCGTATAGGAGGTGTACCATGCCGGGTTCTCGAATACGTTGCGTGATACCACGGCGGGTACAACATTGGGGTAGTAACCCATGCCGATAAACGAGCGGAAGGTACGATTCTTGGCTGCGAGCTCGGCGATGTGAGCTGCATACTCATACTCGCTCATAGCCTCGGGAAGGTCAAGCCTCTTCTTCAGACGAATATTCTGTGGAATGACCTGCTGCAATAGCTCCTCTACTGAAGCTACGCCAATGGTTGCAAGCATCTGCTGCAAGTCCTCTTTTGTGTTGAGACCGGTATGACGATCTACAAAGCTGTCAAAGGTTTTCATTAGCTTTAATTTATTAGTTGTTTTTTTGGTTTTTATCTTGAATTATAGGATGTTAATACTTAAACGAGCTTCCTCCGATAAACTCGCGCAGTAGCGATGTTGGTGGTATCTCATCGGGAGAGATGGGCACGAAGTTGTCGAGGAACTTCAGCATGCGCTTTGCTTCAGCATACTCCGGTGCGGTATCGGGCACCTCGCGTAATAGGGGCTCGGCGATGGTACGCAACACAGATATTTCATAGAAGAGCGACGAGTTGAACATCACGTTGGCGTTCTCCTGATAGGGGAAGATATGTCGCTCTTCACCGCGACGCACCGAGGGCCACATCTCGAGGGTGCGCAGAGCGTTGTTGCCACGTGTGGCATTGTCGCGTATCATGCGACGTATCATGCGGTTGTCGGTCGTGGGTATGCGTGAGAAGTTATCCATCGCCACCGAGGTGAAGCACGATATATATATCTTAAACTTCTGCCCATCGGGGATGCTGGGTGTAAGACGTGGGTTGAGGGCGTGTATTCCCTCGAGGATAAGCACCGAGCGGTCGGTGAGCTTTAGCGGTTTGTCGTGCCACTGTCGCTTGCCCGAGATAAAGTCGTAGCGCGGAATCTCTACGCTTTCACCTTGTGCTAGACGCTGCAAGTGGTTGTTCAGTGTAGCGAGGTCTATAGCCTCCAAAGCCTCGAAGTCGGGCTTGCCATCCCCGTCCAAGGGAGTCTTATCTCGCTCAACGAAGTAGTCATCAAGGGCTATAAGTACGGGGTCGTAGCCTCGTACACGCAGCTGTATGCCCAGACGCTTCGAGAATGTTGTCTTGCCACTCGACGAGGGGCCCGAGATGAGAGCCATGCGCACGCCGCGGTCGCGGTTGGCCTCGACGATGCCTCGTGCGATAGATGCAATCTTTAGCTCATGGAAGGCCTCGGCGAGCTTTATAAGCTCCGAGCTGTCGCCTGCCATCACGCGACGATTGAGGTCACCTACAGTAGGGACACCCATGATGTCGATCCACTCCTGATACTCATGGAAGATGTCGAACATCTTATCCATGCGTATTGCCGTGGTCACCTCGTTGGGATGCAGATGGTCCGGAAGGGCGATATATATACCTCTGCCATAGGGCACAATGTCGAATGTGGCGACATATCCCGATGAGGGGGCTATGGCCCCGTAGAAGTAGCCGGGCATATTCCCGAGATAGTGTACCGTGCGGTAGAGCGTGGGACGTGTCTGAAGCAGATCTATGCGGTCATCGAAGTCGTAGGCGGCATACTCTGCGAGGAGCTGCTCGTTAAGCACCTTCTTGCGCCGAATGGGGATGTCCTCCATTGTAATCTGCTTCATGCGTAACTTGAGGGCGGCTATATCCTCGGCCGAGGGTACTATGTCGTTGTCGAACTCGGCATAGAAGCCGCTACCCAACGAGTGTCGTATGCGGAGCTTGCGCTCGGGGAAGAGCTCTACCGATGCCTTCTGCATCACGAAGGATATGGTGCGTTGATATACGCGGCAACCCTCATAGTGGCGTATATCGAAGAACTCGACCGTCACAGATTTATAGATGCGATACCCAAGCTCCTTGTAGCGGTTGTTTACTCGAGCTGCCAGAATGGGGTATGGGCGCTCGAACACCGCGCTCTGAAGAAGCTCCATAAGCGAGGTGCCGGCCTCTACCTGCACTGTAGATGCGGTATTTACGAGGTGTAGCTCGACGATATGTGTGGTGTGTTTCATAAAAAACTCGTTGTTCCAGTGTGTAAAGATAGTAATTTTTTGTAACTTTGAAGCAATTTAATTAAAGAACTTATGCTTCGAAGGGTATTTTTTTACGTAGTGCCGGCTCTTGTGTTTATCGGTTGTTGCTCGACGGCAACTCCTGATAAACAACATGTATATATAATCTCGACCAACGATATCCATGCCAATATCGATGCTATGCCTCGCTTGATGACGCTCGTCAAGGAGTATGAGATGCAAGGCGATGTGCTTCTCGTGGATGCCGGTGATAGGGTGTCGGGTAATGCCTTTGTGGATGATGCACCATGCCCCGGCCTCCCGATAATTGAGCTTATGAACGTCGTGGGTTATGATGTTGTGACACTTGGTAATCATGAGTTTGATAATGGTAGTGGCGCACTTCGAGATATGGTTGCATCTTCGCAGTTCAAGACTATATGTGCAAATGTGGATAGCTCGGCTAAAGGTGTTGATTTTGAGCCGTATGCTATTGTTAATGTAGCGGGCATTGATATTGGTTTTGTGGGTGTTGTGGGCATCGACTATGGAGGTCGCCCGCTTGGGGGTGAGGCTGCTTATCGAGACTTCACGTTTACCTCGGATGTGGATGCTGCGCTTGAGTGGTGCATAACGGTGGATGAGAAGTGCGATTTTGTTGCTCTTCTCTCACATATGGGCCTCGATAGCGATAGGGCATTTGCGCAGCGTACGACATCTTGCAACTGGGTTGTGGGAGGACATACGCACGATATTGCGGGAGAGAGGTGTGGTGAGGTCTATATCTCGCAAAATCGCAAGAGTCTTGATTATGTCACGGTGGCAGATATCGAGGTTGTGAATGGAGAGGTTGCGAGTGTGAGTCATGTGCAGCGGAAAATATCGTCGCTCGCCCCCGATGCCGATGTGGTACAACAGGTTGCACGCCTAAAGGGCCTAAATCCCGAGCTTGCACGGGTCGAGGGTCGTGTTACGGCGATGCTCACACATGATGGTGTGGCTAACTTCACGGTGGCTGCGCTTGCCAATTATGACTATATTGATAACTTCATACCCGAGATTAGCTTCTATCATATTGGTGGCGTGCGCCTTACGTCTATTCCTAAAGGAGATATCTCGCGTGGCGATATCTATAATAATGACCCCTTTCGCTCGACGATATATATAGGTGAGATGACGCCGAAGCAGATGCGACGTTTCATTCTCGATAAGTATAATAGCGGTACGGCGGAGCGCCCCGATAAAGAGTCGCACTATGTCTATTTCTACTCGGATAGACCATATACGATTATCGTGGGCGAGGATGGTGATGCCGTGGATGTGGTGTTTGACCTCGAAGAGCGTATGTATCGCGTGGCTATGTGTAACTATATAGCTGAAAATTATATAGATAAGCATATTGTTGAGGAGCAGCTCTCTTCAACGGATGTAAGCGTGCGCGAGGCTATGATATCATATCTTCATACGTTTGCCGAGGGGCTTGCTCCAGATAATGATATTCGCCAGAGCGAAGTGTTTTTAACCTCGAAAAAGTAATCTTCATGCTACTCAACAGCTACCAAACGGAACTTCTTGAGGCGGGGTGTGATGAGGCGGGGCGTGGGTGTCTCGCAGGGTCAGTCTTTGCTGCTGCGGTGATTTTGCCTCCCGACTTTCACCATCCGCTACTTAATGACTCGAAGCAGATGACCGAACGACGACGTGAGCAGCTGCGCACGATTATCGAGCGTGAGGCTGTGGCGTGGCACGTGGCCGAGGTGGAAGCTGCACGTATCGACCAAATAAACATCCTTCATGCCTCGATTGAGGGTATGAACATATCACTCAAGGCGTTGACTACTCCCGCCGAGTATGTCGTTGTGGATGGTAATAAGTTTTATACCGACCTACAGGTGCCGTGGCGCACGATAGTCAAGGGTGATGGTAAGTATGCCAATATAGCTGCGGCCTCGGTGCTTGCCAAGACCCATCGCGACGAGTATATGGTGCGTATAGATAAGGAGTTTCCGATGTATGGATGGTCGAAAAATAAGGGCTATCCCACGCGTGAGCATCGCTTGGCTATTCGCGAACATGGACTCTCGCCCTATCATCGTTTGTCGTTCAACGCCTCCCCCGAGCAGCTGGAGCTCTTTTAGCTATTCATCCATTGCTTCGTGCGTAGCGTATGTTTTGTTTTATTTGAGCATGTTGTAGTGGCAGTACATCAACTCTCCGCTGTTGTCGCGCAGGTGCATGCCGCCTCCACGACAAAACTCCCATACCTTACACTCTTGGCACTCTCCCTTACGTGTCCATTCGCGGTTACGGAATGGCTCGAAACGTTGTTGCCACACCTCCCAAAAGTGGTCACGATAGATATTGCCTTGCGTGTAGTTTGCGCGTACACTTGTGCATCCCGAGATATCGCCATTGACGCGTATAGATGCGACAGATACACCCGCAACACACATATAAAAGTGGTCGCGCACCTCGGTCTCATAGCCGCCGAGGAAGCCCTCGCAGGCATAGTTGAGGTTTATACGTCCCTCCTTACGTGTGCGACGTATAAACTCCATAAGTTCACGGAATTGCGTGGCATTGAGGTGTAGCGTATCATCCTTTGCTGCTCGTCCTGCAGGGAAGATTGAGAAGATGCGCCAGCGCGAGATGCCCTCGTTGATAAGGAACTCCTTCCACTCCTCAAGGCGGTGAACCATAGCGGGTGTTACACATGTTATGACATCGTATGTCAGCCCCTCCACTTCGCGGATATAGCCTATGGCGCGACGAGCTCGCTCGAAGCTCAAGGGACTTTGGCGTATGTAGTTATGCTCCTCGGCAAAGCCGTCGAAACTGACACTCACGGAACACATTCCGGCGCGTACTAAAGCATGTAGGCGCTTGCGCGTCAGGGCCATTCCATTTGTCACCATGCCCCATTTGTAGCCACGACGCATAACCTCATATCCCGCCTCCTCGAGGTCTTGGCGCATAAGCACCTCGCCGCCCGAGAAGATGATGAGTACGCGCTCGGGGTTTACATTGGGTGTAACTTCCTCATCGAGCACGTGGAGGAAATCCTTGAGAGGCATGTCGTGCTCTAAAGCATCAGTACGACAATCCGAGCCGCAGTGGCGACAGTGCAAGTTACAACGAAGCGTACACTCCCAAAAGAGTGTACGCAGCTCGTGCTTTGCTACGACATCGTCGTAGAGCCCTCGGAAGAGCTTGAGACCTAAATATTTGCGTAGGCCTAAACGCTTACCCTTTGCCATGTCGGATTACTTCTCAGCCTCCTCCATTGCCTTCACACGCTCGGCAGCCTCCTCCTCGGAGATGGGCTTTACAAGAGTGCCATCAGGGAAGGGTACGGGCTGAATCTCGGCCTTGGCAGGCTCCTCCCTAACAGGCATGACAACCACACTATCGGGAGCGGGCACACCATACATAAGTATAATATTGGGGTCGGAGGTATTTACCTCGATATTGGCGTCCTTCTTATCCTCACCCTTTGCAGCCTTCTTTGTACTGCAACATGCGGCTGTAGAGAAACCAAGTGCCGCGAGGAGAGCTACTTTCAACTTTGCATCCATGACTAAATCTATTTAGCGGTTACAATCAATCCGATTTACGTAGTACAAATGTAGGGATTTTTTTTGATTCTACAAATTAAACGCAGAAAATAGCCGATGTATTGTTGTTTGGTCATGGAAATTTTGTACCTTTGAGGTATTAAAGATTTTATACAGCTATGAAGGGGCAGGTAAAATGGTTTGACGACAAGCGTGGCTACGGCTTTATTACAGCAGAGGATGGACGCGATGTGTACGTGCACTTCACAGCGATAAACGCCGAGGGTTACCGTACGTTAAAACATAATTGGCGTGTGGAGTTTGATATTGTTACTACGGAGCAGGGACAGGTCGAGGCCCGAAATGTTACGGTGCGGCGATAAGATCTCCTCGCGGCAACAGACTTAACACTTTTAATAATAATCAAAACAGTTTCTTATCATAACCTGCGGTTTTACGGCCTTCGCAGGCCTAAAATCACATCTTCTTATTCAACAAGAGACTGAATAAAACCTCCGAGCAAATAAGATACTGAATAAAATGTATGAATAAAAATGCGGGTGACTATTTTACTTTTTGAAGTGACCCCAAAAGTTTGGACAAAAAACTTTTGGGGTTTCTTTATGCGCAAAAAGCACGATTATGGAGCATTACTCAAATATATGAGAATGCTCGAAGAAGGTTATTCTATTCGTTACCTTCACTTGAAGTATGG
>JAZNFC010000029.1:0-13844 GCA_045588935.1 Alistipes sp. | reverse complement strand
TTTCTACTTCCTTGTAGAGTTCACCGGTGAGGGCTCAATCATCAACACTCTCGAGACTCAGTATCGTCGCGACGAGCGTGTTATTCGTTTCTTAACATTCAAGCAGGACAAGTTCGCTGTTGAGTACTCTCAGAAGCGTCGCGCAAAGCTTGCTAACAAATCAGAGGAGGAGTAATCATGGCAGAGAACACACAGCAGGGTGCTTCTGAGATTCGTTATCTCAACCCCGTATCAGTAGATGTTAAGAAGAAGAAGTACTGCCGTTTCAAGAAGCTCGGCATCAAGTATGTAGATTATAAGGACGGAGAGTTCCTCAAGAAGTTCCTCAACGAGCAGGGTAAGATTTTGCCCCGTCGCCTTACAGGTACTTCACAGAAGTTCCAGAAGAAGGTTGCACAGGCCGTTAAGCGCGCTCGCCACCTCGCAATTCTTCCGTTCGTAACCGATTGTATGAAATAATAAAGAGGAGGATAGACCATGGAAGTAATTCTTATCAAAGACGTAGAGAACTTGGGCTACGCAAACGACATCGTAAACGTACGTCCCGGCTATGCCAACAACTACTTGATTCCTCAGGGTTTTGCCAAGGCAGCTACCGCTTCTGCAAAGAAGGTACTCGCAGAGAACCTTCGTCAGCGCGCTCATAAGGATGCAAAGATTCTTGCTGATGCACAGGCTTTGGCAGAGACTATCTCAAACCTTCACCTCACAATCACTGCCAAGGCAGAGGAGGAGAAGATTTTCGGTGCTGTAACAGCTGCAGACCTTGCTGCTGCACTTCAGGAGAAGGGCATCGAGGTAGATCGCAAGAACATCACCGTAGATTCAGTTAAGACTCTTGGTGAGTTCGAGGCTGTCGCAAAGCTTCACCGCGAGGTTAAGGCTACTATCAAGTTCTCGGTTGTTGCCGAGTAATTTGGCCATATAGAGGGGGGCGGTGGAAGGCTGAAACCCTCAAAGAAGGAGGCTGAATAAGAAGTCTGTTTAGTCGTTAAGTTCCTTTTCGTTGCTACGCAACGTTTACGCTCGCGAGCCTAAAACGACATCTTTTTATTCAATATCCGAACAAAAGTGGGTGACTATTTTATTTGTAGTCACTCACTTTTTTGTATTATATGGGCCATAACACCTAAATACCACTATAATAAATAAGCATAGGTGTTCGTTTATTCAAAAATTATGTGTAACTTTGTGCGCTTATGCACATAAGCGCAGCAAAACAAGAAAGATAATGAAGCAGCTCCGAAGATATATCTCTGCCATCGCGGTATTGGCTATGCTTGCTGTATCGTGCAACGTGGCTAACCAGGCTCTCAAGTCGGGTAATCCGCAGATTGTATATGAGCAGGCGATGAGCTTCTATGAGCAGGGTAAGTGGGAGCAGGCGTCAAACCTCTACTCGGCATGCCGCCACGTATATCTCGGCACACCGCGCGAGGACTCGCTCTCGTACTACAATGCGCGTTGCAAGTATAAGCAGCATAATTGGGATGAGGCATCTACGCAGCTTGATGAGTATCGTCGTAAGTTCGCCCGCGGAGCCTTTATCGAGGAGGCCGAGGGCATGTATGCCTTGTGTTACTACTTCATGTCCCCCACACCCGAGCGCGACCAGACAATAACCTCGCAGGCAATTATCGCCATCACGGAGTTTATATCGCGCTACCCCGAGTCGGAGAATATCTCCGAGTTTAAGGATATGCTCAACGACCTTACCGGCAGACTCAAGGAGAAGAGCTACCAGAATGCCTACACCTACTACAAGATAGGTCGCTACAAGTCGGCTATAGTGGCATTCAAGAATGCATTGAAACAGTATCCCGACATGCCACGCCGCGAGGAGGCGATGTACTACACTACCCTATCGGCTCACAAGCTCGCAGCTAACTCCGTAGAAGAGAAGCAGATAGACCGATACTTGGCGATGCTCGACGACTACTACTCGTTCTTGGCGGAGTATCCCGAGTCGAAGCATATCAAGGAGCTAAATCGTTTGGCGAAGGATGCACGCAACTTCCTTGACAAGAATAGAAAGACGGAGAATTAAGAGAATACAAATAAAAAACATATACAGCTATGGAGATTAAGAAGAACGTTCCAAGTAACACTATTACTCGTAAGTTGGTGGACATCGACTCACCCACAGGCAATATCTACGAGAGCATCAACATCATTGCTCGTCGTGCAAACCAGATTGCTACAGAGCTCAAAACCGAGCTCAATCGTAAGCTTGCCGACTTCTCTACGCCGTCGGATAACTCTGCTGACGAGACCTTCGAGAACCGCGAGCAGATCGAGATTTCGCGCTACTATGAGCGTCTGCCCAAGCCCGCGATTATCGCTACCGAGGAGTTCCTTGATGGTGAGATTTACTTCCGCCACGGAAACAACTAATATCCCGAATTATGCTTAACGGAAAGCATATAGTACTCGGCATTACAGGCAGCATAGCAGCATATAAGGCTGCTATGCTGTGCCGTCTTTTAGTTAAGGAGGGTGCCGATGTGAAGGTCATCATGACACCTCTTGCCAAGCAGTTTATCACGCCTCTCACTATGGCTACGCTCTCGAAGCATCCCATTTTGGTGGATTTCTTCAACCCCGAGAATGGAGAGTGGAACTCGCATGTGTCGTTAGGCGAGTGGGCAGACATGTTGCTTATAGCACCTGCCACAGCCAATACGTTGGCGAAGATGACTACGGGCATTGCTGACAATCTTCTGCTTACGACATATCTCTCGGCACGTTCACTCGTTGCCGTAGCACCTGCCATGGACCTCGATATGTATGCTCATATTACTACGCAGCAGAACATCAAGACGTTGGCCGAGCGCGGTGTGGCAATTATAGAGCCTGCGGCGGGAGAACTTGCAAGCGGTCTTGTAGGCAAGGGACGCATGGCCGAGCCCGAGGATATCGTTGAGCAGGTGAAGGGCATCTTTCAGAGTGTAAAAAAAAAGAGCCTCACAGGTAAGCGATATATCGTAACGGCAGGTGCCACAATAGAGCCTATAGACCCTGTACGCTATATCACCAACCACTCCACCGGTAAGATGGGCTATGCCATTGCCGAGGAGCTGGCGGCACGTGGCGCCGAGGTGAAGCTTATCAGCGGTCGCACAAACCTTGCGGCACCCAAGGGCGTGGAGCGCATCGACGTGCTCACGGCCGAGGATATGTATAACGCCGCCATAAGGGAGTGGCATGAGGCTGATGGTGGCGTGATGTGCGCCGCCGTTGCCGACTACACGCCTATCACCGTTGCAGAGCACAAGCTGAAGAAGTCAGATAGCGACTTAAAAGTCGAGCTTAAGCGCACGAAGGATATCGCTGCGGAGCTTGGCGCCACGAAGGGTGAGCGCGTGTTTGTAGGCTTCGCCCTTGAGACCGACAACGAGGAGGCTAATGCCGAGGGTAAACTCCAGCGCAAGAACTTCGACTTCGTGGTGCTCAACTCACTGCGTGATGCCGGTGCCGGCTTCCGTGGCGACACCAACAAGGTGACCCTGATTGACCGCAATGGTCGCGAGGAGCACCCCTTGATGTCGAAGCGCGAGGTGGCAGAGGTCATTGTAGATAAAATTGAAAAGATAGCACAGTAACAGATGCTTAAGAGCCTAACGATAGAGAACTATGCCCTTATCGACTCACTTCATACGGAGTGGGACGAGCACCTGAACATCATCACGGGTGAGACAGGTGCGGGTAAGTCTATCCTACTCGGGGCTTTAGGGCTGTTGCTCGGTGCCAAGAATGAGGGCCAGGCAACCAAAGACCTTGACCACAACTGTGTGGTGGAGGCCACATTCGATATCCGAGGTTACAACCTTGAATCATTCTTCGAGGATAACGACCTTGACTACGAGGAGGAGATAACCATACGTCGCATCATCACTCCGGCAGGTAAGAGCCGAGCCTTCATTGGCGATATGCCCGTGCAGCTGGCTACGCTTAAGGCGTTAGGTGCTCACCTTGTAGATATACACTCTCAGCATCAAAACCTCGTACTCTCTGATGAGGCGTTTCGTATTGCTACACTCGATACGTTAGCCGATAATGGAGCACTGTTGGAGGAGTATGCCTCACTACTTAATCATCTTAACACACTAAAGAGGGAGTACCGCGCCATGGCCGAGGCAATGGAGGCGGCACGCAAGGATGAGGAGTGGCTACGCTATACCGTCGAGGAGCTGCGCGCGGCGAAGCTTAAGGAGGGCGAACAGGCAGCAACCGAGCAGGCACTCGCCACGCTGGAGAGCGCCGACCGCATAGGCGAGGTGCTGACCATGCTTCGCAACGCACTGGATGACGATGAAATAGGAGCACTGACAACCCTTGCTCGCTCGGAGCGTGAGCTCCAAAATATCGGGGAGCGCTACCCTGTGGGTGTAAGCCTTGGCGAGCGTCTGCGCTCGGTTGTTGCCGAGCTGAAGGATATCAGCGCTACGGCAGCCGAGGAGGCAGAGCGCATAGATGCCGACCCCGAGAAGCTGCAAAGGTTGTCGGATAGGCTCAATACCATCTACTCGTTGGAGATGAAACATCGTGCCGAGTCGTACGACGACCTGCTGCTTAAGGCTGCGGCACTTGAGGCACGCCTCGCCACGATAGATAATAGCGACGAGGAGCTGAAAAACCTGGCCTCGCATATCGAGGAGGCCGAGAAGGGGTGTAGTAAGGTGGCCGCACAGCTGCATGATGCTCGTGAGGCTGTATGCTCAACCTTGGAGCAGAGGATGGTTGCTACACTACGCCTGCTCGGTATGGAGGATGCCGAGTTTAAGGTGGAGCTTACTCCCACAGCACAATTTACCACTACGGGCACAGATCACGCCAACTACCTCTTTACGGCAAACCGCACAACGAAGCTCGGCGCCGTGGAGCGCATCGCCTCGGGAGGTGAGCTCTCGCGCATCATGCTCTCGCTCAAGGCTATGCTTGCCGAGAAGAGGATGTTGCCCACGGTGATTTTCGATGAGATAGATACCGGTGTTTCGGGTCGCATTGCCGATGCTATGGGTGATATTATAGCCACGTTGTCACGCTCGATGCAGATTATCGACATCACGCACCTACCGCAGGTAGCCTCGAAACAAGGTCGCCACCTTGTAGTCTATAAGGAGGAGGGACGCACGAATATACGCAGTCTAACGAGGGCGGAGCGTGTAGATGAGATAGCGAAGATGTTGTCGGGCAGTGAGATTACGGAGGCCGCCCGTCGTCAAGCAAAAATCCTCTTGGGATAACCCGAGAGGATTTTTCATGTATAGATGTATCTTCCAGACAGGGCAGATGTCAAAATATCCAACAAGATGACTACTTATAGTAGCTTCTTCTTCGATGGAATAACTATAAAATCCTTCAGGTAGAAGGGCTCAAAGTAAGCTATATCCTCAAATCTATCGGCATTAAAGGCCTCCTCGGCAAGACGTACTATACCGCGAGCGGAAGGGGCTACATTGATATATAAGGCATCGGTGAGCACCTCGGTGCACTTCTTCGCGCCATTACCAAAGATTACAAAGCGATGTCCCTCGTCACAACGCATATCGCCAAAGCTCTCGGGAGTAACCACCTCGGCAACAACATCAGAGAGTGGTGTGCCATGACTATCAAAGACGCGAGCATAGACCTCCATGCGACGAGCATCAACCATAGGGCATAGGCGTGCCTGCTCCCAGTCATACTCCTCGATATCTATGATGCCGGCCTCGTAGTCCTCGCGTGCCACCTCGACAAGAGCATCGAGTGAGCCGACGGCGATAAGAGGTATGTTGAGTGCATAGCACAAGCCCTTGGCAAAGGATACGCCTATACGCAAGCCTGTATATGAGCCAGGGCCCATGCCTACAGCCACAGCATCAAGGTCATAGGGTTGCACCCCTGTCTCCTTAAGCAGTTCATCGACAAAGAGAGCCACCTTCTTGGCATGGTCACGCCCCTCATCACTCTCACGCAAGGCCATAAGCTCACCGCCATTAGCCAATGCTACGGAGCATATATCCGTGCCCGTCTCTATTGAAAGTATAAGTGCCATAATTATCTATCGTCTATTAATCTTCATTGCCTTGTCCATCTCGCGCTTGGCATCGTTCTCTTTGATATACTCGCGCTTGTCGAATGACTTACGACCACGCGCAAGGCCTATAGCCACCTTGGCCAGGCCGCGGTCATTGAGGAAGAGGCGCAAGCCTACAACCGTCAAGCCTCGATCCTGCAGAGCGCGCTGGAGCTTATTCAGCTCCTTGCGGTTAAGCAGCAGCTTGCGGTCACGCTTCGGCACATGGTTGTTACACGTGCCCCACGTGTACTCCGCGATATTGACATTGCGTATCCATAGCTCGTTCTGCTCGAAGTAGCAGTAGGAATCGACAAGCGAGGCCTTACCCAGACGCAATGACTTTATCTCCGTGCCCACAAGGACAATGCCCGCGATATACTCCTCCAAAATCTCGTAGTCGAATGTCGCACGCTTGTTACGTATATTTATGTTTTTATAATCTGCCATTACTATATTTTGTAATCAGTACACCTTAACTTCGGCACACGTTTTGCCACTATCGAAGTGGGTGGTTCGGATAAAGGTAACTAATTCTTTTATCTTTGATATGTTTTACACATCTTTTAAGTTTATTTTCTGTTTGCACACTGCTCGGTGTAGTGATACATCGGCTCCCCGGACCACCCTTTTTATACCAAGCGACCTGCCGTTCTGGCGATGGTCACACGTGCAGCATTATATCTTGTCAAGAGGTCGAGTGTCTGCATATAAAGGTCCTCATCCTCCTCGATATTTATCTTGTTGAGCTGCTGCTGCAACTCATCTATACGATTATCTATCGTGCGCCACTGGTAGAGCATCATCAGCTTGGGCACACCCTCGGAGAGCTGCTCCTCGTGGCTCTCGACATGCACATCCTTCTGCTCCCATATCTTGCTGATGACATAGGCATCGTCCGACGTGAGCAGGTCTATAGCCATACGGCTGACCATAGGATCATGATGATTGACAAATATATGTGTAGGCACCTCAACGCCCTCACCGCGGAGCATCCACTCCTCGCGATACAGCTCCACAATGACTCGACATACAGGGTCGTTGATAACCAACTCATCCTGATCGAGGTTAGCAAAGATATAGGCGGCGATATTATAGTCGTACTCCTCCGTCTCGACAAGATGCCTAAAGTTTAGGTGTCCATACTTTATCAAATACTTGGCTATCTCGCGCTCCAAAGTATCCATCGTGGGGCCTCCAACCGTGGTTGTAGGCACGGTTGACGCAGAGGGCATACTCGACGCCGACACCTGTAGGGCCGAGGGTGGCAACGCTTGATGCTCTTGCAGCTGCTGGCGACGTAGGAAGTCCTGCGCCTCGCCATTACCCTTAATACCATCCAAGCGACGTGCGACCTCCACACCCAATGTACCCTGATCCACACCCATAACCTCGGCACAGTAGCGCACATACTCCATGCGCTTGATGCTATCGGGAATTAGAGCTATGGAGTCCACGATATCGTTAATCGCGGCAGTACGCTTCTGCGGGTCATTCGTAGCCTCACCCAGGAGCAGCTTTGCCTTAAAGGCGAGGAAGTCTTGAGCATTGTCACGTATATAGGCACGTAGAGCATCCGAGTCATTGGCGCGAGCAAAAGTATCGGGGTCATGCTCCTCGGGAAGCAAGACGATGCGCACGTTCATATCCTCCTTAAGGATGATATCGACACCTCGCAATGCAGCCTTCACGCCCGCTACATCACCATCAAACATAAGTGTAATGTTGCGCGTAAAACGACTGATAAGACGCACCTGCTCCTCCGTGAGCGACGTGCCCGACGACGCCACGACATTCTCTACACCCGCCTGATGCATGGAGATGACATCGGCATAACCCTCAACAAGGATGGCACAATCCTCCGTCTGTATAGCCTTCTTCGCAAAGAAGAGGCCATAGAGCTCACGACGCTTATTATATATCTCGCTCTCGGGCGAGTTTTGATACTTCGCAACCTTCTTATCCGTACGTAGCGTGCGGCCACCAAAGCCTACGACACGTCCCGAGACATTATGTATCGGGAACATGACACGATCGTAGAAACGGTCATGCAGCGAGCCGTCCGATTCACGCTGAAAAGCCAAGCCCGTAGATACGAGGTATTCATCCTTGTACCCCGCAGCACGGGCATCGGTCAAGAAGCGGTTATTCGACGAGGGACAGAAGCCCAAGCCAAACTTATGTATCGTAGCATCCGAGAAACCTCGAGCCGACGAAAAGTAGGTAAGACCAACACTGCGACCCTCCGCCTCGTTGAACATATAACGCTGAAAGTACTCTGCAGCCCAGCTATTCAGGGCAAACATACTCTCGCGGTTATTGTTGCGCGCGATATCCTCCTCGGTCATCGCCTCCTCCTTAACCTCGATGCCATAGCGCTTGGCTATAATGCGCAGAGCCTCGGGATAGGTGGCATTCTCGCTCTCCATCACAAAATTGATGGCATTGCCACTCTTGCCGCAACCGAAACATTTATATATGCCACGGGCAGGCGACACCTTGAACGAGGGGGTCTTCTCCTGATGGAAGGGACAGCACGCCTCATAGTTCACACCCTTGCGACGGAGCGTGACATAATCACCGACAATATCCACGATATTGACAGCAGCGTATATCCTATCTATGGTGTCCCTATCTATCACCCTACTACCCTACTTTTATATTATTTACGTATCTCGGCACCCGTCTTCTGCTCAAGCTGCGCCTGTATATTGGCCATCGTACGCTCAATCTGCTTATCGGTCAATGTCTGACTCTTATCCTCGAGGATAAAGCTCAAGGCGTAAGACTTCTTACCCTCGGGAAGCTTATCGCCCTCATAGACATCGAACAACGACACAGACTTCAAGAGTTTCTTCTCCGTAGCAAAGGCTATAGAACGCAACGCAGAGAAGGTAACACCCTTATCCACCAACAGAGCAAGGTCGCGCTTCACCTCGGGGAACTTCGAGAGCTCCTTGAACTGCACCTTCGCCTTCTTGGTCATCTTCAACAGCTGGTCGAAGTCTATCTCGGCAAAATATACATCCTGCTTGATATCGAACTTCTTACGCACGATAGGCGAGATAACACCCATGCGCAACACCTCCTTGGGGCCCTGCTTAAACACAACAGCATCGGCATAGAGGTCGCAAGACAACGACTCACACTGCAAAGCATAGAGGTCGATGCCAAAGCGCTTGAGCAGACGCTCCACAGCAGCACGCAGGGTAAAGAACGATGAGCCATCGGCCTTCGAGTTCCACGACAGCTGCGTAGCAAGACCCGTAACCGTGATACCTATGCGGTAGCTCTCCTCATACTTCGCCAAGGTGTTCTCCTCCGAAGTCTTCTCCTCGTTGAAGCTATAGCAGTTGCCCACCTCATACATCTTCAGATTGGCATTACGACGATTCACGTTGAGCTCTACAGCCTCCAACGCATTGAAGAGCAACGTCTGGCGCATAACATTGAGATCCTGCGACAGAGGATTTAATATCTTCACGCACTTGCTCGCGGGATAGCTCTCCGAAGCCTCATAGTACGACGCTTTAGTCAGTGAGTTAGACATAATCTCGGTAAAGCCATTAGCCGAGAGGTAGTCCGAAGCGAGGTTTTGCATACGTGCCTTATCGGGCTTCGGCGCATATGAAAGGGTCGAGTTAACATGATCCGACACCTCGATATTATTGTAGCCATATACACGCAATACATCCTCCACCAAGTCGGCCTCACGCTGCACATCCACACGATAAGGAGGCACAGCAACCTTCAATATTTCACCCTCACGGCCACGCACCTCGACATCCAAAGCATCGAGGATTGTCATAATGGTCTCCTCGGCAATATCCTTGCCTATAAGCTTACGGGCGCGGTCCAACGAGAACTCAAACTCGAAGTGCTCGGCCGGCGTAGGATTGATATCCACAATCTCCGATGTGATGCGGCCTCCGGCCAACTCCTGCATAAGCATTGCGGCACGCTTCAAGGCATAGACCTGAATATTGGGGTCTATGCCTCGCTCGAAACGAAACGAAGCGTCAGTATTCAGACCAAAGCGCTTAGCTGTCTTACGCACCCAAACGGGATGGAAGTATGCACTCTCGATAAAGACATTTACCGTCTCGTCGGTGATGCCCGAGTCCTGACCGCCATAGACACCCGCAATACACATGGGACGCTCGGCAGAGCATATCATAAGGTCGTTAGAGGTAAGCGTACGCTCCACGCCATCCAAGGTAACGAACTTCTCACCCTCCACAGCCGAGCGTACAACCACCTTGCCGCCCTCAATCTTATCGGCATCGAAAGCATGCAAAGGCTGACCAAGCTCAAAAAGCACATAGTTAGTAATATCCACAAGGTTGTTCTTGGGGTTGATACCCGCAGCACGCAGCTCATTCTGCATCCACTCGGGCGAGGGTGCTATCTTGCAGTCGCTAACCGTGATACCGGCATAACGAGGCGCCGCCTCCCTATTTACAACCTCCACCTCAATGGTGCGCGATGTATCATCCACCTTAAAGTCATCAACCGAAGGAAGCTTGAACTCCACCCTCTCGCCTCGGCTCTTGAGATAGGCCGCCAAGTCACGAGCAACACCGATATGCGAAGCTGCATCTACACGGTTAGGGGTAAGACCGATGCCAATGAGGTAGTCGTCAGCAATATGAAGATACTCCTTGGCAGGCGTACCCACAACAGCATCGGCAGGCAACTCCATGATACCATCATGGTTGCGACCGATACCGAGCTCATCCTCGGCACAAAGCATACCGAGCGACTCCACACCGCGTATTTTGCTACGCTTAATCTTAAACTCCTCATCCGAATCTATAGGATAGAGCACCGAGCCCACCGTGGCACACATAACCTTCAAGCCCTGACGACAATTGGCTGCACCGCAGACAATCTGCAGAGGGGCATCCTCGCCAACATCCACCGTCGTGATATGCAGGTGATCCGAGTCGGGATGCTCCACACAGGTGAGCACCTCACCAACAACAACACCCTTCAAGCCACCCTTGATAGTCTCTATCTTCTCAAACGCCTCAACCTCAAGTCCAAGCTCTGTCAAAATCTCGGCTATGCGCTCCGCCGAAAGGTCGGTATCAAGGTAGCGTTTCAGCCAATTATAAGATACATTCATAGTATATAAATTTTAATTATTTGTCATCTGGAAAATAGCCAAAGGCTATAATCGTACAAAGGTACAAAAAAATGCGAAAAGCAGAAAGAGAAAAGTGAAAAGTTTTAATGAATTTTATTCCGATATTATTTGCGAGCCATTCTCACAACAACAACTTAACACATTTAAGACTTCAAAACCGCTAATTACCTCTCTTACGCGACATCAATCTTCGCCATCCCTCGACGCCAAGTATCGCAATAGCGGCATACTGCGCGGCTTTTGCCATGCCAAAAAGCATAACCCACAACGTGCTCTTTGTCGCAGCCGAGAGCGGCAACAACATCTGTGCAAACGAGAGAATATAGAGGAGCACACACACCACTAAGACTATCACCCCCGTACGGAATGACAACCCTGAAAGATAATGTTTAACACGTATCACAAGATTTTTAAGCCGGCCCTTCATACTATATTCTAACGCCTATACCATAGGTCAAGCCTTGAGTATAATTACGACTGTTATATCTATACCCGATATACAAAAACATCTTTTTCGTGACGAAAGCCTTAAGAGAGAACAGCGTATATATGGGGCTCAAATCCTTACCACGAAGATTAAAGTTATACCCAACGCCTATACCCAACGCCATAAACGTATGCCTTATCTCACCATGCAACGACACACCCGCCGATGTCTGCTCCGCAAGCGATGGCACATCATAAGAGAGGATATTTCCCGCGTCATCCTCCACAAAATTGTAGAGATTAGCACTCCTATCAACAAGCATATCTACAGAACCACCCAAGCTGAAGTAACGATTAAGCTGATATAGCGTAGTAAGCTGAATACCTGCCAATAATAGAGGCTTATCGATGATATATATATTCTCCTCCTCTATCGTTCTATCACCACGACATCCGGCATGAAGAACAACATCCGTCGTGAGGCGTTTACGCCACCCCTTCGAGGCGACCTCCTCCGAGGCTCGAAGATAGGCCATACCCGCCGGAGCCGCAACATCTTCACCCGAGAAGTGATAGCTTGCACCAAGGCGCAGACCCACGGCATTGGCACCACTATTTGAAAAGCGCATATCGCCATTCGAGAAGTGCGTATAGTCGGGTGTCAACGTAAGCTCCCAATGGTTATTGACACGCCACCTCAATGGCAAGGCAATGTTTATATAGACATTCCATCGTGTACTAATCGCCTCATTTGCCACCCAGCCCCACGAACATCCCAAGTTCCACTCATAGCCAAGCGATAGGCGCGGAGCAACATCCGCAATATCTCCTCCTTGAAGGATATAGGCAACCATAGGATGTCCCACGGAGCGCGGCATAAACATCTCATAAACACCGACACCCACACCATGATAGGTCGAAGGAAAGAGCCTCCCCAGAGTAGAATCAGCCGGAAGGGTAAAGGCATAGCGCACATGTGCCGAGAGAGCGACACTCAACCTGCGGCCGTCAGGGTTATTTTCCGGGCTGTAGTAGTAGTGTTGCACACCGATATAGTTGGGGCGTAGCTCCATAGAGAGCTGATGTCCCCATCTACTATCCGAGGATGGCGATGGCGATGCCGCTTGTGTTGCACACAGCGACACAAGCAACACGGCAAACATCAGCACTATAATCCTCTTAAACATCCTTTTCTTTTCCTTTTTTCTCTTCTCCTCTCCTTCTCGCCCTTCTCGCCCTTCTCTGTGAGATAAAAAATTCACAGAGGCCATCCAACTATGCGTGGACAGCCTCTGATGGTGTGGTTGAGCTACCGAGATTCGAACTCAGAATAACAGAACCAAAATCTGCTGTGTTACCATTACACCATAGCTCAATCGTTGCTCGTAAGCGTCGCAAAGATAGTGTAAAGTTTTCAAACAGCAAAATTTAATTGCGCAATTCCGCTATTTATATACTACAACTTCGACAAAAACTTCTCTCGGTTCACAACATAGCGTACATGTTCGCCCTCGCCAATAAGCTCCTCGCCATCGTATGCCCAAATCTTAAACGTAAGCTTACGACCCTCGACCTCCATAAGCTCGGCCACAGCACTCACCGTATTACCCACCTTTGAGGGCTTAAGGTGCGACGTAGATATCATCGAGCCCACCGTGGTCTCACCCTCGCCGAGCTTCAACGCCACGGCCAACATCGCAGCATTCTCCATTAGTGCCACCATAGCAGGCGTAGCCAGCACCGCCATATCGCCCGAACCTATATACTCGGCCGTATTTCCGGCCTCCACGCGCATCACACTCTGATGCTTCAAACCCTTTTCCAACATGATAAATATATTGTTTAAACTTTAGCAAAGATAGTGAATATCTCTGGAAAAATCTAACGAATGAGGGAAAATAATGATGGCGGCACTGGTGTTCAATGACTTATGTAGTCTTTTGAAGAAAGCCTCGCCGATGCTAAAGTGCAAGGAAATGAAAGGTAATGAGGGCAGACGGTTTTCAAATCATTACCCGATAGAAAGGCAAGTTTATATGTCGTTGGAGTTTATTTCTACTCTCTGCCACATTTTGCATAACAATGTACAACTCGCTGATAACTAATTTTGTAACCAAAAAGAATTGGATTATGCGAAGTACATTTAAGGTTCTGTTCTATGTGAACGGGAGCAAAGAGAAAAACGGTGTTGTCCCTATTATGGGACGAGTG
>JAZNFC010000028.1:0-21982 GCA_045588935.1 Alistipes sp. | reverse complement strand
TCTTGAAGAGCGTTCAGCCATATACAGGTGGTGTTGCTGCTTCTGCAAACCTCGTATTCGAGCATGGTGTAGCTTATGCCAAGATGACTCTTAACCTTGGTGAGGTTGTAGCCTTCGATAATATCGCATCAGTTGTTGTTGCGATTGACGACCAGCGCTACACTCTTCTTCCCACAGATTTGACAGAGCCTACCTTCTGGTTTGCTTGTAAGGCATGTGAGCCCACGGCTATGACTGTAACCATCACTGATAATGGTGATGTTACTTATGTTAAGGAGCTTGACCTTGCTAATGCTGCCCAGGCTCTTACATTCGAGAATGGCGTTGTTTCTACATTCTCGGTAAACATGAATAGCAAAGATAATGACGAGGCTGCAGATACATTTACTGCAGAGCATATGGCAACAAATCTATACTATGACGACAATGGTGGTTACTTCGTCTTTGAGGTAAATGCATATGAGATATTCCACGTAAAGATGAACGACGCAGATTGCCCCAACCACACAACAATCCTTGAGGGCAACTACAAAGGAACTAACTCAAGTAGCGCAGAACAGGGGCATTTCTCTGTATGTCAAAAGCTTAACAACAAAGATAAAGAGGAGTGGAAAAGTACCAATAGCGCCTCTACGATGAGTGTTAGGTATGTTGCTGACAAGTACCAGATTCTTGTTAATTATATTGGCAAGTGGGGCGGTGATGGTCAGGTGGGCTACATGGGCGTTCCCGATGGCTGGGAGCTCCCTACCGGTAACAAATAGCGTGGTAGCCACATATCCGAATATCTCGAAAGTGTGGCGAATAGTCTATCTTATAGATTTAAGATGAGGCTGACTAAAAAGTCCGTAAGAGCTTTAAGTCAGCCTCCATGTTTTGTGCGAGTTTGTGCAACAAGGGTTATTTGCATGGCTACTCACAGGCCATAAAGGCAGAGCTTATCAGACATAAGAATAGATACAAATATTTCATATTTGTAAATAATTTTGTATCTTTGCCCTATGATGCCGAGGTATGGCATCGTGCTAAAAACGATATAGCTTATGTCTGTTATTCGACTTACCAAGGAGTTTACCTTCGAGGCAGCTCACATGCTCGAGGGTTATGACGGTCTTTGCCGCGAGATACACGGCCACTCATACCGCCTCTTCGTAACTATAAAGGGGGAGCCCGTGAGTGACCCCGACTCACCAAAGTTGGGCATGGTCATGGACTTTGGCATACTCAAGCGCATAGTGAATGAGCAGATTGTCGATCGCCTCGACCACGCTTTTATAATGCGCAATACGCTTACCGCCGAGATGGTTATCGACAGCCTCGGCCACCGCTTCTCAAAGGTGGTGCTCACCGACTATCAACCCACATGCGAAAATATGCTTGTCGATTTTGCTGAACGTCTGCTTGGAGCTCTGCCCGAGGAGATAGAGCTACACTCGCTACGTCTGCACGAAACGGCCACATCCTTTGCCGAATGGTATGCTTCAGATAACTTTTAGGAGGATACAACATGAACAAATCACTCTATCTGATAGATGCCTACGCGCTGATATACAAGTACTACTACGCCTTTATGGGTCGTCCTATGCGCAACCGCGAGGGACTAAACACCTCCGTAGTCTTTGGCTTCACGAAGTTCTTGCGCGATATACTGAAGCGCGAGAAGCCGGATCTTATAGGTGTCGCCTTTGACCCTCCCGGAGGCTCCTTCCGTCGCAACCTCTTTCCCGAGTATAAGGCTAATCGCCCACCTACGCCAGAGGATATTAAACTCTCGGTACCCTATATCAAGCGTCTGCTTGAGGCTATGTGCATACCTATCCTCGAGGTTGCGGGCTTCGAAGCCGACGATGTTATTGGCACACTCGCCAAGCAGGGTGGAGCTCGTGGCTACAACGTCTTTATGGTTACTCCCGATAAAGATTATGGGCAGCTCGTAGATGACCACTGCGTGATATATACACAGAAGGGCGACACGACGATTAAGATTGACCGCGCGGCTATTGCCGAGAAGTATGGCTTCGAGGAGCCTGTGCTTGTACGCGATATGTTAGCCATATGGGGTGATACTTCGGATAACATCCCCGGAGTGCCCGGTATAGGAGAGAAGGGAGCTTGTAAGCTTGTGCGCGAGTGGGGCACGGTGGAAAACATACTCAACAACACCGACAAGATTGGAGGTAAGACGGGGCAAAACATTGCAGCCTGGGGTGATAAGCTACGTTTAGCAAAGGAGCTCACAACGATACGTCTTGATGCTCCTATAGAGCTTAATGAGAAGGAGCTCACGATGTGCGCACCCAACTATACAGCACTGCGCGCACTATATGCCGAGCTAAACTTCTCGCTATTCCTTCGAGATATAGAGAATGTCGCGCCTCCCGAGGAGGTCAGCGATGTGCCACAGCAAGCACCGCAGATACAGCTACAAGAAGTATCCCGCGCCAAGGCCGAACAGAGGCGACGTGCTCAACTCGAGGGACAAGGCGACCTCTTCGCCATGTTCGAGACCCCGGACACACCAAGCACGGCTCCCGCAGCAGTGACACTCGAGGTTGAGGAGGTTGTTGCAGGGCCTCGTACCATCGCCAACACCCCGCATGACTACCGCACCATAACGTCGAAGGAGGAGCTACGCACACTTGTAGATGAGCTCTCGAAGTACCCCGAAGTGTGTTTCGACACCGAGACTACAGGTATAGAACCTATGCGCAGCGTAATAACAGGCATGTCGTTCGCTGTGGAGGAGGGCAAGGCGTGGTATATACCCTTTAACACCATCTCTTCGGAGGTGCGTGCAGAGTATATCGCCATACTACGACCCCTCTTTCAGAATAAACATATAGCCAAGATTGGACAAAACATAAAGTTTGACATCCTCGTGCTACGTCGTCTCGGCATCGAGGTGCGCGGTAGAAAGTATGACACGATGTTGTTGCACTACCTCATAGATGCTGAGTCGCGCCACAATATGAACTTCCTCGCCGAGCGATACCTTAACTATACACCCATAGCTATCGAAACACTTATAGGTAAGGGAGCAAAGCAGCTCACGATGGATATGGTCAGCGTGGAGCGTGTGTCGGAGTATGCCGCCGAGGACGCCGACATAACCCTGCGACTGAAGCATAAGCTTATAGATGAGGTGACGAGCCTCGGTCTGCAGGAGCTCTACGACACCATCGAAGAGCCGATGATAGATGTGCTTGCCGACATGGAGTTTACGGGAGTGAAGATTGATGCCGAGGCATTATCACGCTATGCCATAGTGCTCCATGAGAAGCTCAACGCACTGGAGAGCGAGGTGCGCGAGATGGCCGAGGAGCCTACTCTCAATATCAACTCCTCACGACAGCTTGGCGAGGTGCTCTTTGGTAAGTTGCGTATCACCGCGAAGCCCAAGATGACCAAGACCAAGCAGTTCTCCACCGAGGAGGAGTACCTGCAAGGCTTTGCCAAGGAGTTCCCGATTGTATATAAGGTGCTCGAGTATCGAGGTATAAAGAAGCTCCTATCAACCTATGTAGAGGCACTCCCCGAGCTGATAAACCCCACAACAGGAAAGATACATACGTCATATAATCAGGCTATTACAGCTACAGGACGACTATCATCTACCAACCCCAACCTGCAAAATATCCCTATTCGTGATGAGTTGGGAAAGCCCATACGTCAGGCCTTCATCGCCTCGGATGAGGAGCATGTTCTGATGGCCGCCGACTACTCGCAGATTGAGCTACGACTAATGGCACACCTCTCGGGTGATGCCTCTCTTATCGAGGCCTTCCATCATGGTGAGGATATCCACACGGCCACCGCCGCACGCCTCTATCACAAAGCTGCAGAGGAGGTTACGCCGGATGAGCGTCGTCGTGCCAAGACTGCCAACTTCGGCATCATATACGGCATCTCGGCCTTCGGACTATCACAGCGCCTCGACATCCCTAACCGCGAGGCTCGCGACCTGATAGAGAACTACTTTGCCTCATATCCCGATGTCAAACAATATATGGATGATGTTGTAGCTCATGCCACAGAGCAGGGATATGTCGCCACGATGTTTGGCCGTCGTCGTCAGCTCCCCGACATAACATCAGAGAACCGTACGGTGCGTGGCCTTGCCGAGCGCAACGCCATAAATGCCCCGATACAGGGCTCGGCAGCCGACATAATGAAGCTCGCCATGGCTGAAATATATCGTCGCATGAAGGGTGCAGGACTCAAGTCAAGGATGATTATGCAGGTGCACGACGAGGTGGTAATCGACGCTCTGCGTAGCGAGGTGGAGGCTGTAACGCACATCGTTAAGGAGGCAATGGAAAGCGTAGCTACGCTGCGTGTACCCCTTATTGCCGAGGTGGGCGTGGCAGAGAATTGGCTCGATGCCCACTAATAGCAAGGTATATTCACACCCAACATTTGCCGTTTAACCCTCAAAGATAGGCGTCTGATGGAGGGTGAAACGACGAAAACGAAGAAAATAGGATATCTTTGTAATAAAGATATATAGCTTTGCATTATATATGCAGAAGCGTTTTTAGATTAAAATTTAGGCGATATGAGAAGGATCACAATTATAGCGATGGTTACTCTTACGTTAGCGACATTGCCGGGATGTGCCATAATGAGTACTACAACATCAAGCAATGACCTTTATGCCATCGACAACCGCAAGAACGTAGCCCTGCGTCTGCAAGCAGAGGCCGAGGCACAGCGTCTTGAGGCCGAGGCACGACGTGCACAGTGGGAGGCCCGTCTTGCCGAGGAGGAGATGCTCGCGGCAGAGCGCGCCTACTACGCCTCACAGAGTGGTAGCGACATAAACTCGGTGCTCGTGACCGACTACAACTCGGCCTATGCACGTCGTCTATATGGCTTCAGTTCACCAACATACCGTCTGCCATCAAGCTACTATGACTTTGCATACAGCGATGCGGCCTTCTATGCCTCGGCATACGATCCTGCCTTTTACAATGTCATGGTATCGGGTGACCAGGTGTGGGTAGAGCCTCGCTATATCACCTCGATGTTTGGCTCTTGGGGAGCTGTAAATGTCACCTTCGGCTTCTCCTACTCGCCGTGGAACTATGGATGGGGATATCGTCCGTTACCCTTATACTACTTATGGTGGGGATATCCACGCTACTCGTGGTACGACTGGAACTGGAACATCTGCTACCATCCGCACCACTACTACGACTATTGGTGGGGACATCATCACTACCACCCCGGAGGCTACCATCCGGCACCACGTCCACCGCAACATCGTCCTGGCCATGGTCATGACCATGTAACAGGACCTGGGGCATCGGCACCCAACCACAACCTCAACGGTGGTCGCGGCAATGCAGGCACACGCTACACTTCGCCCACGTCAAACAGAACATATGGCACAACATCCGTAGGCTTGAACAGCCGAACGACGGGTAATAGTGGCATAAATCGAGTAACGCGGGCAGAGAATAACAGCTCGACAAAGCGAGGCTCATCAAGCAACTTTAGCAGTGGCGCGAGCAACTTCCGCTCATCATCAAGCACGGTGCGCAGCAGCTCATCAAGCAGCAACAACCGCTCATGGAGTAGTGGCACGTCGAACTTCCGTTCAAGGTCTTCCGGCTCATCGAACTCATCATCACGTTCGGACCTGAGCTCAGGTTCATCTCGTTCGGGAGGTAGCACCTCATCACGCAGATAATATTCATCGCGGGAGTATGCCAAATAGCGATACGAGGCATACTCCTTGCGATAGAAACAACTAAATATTGTCTTTATGAAACGATTATACATACTCTTTTTAGCGGTATTCGCACTCCTCGTACCACAGCGTAGTGAGGCACAGGAGTTCGACCTCGGAGGTACGGTCTTCAACAATGACCTATTGGGATGGTATGACCTCTACAACCTCTCCTTCACGGCACACAACTATGGCACGGCACGCTCCATGGCTATGGGTAATGCCTTTACGGCGCTCGGTGCCGACATGGTATCGGCTACGCTCAACCCCGCAGGCATAGGCATGTATATCAAGAATGATATAAGCATCTCGCCTATGTTGCAGTTCTCGAAGAGCCCGACAAAGGGTGGCGAGTCCTACTACTTAGGCTCTACACCTCGCAATGAGGAGTTTACGGAGCGCGACACACGTCTTGTGATGTCGAGCATGGGAGGCATCTTTACCGCCTATCGCAGCACAGGCGCACTCACCAACCTCAATATCGGCATTGTTTATAATCGTATTGCCGACTTCAACCAAAATAGTCGTAGTGCCTCGCGCTACAACCCCGCAACGGAGTCCTTGGCTAATGTTCTTTGTAATCAGGCTAATGCCGATGGGCTTACAACAAATAGCGATGGTACAATGCCCTTTCCGGCAAATCCTTACTATTGGGGCGCGACACTCGCCTATAAAAATGGACTTATAAATAAGGATGCGGATGGATGGTTTATCGACCGTATAGGTGAAAATGCAGAGGTAGATCAATACTCTGCCGCAAAGACACGCGGCTCTATAGGCGAGTATGCCTTCACCGTAGGTATGAACTTCTCCGACATCTTCTATCTCGGTGCGACACTCGGCATACAGAGCGTGAGCTACAAGCGCACGACATACTATGGCGAGGACTACGTGTATCCCAATGGAGCACCTGGGGGTGTAGATATGCCCTACCAAGTGCAGTATATGAACTATATGCAGACTACGGAGCTCTCGGGCTCGGGTGTGAACTTCAAGATAGGTGCTACGGTACGTCCCGTACAGTGGCTACGCATAGGTATCGCCTACCACACGCCCACGGCGTATGATGTTGCTCTGCGCTATAGAGGAGATATGTGGTCTTGTACATATAGTGCAGGCGATAACCCCGAGAAGTATGATATCGATAAGGATGGCTATATGTATGACGATGTTAAGACGGAGGTTATCGATGACAGCGGCAACTATTCATGGCACTTCAGCTCACCCTCACGCCTACTTGTGGGTGCTGCGGTGACGATAGCTCAACGTGTCATCCTCTCGGCAGACTATGAACGTAGCTGGTATCAGTCGGTACGTCTGCGCAATGCTCCGGTGAGCGACCTCGACTACACCGCCATCACCAAGGAGGTATTCAAGGGTGGTAGCACCCTGCGACTCGGCGCCGAGGGATATATACTTCCCGGGCTGGCTCTGCGTGCCGGATATATCTGGAGTGGCTCGACGATGAATGGTAATTACAAAGATGCCGTGTTATCACACTCCGCGCCTACAAGCCTCTCGGCTGCGACTGCGGGTGTAGGCCTCCAGCTCACCGAGAGCATATACCTCGACCTCGCATACCAATATAGCATCACACGCTATACCCCTCATCAGAGCTTCTATGCCATAGATTATTCAGATGCTGCTAACGATATTATGAGTGCGACACTCACAACCGACACTACGCGCCACTTGGCTGTTGCAACCCTCGGTTTCCGCTTCTAACGAGTTTTGCCCGCTATTTGCAAGAGAGCTTATATGTTTAACTCTAAAATCTCATATATATGAAAGTAAAGTTTTATAAGTGTCGTCACTGCGGCAATGTGGTGATGAAGTTTGTGGACTCGGGGGTCCCTGTAGTATGCTGTGGCGAGCCTATGCATGAGCTTGTACCCAATACTACGGATGGAAGTGGCGAGAAGCACCTCCCGGCGGTGACTATGCAGGGCGATGGCATAGTGAAGATTGAGGTGGGTAGCGTGCATCACCCGATGACTCCGGAGCACCATATAGCCTTTATCTATATCGAGTTTGAGGACGGTGGTCTGCGCATCGACCTTACGGAGCGCCCCGAGGCTTGGGTTTCGGTAGGCGATAGAGAGATTGTTGCCATCTATGAGTATTGTAACCTACATGGGTTGTGGTGCACAAAGATTTAAGATACAAATGTTGTATTAATAACATAAGGTCTGCCAAGTTTTGGCAGACCTTATTTTGTAGTTATCATAGAGGTTTATTGCTCGTCAGGAATCCAACGTTGCATATCAACGAGTATCTCATTAAATGTTGGAGTGTATGTTGTAGGTCTATGCGTCTCCGAGCCAAAACCTACACATATATCATACTTAATGTAACAGTATTGTATCTTACCACTTGTGCCTGTCTCCTCATCATAACCATCCGATAATCCACCCTTTGCTCTCTCTTTCTCCGCGAAGTAGAAGTATGCCGACCAATCCTCGTTGGGCCACTCGAGAGGAACCATTTCGCCTGTTGTAAGGTCATATTTCCAAGGATCAGTGCCACCCCAATCACATAATCGCCACTCAAAATCTAAAGAGAAGGTCGTAAAATCAACATATACCTTATTCACCTCTTCATCGTATTCATTAACATACGGCTCATTGTTATATCTGCTATACGCAGCATTGGTATATTCAGACTCATAATCTATATCTATAGCGCGATGCAACATGCCGCCCTCTAGAATCCAGAATTCATAGCCTTTGGTGTATGTGGTATCGAAATAGCTATTCTTACCGCCGAGATATGTTCTTACGGTACAGCACTTGCGATAGCCTCCTGTCTCACCGATAGTCTCATTATGATACTCGACAACCTCCTGATTTGTTACATACTCGGGCCATGTATATTCAACCAGCTCATCCTCGGGATAGTAGAAATAGTTAACTTCATTCCACATAGACATTGAGGCAAGCTGTCCTCGGTCATTAAAGGTGTAATTAAACTCATAGGTCTCCGTCTCGCCCTCATACTCGGCGGTCAGGCTACTTGGGAGCTTGCTGCTATACATACCGCAATTAGTATTCAGCACGGCAAGAGGCATCTCTGCATCATCATCAAAACCATCAGAGTGCACCATCACCCAGAACCAATCTACACCACCCCAAACATTATCTACATCGGAGTAGGCCACAGGGAGATTTATCTCTATCTCTTCAGAGTAGAAGTCCGTAAGCACGCCATCCTTCCAGGTAAACAGACCGGCAACCTCATCCTCTTCCATATCCATATATTTTGCCACTCGACCATTAGCGCCGTATGTCACGGTAAAGTGTGCACCTCGAGTATTGGCAGGACCATCAAAGTCATACTTATAATCACACGAATATTCATACGACTCGAGCGTACCATCATCATTCAATACAGCACGACCCTCACCTACGCATGTAATCAAGACATTATGAGGCTGCGGATCATCTACCTGGAATATCTGTTTGCGCTCTGCCGAGATTTTAACATAACGACCATTATACTCAAAGGTCTGCGTAATAACTCTATCCAGCTTGCCATCCCTCACCGTTTCATATCGCATCTCGACAATCTGTCCCGCATCATTATATTCAAGGTGCGTTCGTCCTAATACATTGTCATATCCACCACTTACAATGGCTACGATTCTATCCTTCTCATCAATCTGTGGCAACGTGGGTGTTATCTGTGGCTCGGCACCCTCCTGCGTGATGGTTATCTTCACGGTCGCCACGTTACACGTAATGCAGATATCGGCCTTACGCTCCTTCTCCGAAGTATTCTCTTGGAGTGTAATGGTCAGAGTATGTGTACCGGCATCGCCATGATCAGGTGATATCGAGAGCCAAGACTCCTCGGCACGTACCGCCTCTACCGTTGCGCTCCACACCTCGGTCGTTGTGAAGGTGATGCCCGATGCAGTTATGGCATTGCAACCTACGGTCTGCTGAAGCAGCGCTGTTGAGCCCTCATCAAGAGTGATGTAATCGTAATTGGTATTACCGCCATCATCGGGCTGCTTTCCCTCCTCAAAGCCACCCTCGCAAGCAACAAAGAGCATTGCCGCCATTAAGAGTAATGAACCAAGCTTCTTCATAAAATGTTTGTGTTGTTTATATCTGCCACAACTCCAATGACACGTACCCGAATAAATAGAAAGTGTGGAGTTGAATTTCGCTTGTTTATATGAAGGCTCTGACAAAACCTGACCAAAACAAACGCTACAATGCCCCACACTTGGATAGTATGGGGTATATGCACAGAGAAGTGCATAGCCACATAGCTATACAAGAAATGAGTGTTGTCCGCCTGCTCCTTGGTCTTGAAAATTGTCAGATTCTCATATAAGAACAACGAAATACACTTTCTATATGTCACCACTCCTTGCAGAATGGTATCACAAAATTAAAAATAATTTTTGAAACAAACAATACTCTCGCAAAACATCAAGATATAAAGATGCCACCGATGGGCTGTATTTGTCGTACTGCCCATTTGGGATAATGATTGAGAGGTTAAGAATGACCCACTATAATCGAAAATCGGATTTGTTGACAGAAGGGGTTAGATACAGCGAAACACCACATCACGGAACGCGAGAATTTTTGATTTTAGAGGAGCATATTTGTTCTCGACATGAAATTAGGCTGGATGGATAGTACTTGGATGTACATTCCATTCAGCCTAATGATTGAGAGGACAAAGATGCCCTATACAAATCGAAAATTAGCAGTTCATAGCACCACAACAATGAATAACCTGTCCGCTAACATACGACGAAAGATCCGATCCAAGGAATAGAGCTACGTTAGCAACATCTTCGGGAGTGCCACCACGACGAAGAGGTATCTGTGCTGCCCACTGATCCTTAACCTCCTGCGAGAGCTGGTTGGTCATATCGGTGATGATAAAGCCGGGGGCGATACAGTTAGCGCGAATACCACGAGGACCCATCTCCTTGGCAATAGACTTGGCAAGACCAATCATGCCGGCCTTCGATGCAGAGTAGTTACACTGGCCTGCATTACCGCTGACACCAACCACAGAAGACATGTTGATGATAGAGCCTGAACGCTGCTTCGCCATGATAGGTGTCACAGCGTGAATGAAGTTGAAGGCCGACTTGAGGTTGACGTTGATAACGGCATCCCACTGCTCCTCCGACATACGCATCATAAGGCCATCCTTGGTGATGCCGGCGTTATTCACAAGAATATCGATACGACCAAAATCCTCGACTACCTGCTTAACTACGACATGTGTATCCTCAAAGTTAGCAGCATTTGAAGCATAGGCCTTCGCCTGAACACCCATAGCCTCGAGCTCCTTGACAGTCTGCTCCACGGCCTCGTTGATAACCAAATCGGTGAATGCCACATTAGCACCCTCCTCGGCATAGCGCAAGGCAATAGCCTTACCAATACCGCGGCCTGCACCTGTAACAAGTGCTACCTTACCTTCCAATAGTTTCATCTTCTATAGAGTTTTATTATTATTTATCGTTCCACTTGCGTAGTGCCACGCAGGCATTGTGACCGCCAAAGCCGAGCGAGTTAGAGATCGCCACGGTGAGGTCTGCCTCGCGAGCCTTCAAGGGTGTGTAGTCGAGGTCACACTCGGGATCGGGATTCGTAAGACCTATGGTAGGTGTTACGATGCCATGATGAAGCGAGAGAGCTGAAGCAATAAGCTCCACAGCACCCGTAGCACCAAGCATGTGACCCGTGATAGACTTCGTAGAGGTAATTATCGCCTTCTTGGCAGCCTCCTCACCCATAGCCAGCTTGATGGCATGAGTCTCGGCCACGTCATTCAAAGGCGTACCCGTACCATGAGCATTGATATAGAGGAGATCCTTCTCTGCATCAAACGAGGCCTCATCCAACGCCTGCTTAATAGCGCGTGATGCAGGAACACCATCGGGACGAGGTGCCGTGAAGTGGTGTGCATCGCAGCTATTGCCATAGCCCACAACCTCGGCATAAATCTTCGCACCACGCTTCTGTGCACTCTCCAAAGACTCGAAAATCATCATACCGGCACCCTCGGCAATAACGAAACCATGACGGTCTGCCGAGAAGGGCAACGACGCCTGTAAAGGATCTTCCGAGCGTGAGAGAGCCTTGCTGTTGGCGAAGCCTCCAATAGCCAGAGGATGTACCGAAGCCTCGGCGCCACCCGTGATGATAGCATCGGCATAGCCATGCTTAATGGCACGGTAGGCCTCACCTGCAGCATGCGTACCTGTAGCACATGCTGTAACCACGGGAAGACATACGCCCTGAGCATTGTGCGAAATAGCAACATTACCCGAAGCGATATTCGAAATCATCATAGGCACGAAGAAGGGAGAGATGCGACCTACGCCCTCCTCCAACATTACTTTTGTCTGGCCTACAAAGGTATTCATACCGCCGATGCCCGAACCTATATATACACCAAGACGCTCGGGCTCAATATTATCGCCACTAACAAGACCCGAGTCCTTCATAGCATCCGAGGCTGCAGCCATAGCATATACGCAGAATCGATCGCTACGACGTGCCAGGCCGCTATTGAGCTCATATTCCGAGGTGTCGAAGTTCTTAATCTGGCCGGCAACCTTCACGGGGAGGTCGTACTCGTCAAAGCCCTTAATAAAGTCTATACCGCAGTTACCCTCAACAAGATTCTTCCACGTCTCCTCGACGTGGTTACCTACGGGTGTAATTGCACCGATACCGGTGATAACTACTCTCTGTTCCATTTTCTGTTATAACTTTTTGTGCTCCACTACGAGAGCTTAAATTTATCTCTATAAACTATTTTGCCCACTCTATAACACAGGCTCCTGTAGTAAATCCTGCACCAAAGGCGCTGAATACCAACTTATCGCCACGCTGCAACTTACCTCCACGATTCATCTCATCAAGCAGCGCGGGAAGTGCCGCAGAAGAGATATTACCATAACGCTCAACATTGTGAGGTACACGCTCCTCATCTACGCCAAGGAAGTTGCGTATAGAGTCGATAATACGCCGATTAGCCTGATGCAAGATGTAGTACTTGATATCCTCGGGGGAGAGTTTTGTCGCAGCAAGCACCTCGCGAATATCGCGACAAGAGCTTGTCACAGCATGCTTGAAGACTTCGCGCCCACGCATAACCAAAGGCTCGAAACTCTCATCCTTGTCGATATAAGGCGTGGGCTCGAGCCTACGCTCATAATAGAGGACATCGGTAAGCGATGATGTAGTAAGACGTATAGCCTTAAGCTCATCACCCGCAGTAACCACAGCGGCACCGGCACCATCACCAAAGAGTACGCAAGTACTACGATTCTTCCAGCTCACCATACGCGAGGGCTCCTCGGCGCACACTATCAAAATATTCTTCGCCTTACCTGCCTTAAGTTTATCATCGGCCATGTCCAACGCAAAGATGAAGCCCGCACATGCAGCATTGATATCTACCGTAGGACACGCAGCTCCAATCTTACCCTGAATAATACAGCTTAACGCCGGAGTCACATACTCGTTAACAACATTCGAGCAGATGATAAAGTCTATATCGGCAGCCGTAAGGTTTGCATCCTCCAGTGCCTTGTTGGCTGCATATACGGCCATATCCTCGAGTTTCTCGGATGAGATCACTCGACGCTCCTTGATACCCGTACGCTCGGTTATCCACTCGTCTGTGGTCTCAAGAAACTGCTCCAACATCCCATTTGTCACCACACATTCCGGATGAGCCGCTCCTGTTCCAATAATCTTCATTAAAAATATTCTGTTAGTTCAACATTCACATTAGCCGAGAAGACAAGACCATCACCTCTCAAGAGCCACTCAACACCAATGGAGTCGATCGTAATGCCTCTCGCTAACAACCACACTACCGTGGTAAAAACGCACAAAGATATGTATAGCGTACGTACACACGTGAAATATGTGGCGGAAATACGTATTTTGTGGTAAAATTGCAATATGCGTGGTAAAAATTTTCAGGAAAGCGGAATATTTTGTACATTTGCCCCTGCAAAACTTATTTATATTGCTAAAGATGGCGCACACCGAAATACCAAAATTTCTGATATCGAAAAGATATATATCACTCGTTATACTATGTGTCGTTCTATTTTCAGGGGTGTTTCTATTCCTATACAAAGATTATGCTCTCTCGTTATGGTTTGGCACATCCGATACCGCACGATTTAGTCTTACCATACTCTTCTATGTTGCTGCCATATTACTACTCATATTGAGTCGCACGATAATGTATATACTGCAAGACAGACTCGACCTGACACGTGGCGTGTATCTTTGGTGGATAATAGCAGAGAATATATTGATATCTATGCTCTATACCGTGATGACCATCTATCTCTTTCCAAGAAGCGGCATCAAGGTGCCGGATATTGCGATACGAGCCTTCCTTTGCGTAACGGTAATACTCGCCATACCGAATGGCATAATCGCCATTATTGCGGCATATCGCACGAAGTGTGAAGAACTTATAGTTACACAATATCAGTTGCAACGCCTCGGCGAGGAGTACCGCATATTGCAAAATAGCACAGAGAGTGAGCTCCGCGCAGCAGCAACCCTCACATCCGCAGTGTCGGCCTCAACGCAGGAGCGTGCAACGCGCATGGTACAACTCCATGACAACAGCGGTACGCTGCGCCTAACAATCAATCTCGACGCCCTATACTATATGGAGTCCGAAGATAACTACATACGTATCTACTACAAACATAACGACCGCATAGCTTCATACATGCTACGCTGTCGCACGAGTAGTTTAGAGAAGAGCCTGGAGGGCACATCTATGGTGCGTTGTCATAGATCCTACATTGTGAATATCAACAAAATAAACTTCATGGGGGAGGAGCGTCGCATGCACTATATATCTCTTGACGACGACTCAATCAAGCGCATACCCGTATCGAAGAGCTACTACGAGAGCCTTCTGCAGCGCCTCAACAACAAATGTTAATCGTTTTTTTTGGGGGGGGGGAGGAGGAACCTTCCGTAAATTTTATTACCTTTGTAATAGAAATACACAACACGATGAAGATGAACTACATAAACCGAATTATTGCGCTGCTTGCTGCAGCGACACTCTCGCTCACCTCATGCGAGATTACCTTTAGTGATACCACACCGTCGGATACAGAGGAATCCGACGACAACAACGACAAAACAGAAGAGCCCGAAGAGCCCGAAGAGCCCGAAGAGCCTACACCTCCAACGGATAATGAGGTAGATACATCGTGGGCTGTAGGCAGCCTCGACTGGGTGTTTGACATGGAGGCACTGCCCGAGATACGTGTAAAGGTTACAGTAGAGCAGTGGAACGCCCTGCTTCAGGCATACGACCGCAACAGCAACACCAACGAATATGTGCACTGCGATGTGAACTTCAAGTCAAAGGGCGAGAACTACGACTTCGAGGATGCAGGACTACGCCTGCGTGGCAACACTTCGCGACGTCGCCCCGAGGGCAATGGCGGGGAGATGCATCAGACAAACAATACACAGTGGAACCACTGCCACTTTATGCTCAACCTACGCAAGTATCAGAAGGACGATGAGCATGAGTTGAAGGGCATACGCAAGTTATACCTTAAGTGGCATAAGGATGATAGTGCCTATTGTCGTGAGCTATACTGCTATGATCTCTTCCGTCGCTATGGTATTTGGACTGCGGCATATAGCTCATACTGCCGATTGTGGATTGAGGTTGAGGGCGATAGCAAGCCTGCATACTATGGTGTTTATGAGCTTATCGAGGCTATAGACGACAAATTTGTAAAGCGTCGCAAGGAGCTCTTCGGCGACCATGAACACAATCTCTGGAAGTGTCGCTATGGAGCTACGCTTAACTACAACGACATAAACAATGCGTGGATACACTACGACGACGACTCAACAAATGACTATACGTATGAGTTAGAGAGCAATATCGAGAACTTCGCCGCGGCACGTGAGCAGCTCATCGAGTTTACGCGCAAGCTATCGACACTCCAGGGAGAAGAGTTTCACGACTGGATAGCCTCGGTATGTGATGTCAACCTTCTACTACGCACCTATGCCGTGAATGTAGCCGTAGGAATGTGGGACGACTACTGGAATAACTCGAATAACTACTATATCTACTTCAACTCGTCGGATAAGGAGAACTACCAATTCTTCTTCATCCCCTACGACTACGATAATACGTTGGGAACCTCTCTCAATTGTGGCGTGCAGAACGACTCGGCGAACCACGACCCGCTACAATGGGGCGATACGGGTCGCTGCCCGCTTATCGGCAAGATACTCGAGATTGAGGAGTATCGCAAGATATATATAGATGCGCTGAAGGAGCTTTGCGACCCGGCCAGGAATCTCTTCGACTACAACGCCTCGGTATCACGCATAAATCAGTGGCACAGCCTTATACGTGACTACGTAGATAATGATACGAAGCAGGATTGCAAGATAGAAGATCGCCCTGCAAGTTGGGGAAATATGCATCACTACCGTCTATTTGAGAGTAACCCCTCGACAAACTTCTTTATGCTCAAGGCTGCGGCCATAGCACAGATTAAGGAGTAAACAGGGCATGGGCTGAATAAACTGTGGGTGACTATCTTATTTTGAAGTCACCCACATTTATGATATATGGCATGTCTGCCAATTAACACTCTATCTATCGTATCACAACGCAGCGGTTGGTCGCTACGCCAAGCTCCGTAAATGGCTGCACCGTATCACCAAACCACTCCAAAGCCATACGGTCACGTTTGATGCCCTGGCCCTCAAGATAGCCAGCCACAGCCTCGGCGCGCTCCTGCGAGAGTTGCATGTTACGCTCTGCACTACCTGTCTCCTTGTCGGCATATCCCGAGATAGTAATCTTCACATCGGTAGATGCCAGATTTGATGTAAGACTCTTAAGCGTAGCCTTGGCATAGTCGCTCAATGTAGCCTCACCTATCGAGAAGAAGAGGACATCATCGGTTATAACCTTCGCTGGTGTAGCCGCGCTATTACGCTTCTTACATACTGCGAGGTCATCACTCAACGCCTTATTCTGGCTCTTCAGAGTGTTATTCTCCTTACCACACTCCTCAAGCATGGTCGCAGTAGCGAGCAAATCCTCCTCAAGGCCGACAATAGCAGCTATATAGCCATCGACAACAACATCGGGTACGGCAACACTCCAATCACGACGGTTAAAGCGGTATGCCACCCCGAGTGATGCCGAGGTTGCAAAGGCAAAACGTCCCGAGCCACGTATCTCCGTAGGAAGAGTGCTCTGCGGGAAGAGCCAGCTGCGCAGGTCAAGCTCGATATCTACCTGTGGCGACACGCGGAACTTATTCACCATGCCGAGGCTAAAAGCATACTCTCCATTATACGAGCCGAGCGACTTGTTGGTAAACGACATCGCCGAGTAACCAAAGCCGACATACGATATAGCATTATAGAAGCGGTCGCTACGATAACCTCCAATCCAGTTCGACATATGTATCATGATATCGCCATGCACATGGATATAGGGAGTATTATAGGGGCCTTGATTCTTAAGTCCACTCTGCGTCGCAAAGTTGCGAAACTCACCGCCATCGACCTTCAAGCGCATACCCAACGTAGGTACAAACCACTTCGTGGCACCGATATTTACGTTCCAACCCGTGCGGTCGGTGAGCTTACCGGGGTTGCTATTTTTACCCGTGAGGAATAGAATCGAGGTACCGCCACCTACCGATAACTCCCAATTATCCCCAAAACCGTTAGTCTTAAAATCTCGCCAGCGAGGGTGATTCTTACCCGCGCTCTGCGCCGAGGCCGTTGTTGCCATCATTAGCACTAATGCCATCATTACGATGTGTGAAAATCTTTTCATAATCTATTAAGTTTATGCGTTAAGAGATATACCCTCATATCATGACAAATACCGAGCCAACCGTAATTTTCAATCTTAAACACATAGCTGAACATATAAATATGGCTATAAGAATTAATTTTTCGCGCAAAAATTATTCATATTCTAAATAAAATAATTACCTTTATACCGTTAAAATGTGTAATATGTCCGTTACATCACGAGATATAACAATAAAGGGAACGTGCTTGGCAGCTCTTATCATGGCACTTACCGTGGTACTGCACCTCATCGTCGGAACCCCCACAATCGGTATATTCAGGGCACCCCTGAATATACTTCTGCTGGTGTTGTGGCTCGTAGGGTTGTGGCTTGGGTATAGACATAAGAGAGAGAGTGCTGTGATAAGATATATGCTATCGTGGAGCGCTACATGGCTATCCTTGGCGCTGATGGTCGGTGTAGGCATATATCTTGGACTGCAATCATCGCCATCGGGCGAAAGTTATCCGGTAATCACGGCTCTGCTCTTTGTCGCGAGCCACATCACGCTTATCATCCTGCGAGGCTGGCGCAATGCCTTGGGCATAAGATGGCGTTTTCTTATCACCCATGTTGGGTTGTGGTTGCTCCTTGTTGCGGGGATTTATGGAGCTCCTGACCGTCATCAGATGCGCGCAATACTCTACCACTCAACACCGACAAACGAGGCCTTCACCATGCAGGGCGTAGCTACGTATCTTGACTTTGAGATGGAACTCGAGGACTACACCATGGAGCTTAATAGCCGTGGCGTAGCCGAGAATATGGAGGCACGACTGAAAATCGACAATAGAGATGCCACGCTCCGCGTAAACCACCCCTACAACGAGTCGTGGCATAGAAAGATATACCTCATAGAGATTGCCCCAAAGAGCAAGGAGCAAATGGAATATTGCATTGTGGAGATTATCGAGGAGCCTTGGCAGTGGCTCACGCTCATAGGCATCGTGATGCTCATGGCTGGTTCATTGCTTCTCTTCTTGCAGGGCCCACGACGAGGTGTAAACAAGAAAACAACAAACGCAGTATGATTATCGGTTGGAACATATTTCCCTATGTAGCCATCGTAGCCGTGGTCATGGCTGCGATAGGAGCTCTTCTGGCGGTTGTGAGGCGAGATCGCCGCATGGCAGCTATAGCCTGCACCTCTACAGCCATAATAATATTCGCGCTCTTTGTCGGGACTTTGTGGTACACGCTGGGACGTCCACCACTACGCACCATGGGCGAGACACGACTATGGTACTCGCTCTTTATGCTTATCGCAGGTTTGTTTACTTATGTGCGCTGGCGATATAATTGGATATTGTGTTTCTCGACACTTATGGCGACGGTATTTATCGCAATAAACATCCTCAAGCCCGAGATTCACGACCAGACGCTTATGCCGGCACTGCAGAGCGCGTGGTTTATACCACACGTCTCGGTCTATATGTTCTCCTACGCACTATTAGGCTGTGCCACCCTACTCGCCATAGGCACACTTATACGCCCAACACTCGACACCGATGAGGCTATCGAGCAACTCATATATGGGGGTATCGCCTTCTTCGGTGTGGGCATGCTGTCGGGGGCCATCTGGGCAAAGGATGCTTGGGGTGCATATTGGAGCTGGGATGCCAAGGAAGCATGGGCTGCCGTGACATGGTGCTTATGGCTTGTTGCCCTTCACCTTGCACCACAGCTCGGGAGAAGCAAGACTCGCCGTAGAACATACCACGTAATAGTTGTCGTGGCTTTCCTCGCATTGCAGATGTGTTGGTGGGGTGTTAACTATCTGCCCTCGGCAGCAACAAGCGTACATGCATACAATTAACTAATAATAATAGGTCTATGAAAAACGCAAAGAGATTTTGGAGAGCTTTCGTAGCTCTGTTGGCAGTAGCCGCCGTACTCATCGTAGTCTATCGCGTAGCCATTGCAGCACCCGAGGGAGCTACCTCCGAGGAGCGCGTGGCGGCAATTCTCACCGAGGGAGGATGCTTGAGTTGCCATGTGGCTGATGCCCCCGTACCCTTCTATGGAGAGTTACCCGTAGTAGGCGATGTCGTGAAAGAGGATATCGCACGTGGCTACCGTGCCTTCGATATCGCACCCCTCTATGAGGCGGTGACAAATGGCACACTCCCCAACCCCGTAGATGTAGCAAAGGTTGAGAAGGTGGCCATAGACAAGAGCATGCCCGAGGCGAAGTATTATCTTATGCACTGGGGTAGCCAGATGACCGATGCCAAGCGCGACATCATTGTTGAGTGGGCTCGCAACTATCGCACAGCCTACTATAACGACAGTCTGGAGGGTGAACGTGCAGGTGAACCCATTCGTCCCATTCTGGCACCCGAGAATATTGACGAGAGGAAGGCTCAACTGGGCTTTGCTCTCTTCCATGACACACGTCTCTCGGTAGATAACACAATATCATGTGCATCATGCCACAGTCTCAAGAGCGCAGGTGTGGATAACCACCGTTACTCACACGGCGTGGATGAGCGCCTTGGTGGCGTTAATGCTCCTACGGTATTTAATGCCGTATATAACTTCGTTCAGTTCTGGGATGGTCGCGCCAGGACGCTTGCCGAGCAGGCTGCAGGACCTCCCCTCAACCCCGTGGAGATGGCCTCTACATCATTCGACGAGATTATCGCCAAGCTGGAGAAGGATGAGCTCTATAAGGCAGCCTTCGCATCAATCTACCCCGAGGGTATTACCGAGGCAACAATTACAAATGCCATTGAGGAGTTTGAACGTACGTTGGTAACCCCCAACTCACAGTTCGATAAGTGGTTGCTGGGCGACGACGAGGCCCTCACAGCACAAGAACTTCGTGGCTATGAGCTCTTCAAGCGCTATAACTGCGCCACCTGCCACGTAGGTGCCAACCTCGGTGGTGAGTCGTATGAGCTTATGGGCTTGCGTCGTCACTACTTCGCTGACCGTGGCGAGGAGCTTACCGAAGAGGATAACGGACGCTTCAAACAGACACAGCAGGAGCGCGATCGTCACCGCTTCAAGGTTCCCGGCCTGCGTAACGTAGCCCTCACATGGCCCTACTACCACGATGGCACACGCACAACATTGGAGGAGGCTGTCTATGATATGGCACGCTACCAGTCGGATGTAGATATCACGACCTCGGAAGTAGAGGATATCGTAGCCTTCCTCAACACCCTAACAGGTGAGTATCAGGGCGCAAAGCTCACAAATGTAAATCCCTATGGCATAGTCCTCGACCACGAGGATGACCACCACCACGAGTAGTTGTGCATAGACATAACGTGGGTGACTATTTTGCTCTTTAGTCACCCACGTTTTGTATATATATGCAAGAAATATTCAATATGCAGAAATATATATTGACAAAGATAATTCTCGATGCATAAGATTTGGAAAATCCGTGGGAGGGAAGGTATATTTGCAGTATATATTAAATAATAAAGCAATCGATACAACTATGAGAAACCTTATCTTTTGTCTTATGGCAACAGTGCTGTTTGTCGCCTGCGATGTCGATTTAGAGGTAAACACAAAAAATGTAAAGCTCACAGATATCACTATTGAATGCATCAACGAAACAACGATAAGCAACAACACGAGCAGCAACGAGCCCTTCACCAAACACACATACCTATGTAAAGGCCTTGTAGGTGGCTTTACGGGGGATTGCTATATCGTCGTTATGCATGATAACTTTATCGTGCACAACAATCACCACCTGACCATCGCCGGCGAAACCATCCCCTTTGAGTTTACCTTTGCACCGGAGTGGGGATACCTCGACCAGCCCAACAACAACTTTATTATTATGGTGTGTGACACGAAGGGTGACACGCTCTGCAAGACCACGGTGGTGGTGACCAAGCACCCCTAAAGTACAAGCAGCTGCCAAGCAATCTGACAACCTATTCAGCCAAAGAAGAGCAGAGGAATGAAACTCTAAACAACAATGGCGACCGCATCAAGTGGTCGCTATTATTATATTATGACTTACGACACATCGTGTTTTTTTACGGTAAACTCAAACCTTAAGCCGCCATTGGGTCTATTTATGACGGTGATTGTGCCGCCGTGGAATTGGACCGCGTGTTTTACAATAGCAAGTCCCAGACCTGTACCTCCCTTTTGGCGTGAGCGACCTTTGTCCACACGATAGAATCGCTCGAAGAGGTGTGATAGGTGTTTCTGCTCAACACCCTTGCCATCATCCTCAAAGCGGATACGGCATAGCTTATCATTGTTTTCAAGTAGCGATATATAGATGTTCCTACCCTCGGAATAGGCAATGGCATTCTCGGTTAGGTTGCGAAAAATGGAGCCAATCAACGATGAGTTGCCATCAATGATAACCTCGTCGCTAAAATCGGTATG